>JAPLDY010000230.1 GCA_026391595.1 Bacteroidia bacterium
ATGTGAATTAATAAAGTAATTTAACAAGCGTAAAGACAGGAAATTAATAACGGGCAATATTATAACCATGAAACCATCAATCATTAAATCAGCATTTTTTGTATTTGCAATTACAATCAGTACTTCTTCATGCAAGAAAGAAGCCATTAATGAAGTCAAGATCAATGACTTCAAATCGCTGAAAGCAGAATTTGCAGCACCTTCGGCAGAGTATACTACCGCACCATTTTTTGTGTGGAATTACAAGATCACAAAACAGGAAATCGATAATTACCTGAATGATTTCAAGGAACAGGGAAGCCTCCAGGTATTCATTCATCCCCGTCCCGGACTGGTGACAGAATACCTTTCTGATGAGTGGTTCGAACTTTTCAGGTATACTGTCGATAAAGGCAAGGAGATGGGAATGAAAGTGTGGATTTATGATGAGAACTCCTACCCCAGCGGCTTTGCGGGTGGAAATGTCCCGGACCAAATGCCTGAATCGTACAACCAGGGCCAGGGACTGAAGATGACGAGAGTTGAAACATTGCCTGACACTGCAGAAAAATATTATCTCTGCCTTAAGGAAGAGGGAGATGGAAAATTCGCTGACGTTACAGCAACAGTCGAAGGTGAAAAAGGGAAGACAGGCAAATACCTTCTTTTCTCAAAAACCTATAATGGTAAAAGCGACTGGTATGGTGGATTCTCATATGTCGACCTGCTCTATCCGGGTGTAACACAGAAGTTTATCGATATTACAATGACCGGTTATGAGAAGAATATCGGATCAGATTTTGGTCTTACAGTACCCGGCACATTCACCGATGAGCCTCAGATTAATTCACCAGGCGGCATCCGCTGGACGCCTGATCTGTTCGAAGAATTCCAGAAGAAATGGAATTATGACCTTCGCACCCAGCTTCCATCGCTTTATGATGAGGTTGGCGACTGGAAAAAAGTAAGGCATAATTATACCCAGACTCTTCTTCAGCTTTTTATTGACCGGTGGGCAAAGCCCTGGTATAAATACTGTGAGGATAAAAACCTGAAATTCACAGGCCATTATTGGGAGCATGAGTGGCCTAATATACGTCCCGGCGGAGATAATATGGCAATGTATGCATGGCATCAGATGCCGGCAATCGACATGCTTTTTAACCAATGGGATGACTCTACGACCAGAGCACAATTCGGTAATGTCAGAGCTGTCAAGGAACTCGCGAGCGCCGCCAACCAGACAGGAAGGCAAAGAAAGCTGAGCGAGACATATGGTGGTTCAGGCTGGGAGCTCACATTTACCGATATGAAGCGCCTTGGCGACTGGGAATATGCTCTTGGAGTGAACCTGATGAATCAGCATCTTACCTATTTTACACTTGCAGGAGCCAGAAAATATGATTACCCGCAATCATTCGATTATCATGAACCATGGTGGAACGACTACAAATATATAAACAACCACTATGCAAGGCTCTCAATGGCTCTTTCGTCCGGACGCCAGATTAATAATATCCTTGTCATTGAGCCTACTACATCCTGCTGGCTTTATGATTCTTACGCAAAGAGGAACCCGAAATATGCAGATATCGGACAGACTTTTCAGACATTTATTACAAAGCTTGAAAAGAGCCAGGCAGAGTATGACCTTGGTTCAGAAAACATGATCAGGGATATGGGCTCGGTAAGGAGCGGCAAATTCATTGTCGGGCAATGTGAATATTCGACTGTTGTCCTTCCTCCTATGATGGAAAACCTCGATATGCAAACATTTAAACTTTTGAAAAATTTTGTTACCTCAGGAGGTACGCTGGTTGCATTTTCAGAACCCTCCAGTTTGGATGGTTCTGAAAATAAAGAACTAAATAATTTCTTTGTAAAAAACGCGGGTAAGATCCATTCTCAAACTGAGCTTAACTCCTCTGCAATTTCAAAATACTTCAATAATGCTGATCTTAAATTTTCAAAATTCACATACGGAGATCTTTATCACCATCGCAGGCAGCTTGCCGATGGGCAGGTTCTCTTCCTTGTCAACTCGAGCCTCACAGAACAGGTATCCGGATCACTGCTCGTAAAAGGCCCGGCTGCATACGAATTGAATACACTTACCGGTGAGGTCAGTGGTTATCCATGGTCGCAGGAAGGAGATACGATTGCCCTCGACTTCTCAATGCCTCCTGCCGGAAGTCTTTTACTCTTCATTCCAAAAGTCTATGACGAAAGACATATAACTCCATTTAAACCGAAAGATCTTAATCCGCTGATATCTGTTTCTCCTATGAAAACATCCAGGGACAGCCAGAATGTTATGACCATCGAATTCTGTGATCTGACAGTTGGTGGAGAGACTATAAATGATATGCATAATATCAGTGCTGCAGACAAGGTTTATAAGTACTACGGTTTTAAGAACGGCAATCCATGGAACACCTCTGTACAATTTAAAACACGTACTGTCGATCGTGATACTTTCGGTGTAAATACTGGATTTACAGCAACATACTATTTCAACGTTAAAGAAAATTTTGATTATTCCGCATTCAAGGCATCGGTGGAGAGACCATACCTTTGGAGGGTAACCATGAATGGGACCGAAGTCAAACCTGAAGAGGGAAAATGGTGGCTCGACAGGGAGTTCGGTGTTTTCAAGATAGGTTATCTCGTCAGAAAAGGAGAAAATACTATCACCCTGAATGCTTCCCCGATGAAAGTCCATGCTGAGATTGAACCTGTTTATATTATAGGTAATTTTTCTGTTATCCCGGCTGATAAAGGCTGGACCATCGAGGCTCCGGCTAAAGAATTGAGAGCAGGCAGCTGGAAAGAGCAGGGAATGCCGTTCTATTCATGGGGCATAACGTACAGCAGGGAGTTTAAAATAGATAATGCTGAAGGGCATTATCTGGTGAGCCTGAACAACTGGAAGGGCACTATTGCGGAAGTCACAGTTAATGGGATCCGGGCAACAGCAATTGCATTCCCGCCATACCAGTCGGATATTACAAACCTGATCAAAGCAGGTGTCAATAAGGTTGATGTTAAAGTTATCGGCAGTCTCAAGAATCTGCTTGGACCGCATTTCAACAATCCCAGGCCCGGACTTGTCTCCCCTGGGCATTTCAGGAATGTAAAATCATACCCGGCAGGAAAGGAATACCAACTGTTAGATTATGGACTGATGGAGGAGTTTAATCTGCTTAATGGAAAATAACAAGATTGTCTTGCAGGTCTTGCGGTCTTGCAGGTCTTGCAGATCTTTTCATCTATAAGATTAGCATGACTTGCACGACTTGCATGACTTGCATGACTTGCATGACTTGCACGACTTTAGATAATTTTCGAATAATATCTGAAATATTCCACAATTGACTAAACGTCAATATAATATTTTAGACTTATTGCAAAATTCAAATAAATGCATACTTTTGAAATGTTTTCGAATTTTAAAAAACCTGGGGCAGATGACTTCTCAGGCATAAGCTCCTGATTATAAACTTAAAACCTATTCTATGAGAAAAATTCTGACATTAATTGCCGGTACATTGGTTGCCGGAAATCTTCTTGCCGGCGGACTGGTTACAAATACCAACCAGAGTGCCTCATGGGTTCGTATGCCCTCCAGAAATGCAACAACAGAGATTGATGCAGTTTACAATAATCCTGCAGGATTAATGAAGTTGGAGAACGGATTCCATTTTTCACTCAACAACCAGACGATTTTTCAGACCAGAACTATTACGAGTTCTTACCTGTACCTTAACAATGGAACTTACAAAGGTACCGTAACTGCTCCATTATTTCCTTCCATCTATGCTGCATTCAAAATGAACAAGTTCGCTTTTTCACTTGGATTCATGCCGATAGGAGGAGGTGGTGGTGCAACATATGACGCAGGACTACCCTCATTTGAGATGAGCATAGCGGATCTTGTACCTTTGACGGCTTCAAAAGGTTTCGGGACTACTGCTTACGATGCTAATATATCCTTTGAAGGTTCATCAATCTTTTTTGGATACCAGGCAAATGTTTCTTACAAAATAAATGATATGATATCTGTTGCAGCCGGTATCCGCATGGTAACTGCAAAAAATACATATACCGGCTATTTGAGAGATATCAGTATTAATCCTAATTATCCTGCTTTCGGAGCTGCATATAACGGGTCTATGGTACTTGCCAGCGATTTCTTTACTGCCGGTGCCACAACTCTTAACGGACTTTCAACGACAGCAACGACATTAGCAGGCACTATAAATGCAGCGATAGGTGGCGGAACACCTGCAGCAACACCATTGAGTGCTATGCCAGCAGCCCTGATTGCAGGTGTTACCCAGGTACTTGGAGCTGCAGGTATAAACGCAACAGGCATGAATATAGGAACTGCATCTGCAAATCTTACCGGTGTTGCCCCTGTTTTTACTGCAAATGCAACTCAGATGACAGGTTATGCAAATGCTACAAGTGATATTGAAGTTGATGCAGAAGAAACCGGGATGGGCTATTCTCCTATAATCAGTGTTAATATTTCCCCGATTGAGAACTTGAACATTTCTGTTAAATATGAGTTTCTGACCAAACTTGAATTAACAACATCCCTTGCTGGTCCAAATATGGGTGCAGGTATCTTTATACAGGATGAAAAGAAAAGGGCTGATATGCCTGCAATGCTTGCAGTTGGAGCAGAATTTAAGCTATCAAAAATCAAGCTGGCTGCCGGTGGAAACTACTATTTTGACAAATCTGCCAACTATGGCCATAAATGGGATGATGACCTCAACTCAGCCACTCCTACTGTACCTATTGACAACAGCGAAATAATTGAAAGCAACGGTTTGGCCTTTCATTGTGGCGCTGAATTCAATATATCAGATAAGCTTCTTGTAAGCGGTGGATATGCATGGGCTAATAAAGGCGTTAACAGTCAGTACCAGAGCGACCTGACCTTTGCCAATGCAACATCTACAATCGGATTAGGCGGTGCATATAACATCACTGATAAGATCAGGGTAAATCTTGGTGGAGGATATACAATGTATTCAGAAGATGAGAAGACCGTACACCATTTTCTGGGAACAACCGATCTCCTTCCAACTGAAACATACATTAAAAACACTACGATGATTGGAATTGGATTGGACATAAGGTTCTAATACGATTCTGTTAAATTTTATAAGGCTGATCCGTAACGGGTCAGCCTTTTTTTTGCGAAATTTGTATCTTCATAATACAAATCAGTCTGAAATGACTAAAAGAATAATCTCCCTGCTTGTGCTTATTTTAATACTGGCAACAGGTTGCCGGACAAAAAAGGCGCAATCTGAAGCACCGGAAACTGCAATAACTGTTCTGACAGGATCAGTTTCGAAAATATCTTCCTCAGATGAGATATCACTGAGCGGAAACATTGAAGGATCCAAAACTGTCCGTCTTGGCTTCATGGTCGCCGGGAAAATTAATTTCATTGCACTCTATGAGGGTCAGACAGTCTCGAAAGGCCAGATGATCTCGAGTCTTGATCCCGGGAGTTACATTATCGCCAGGGAAATGGCCGACATCCAGGTTAACCAGGTTCAGGATGAGTATAACCGCCTGAAAGCCATGTACGACAATAAAAGCCTCAGCGAGAGTGATTTTTCGAAAATAACCTATGGTCTTCAGCTTGCAAAGGCCCAGCAGAAACTCCACACCAGGAACCTCGCTGATACTAAGCTCTACTCGCCTATCGAAGGCGTAATGCTCAAGAAACTAGCCGAGGTTGGAGAGATTACCGGAGTGGGATTGCCTCTCTTTGTCATTTCAGATATCCGGAAAATAAAAGTCAGTGCATTCATCCCCGAAAGCGAACTCCATAAGATAAAAACAGGTCAGAAAGCAGAGGTACAAATATCTTCACTAAGCGACAAGTATAACGGTAAAATAACTGAAGTTGGTTCAGCAGCTGATGCGGCATCAAGGGCGTTCTCTGTGAAAATCGAGATTGATAATCCTCAATTGGTGATCCGTCCCGGGATGATCGCTGAAGTGAAAATAATACCTGAAAAAATAAACGAAGTACTTGCTATACCTGTGGGATCAGTTCTGCATGATTATAATAATCAGAGCTTCGTATTCGTCGTAGATACCGCAAAAAATAAAGTATCCAGGAGAAATGTCATTCCCGGGAAACTGATCAACGATAAGATCGAGATCATTTCCGGGCTAATAGAAAAGGAAATTATAGTGACCGGCGGAAATCAGAAGCTGGCTGAGGGATCGTTAATAACAACCAGTAAATAACCTCCTCATGAATTTCATAAAAGCATCACTGAAGTACAGGCAGGTTACTTTTTCGGTACTGCTGCTGATGTTTGCCTTCGGTGTGAATTCGCTGCTGAACATGCCCCGCCGGGAAGATCCAAAAATAATTATCCCGGGAGGACTGGTTATCGCATATTACCCAGGTGCAAATTCTCTCCAGGTTGAGGACCAGGTTACAAGGAAGTTAGAGGAATATCTCTTTCAGTTTGAAGAGGTTTATAAGGAAAAGACTTTCTCCGTAACTTCTGATGGCATGGTGGTCATTCATCTCTGGCTCCGGGATAATGTAAGAGAGCCGGACATTTTCTGGAGCAAGCTGAAGCATGAGCTGCTTATGGCTAAAGCTCTTGATCTGCCGCTGGGTGTTGTCGGACCTGTCGTTAATTCCAACTTCGGGGATACTGAAGCAATGATTTTAGGTGTGGAAAGCAATGAGGCAGGTTACACGGAAATAAAAGAACAGATCATGATACTGAATGACCGGCTTCGTCAGATCCCGGCACTATCAAGAATAAAAATGATTGGTGAGCAGAAAGAACAGATCACCATCACTTTCAGTTCCGAAAAACTAGCTCAGTATGACATCAGTCTTCAACAGGTAGTCAGAATAATGCAATCCCAGAATCTTATTAACCCTACCGGCGAAATAAAGACTGAAAACCTTAATGCACCTTTATATACTGTTGGATACTATACTAATATTGATGATATTAAGTACCAGATTGTTGGCGCATCAAAAACCGGAGCAGTGGTACACATGGGCGATGTTGCTGATCTCAACAGGGAATATGCAGAACCGGTAAGCACAATAACGGTGAACGGGAAGAAAGCCGTATTACTCGCCGTACAAATGTATGAAGGGAAGAATGTAGTAAAGACCGGCAGGGAAGTAGAGAAAATAGTCGATGAATTTACGAAGGACCTGCCCGCCGGCATGGAGCTTACTACTTTAATTAATCAGCCTGAGATCGTTGGAACGAACATCTCACAATTCCTTCGTGAATTCCTTCTTGCAATTATTGCAGTGATACTGGTAGTCTTCCTTCTTCTTCCGTTCCCGATAGCTGCTGTATCAGCCACTGCTATCCCGATGACAGTCTCCATAACCTTTGCCCTGATGCATATATTCGGGATTGAGCTTCACCAAGTGTCACTGGCAACACTGATCGCTGTTCTTGGTCTTGTCGTTGATGATGCCATAATTATAGCTGACAATTATGTTGAGCTGCTCGACAGGGGCAATGACCGGTGGACGGCCGCCTGGAAAAGCGCCACCGAGCTTGTGGTTCCGGTTCTGACTGCAACAATCACTATAATCGCATCATTCCTGCCGCTTGTAATCCTGACGGGAGCAATTGGTGATTTTATCAGGGCCCTTCCCATAACGGTAACACTTGCACTTTCCTCTTCATTCCTTGTTGCAATGTTCCTCACTCCCATCCTGTGCTTTGTATTCATCAAAAGAGGATTGCATAATCCTGAGGAGGCACCCAGACGTAGAAAATCTTCTTTCCTGGACATCATGCAATCGGCTTATAATAAGTCAATTGGATGGTGCCTGAAACATAAGTGGCTCACTATTTCCGGCAGTCTGGCAACAATACTGCTTGCAGCGCTCCTGCTGAAAACTGCTGTAAAACAAAAATTCTTTCCCGAAGCAGAGAGAGACCAGTTCACTGTGGAATTATGGATGCCTACGGGAACAAAGCTCGAAAAAACAGGTGAATCAATTCAACGGATTGAAAATGTTCTGAAGGCTGATGAAAGGGTTAAGTCATATGCCACTTTTACAGGCAGAAGTGCTCCACGGTTCTATTATAACTATTCACCCGAGATGCCAGTAACCAACTATGCCCAGATACTTATCAATACAAAGAGCAAAAAGGCTACTGAGTCACTTTATAAAGAGCTGAAGGGAAAAGTCAATTCGCTGGTCCCTGATGGCCTGCCCAATGTGAAGCTGATGCAGCAGGGTCAGCCTTTGACAGAGCACATTGAAGTGCGTATTTCCGGCGATGAGCTGAATATGCTGAAGAAGATCGGAAATGAGGTAATGGACATTCTCCGCATAACGTCCGGAAGCGATATGATCAAATCCGATTTCAATGAAGATACTTACGGAATAAGCATAAATTTAAAGGATGAAGCTGGCAGGCTTGGCTTTACGACCACAAGCATTTCGCAGATCGTTTATACCGGATTTGCCGGATATCCTGCATCAAAATTTTACGAAGGAGACAACCCCATATCTATTGTACTCAGGCTTGATGAAAAGCACAGACAGAATCTCGATGACCTTCAGAATGTTTACCTGCAATCGCCCGTCACGGGAGCATCTGTTCCTTTACGTCAGATAGCAGAACTGACACCTGAATGGCACGAGGGAAGAATAAATCACAGAAACGGAGTGCGTACGCTGACGATACTCAGTGAAACAAAGGATGAAGTATTGCCTTCAGAGCTCCTGAAAGCAATCAGACCTGAGATTGAAAAACTGAATCTGCCTCCAGGCTACAGGATCTTTTATGGAGGCGAATATGCAAACCAGCAGGAGACGTACAGTTACATGTTCATTGCACTGATAATAAGTATAATAGCGATCTTTCTTGTTTTGATATTTCAGTTCCGGAACATTAAGGAGGCCGGGCTGGTAATGTTAACTATACCCCTCAGCATGTTCGGAGCAGTGATCGGACTGATCATTACCGGGAACGACTTTGGATTTACTGCATTTACGGGAATGATATCCCTTTCGGGGATTGTCGTCAGAAATGCTATCATCCTGATCGATCATACAAATGAGCTGCTGAGAAAAGGTATGGATATACCTACTGCAGCCTGGGAAGCAGGCAAACGTCGTTTAAGACCTATCTTTCTTACAGCAATGGCAGCAGCTATCGGTGTGCTGCCTATGATATTGTCAGGATCGCCGCTATGGAGCCCGCTTGCCAGTGTAATAGGGAAGTGAGAACTAAGATATTATCCGGCAGATTTCTTATTGCAGCAGGAACATTGTTAGCTGCAGCAGCCAGTCTCTCAGCTCAGGATGTCAAATCCTTAAGCCTTGAGAATGCTGTCAACCTTGCATTGCAGAATAATCATCTTCTGAACATACGGAAGCTCCAGGTTGAGGAGAAGCAGATGAAAGTAAATGAGGACCGCGTGAAATATCTGCCTGTTATTGGTATCGGAGGCTCATACCAGTATAACAACAATTTGCCCGTCCTTACAATTGAGCAAGGCAGGTTCGGGCAGCTTCCCTATGGAGGTGTGATGATACCTCTTCCGGCAATTGATGAGGTATTCGAACTGGGGAGCCATAATGTTTATAATGCCGGCGTGACTTTCTATCAACCGATAACTCAAATAGGGAAGATAAATGCAGGGGTTCAGTACTCCAAAACGGAAATGCAGATTGCCGAAACAGAAGAGACCAAAGCAATGTTCCTGGTCAGGCAAGGAGTGGAAAAACTATTTTTTGGCCTTCTTATCGTTCATAAACAGATCGAGGAAGCGGAGTTGAAAGTCTCCCTGGCAAAGACAAAGCTTCATGACGTTGAAACCGCTCTGGCTGCAGGAAAAACAACTGAATCAAGCAGGTACGGTCTTTCGGCAAGCGTGGCTGATGAGGAACAGAACTTACTTAAGCTTAAAATCCAGTATGACGATTATGCCTCCGACCTGATACATCTTACAGGACTTGATCCTGCCGACAATCTGGTTCCTGAGCCTGTCGAACCTGAAAATCTGGCAGGGAACATACCTTCCATCGATACATCTCTCAGCATAGCCAGCTCTTCCAATAACGACCTCAGGATAGCAGCGCTGAACAAAACAAAAGCCGATTATTCTATCAGGGCCAGCAAATACAGTTATTTGCCCGATCTTGGAATACTTGGGGGATACACCTGGCAGGATGGCTTGGACATATACCCTAAAAACAATACGTACATCGGCGCTTCGCTGAAATGGAACCTCAACGATGCATTTTCAAACAGGATGGTCCAGAAACAGCGGATCTACCTGAAGCAGCAGGCGGAGGAGAACCTTCTCAACACCAGGGAGCAGGTTGACAGGGATATTGCAAAGGCATATCGCAAGCTGAGTCAGTCGGAAGAGCTGATAAAGGTGGCAGGAAAAGTTGTTGAGTATCGCAGGGAGGATCTTAAGATCCAATCCGACAGGAGGAAATCCGGTTTAAATCTGGAGGCCGACCTGCTGGCAGCGCAGGCAGCATTGGCAAAGTCAGAAGCGGATCTGTATGCGGCACAGCTGAATTACAGGATCTCGCTTTCAGAATTAAAAATACTTATTGGGACTTTTTAACCACCCCGTCACGCCTTCAGCATGACACCCCTCCTTTGAAAAGGAAGGGAAATGTTTGGTTTTCATAATATTACTTTCCCCTCCTTCTTGAAGGAGGGGTGGCGCCGCCTAAGCGGTGCCGGGGTGGTTAATATTTTATCCCCTGGTCGTTAAGGAATTTGATATAATCCTGTAGTCTCGGAGCTCCCGAGTTTTTCAGCTTTTTATACCAGTCGACTGCCTGTCCGACGTTGCCTGATTGCTTTGCAAGATTGACGATATTCACATAGAGAAGGCCTTCAGCTCCGATATTTCTTGATCCTGTTGATTCAAGTATGTCTATAAAGCTTATCATCGCTTTAACCGGATCATCATTTTCAGCAAGCTGAAATGCTTCATTGATCTTCTGATTAAGGGAGTTATCAAGAGTTACCCCATAAAAATGAAAACAGTCCTGAGTGCAATCCTCTACCAGATCAACCCATTCAACATCCTTGTTCAAAGGAGGGAATGTAAGCGTAAAATCGAGCTTCTCCACCGGGGTCCGGAATTTATGTGAATCGGGACATACAGGTATGCCGTTTGACGAAATCATTTTGCTGCGTGTCCCATCGGGGTACACAATGAATATATTCTGATCTGCACAGAAAGTGCCCCCGGTAATTCTGTTTTCAATTGTGAGATAGAAAGTCGTCGCTTTGGTTGTCGCCTCTACCTTATTGATTACCAGTGTCTCATGGCTTTTGAGACCATAATTTGGTTGAATGTATGACTGGGACCATGAAGCTTCACTCAAAAATAAAAACAATCCGATTATTGTGAATAATCTTCTTTTCACCTTCTTAAAATTTAAGGTGCAAGTTATAAAAATAATCCTTCCCTTTTTGTTAAAGGGAAGGATTCAGGGGATGTGTCCAGATCCCCACTAAAACAACCTTGAAAAGGGAAATTTGGCTATATCTGGAAAATCATCAGCACAAGGTTGTTAATTCTTCTAGTATACCGTATTCTGTGGATCGAAATTGCACCAGCCGCTGGTCCAGTTTGTTGATCCGAATGCTCCTTTATATGTTACAATGTCAAATCCTGATGTGAGCTTTGAATTTGTAAATGAAGCCCCCGAGAGGAGTGCTGATCCTCCGGCAGGCAGAAGCGATGGAGCTGTAAGTGAGAGCGGTGAACTGCCAATGACATCTGCAACAGACAGGTTATCAATATTTCCACGGCTGGCATCTTCAAAGTAAGCCTGTATCTCTGTAACAGTATATGGAGTTACAGGTGTTCCGGATGTTGCTTCAAAGTTTGCACTCATCCCTGCAAGAATACATTTTTCAATCTGGAGGGTATTGTTGGCTGCCATGGTCGGGGTATTTCCTACTGTACCATCAAGGATAAGTCCTTTGGGCCAGCCTATTAAGACTGAATTATATACTGAAAGCTGGCTTGAACGTCTGATATGCATTGCCCTTTTAAAAAGCGAGTTTACGTTTGTTGTGCTTACAGCATATGGACCATAGAGGGTGAAGTTTGAGAATACGGGAGCAGTAACAGGTGTCAGTGTAGAGCCGTCGGCATCATTATCTGATTCAAAACCGTTTGAACCCGACTGGTCTGCCGAGAGATAATCGCGCATTCCAAGTGCATACTGAACCTTTCCCCTATAACCGTTATCTGTATCAAAATCATCGTCCCAGCCTCTCAATGCAACAATATATTTCATATTTACAGCCCCCCCGAACCATTCGTATGAGTCGTCGCCTGAATAAGATACCTGGACATGGTCGATTGTCGTTCCCGAACCAACAGCATATAATGTGAGGCCATTGATCTCACTGTTGGCAGTTGAAGTAAGAGGAATTCCCGGAAATTCAATTCTGACATACTGAAGTATTCCTGAGTTGTCAGCATCATTTGTTCCACCATAATTTGAACCTATACCACCTTCTGCTATTCCCACACCCGTGATTACATCGTGTTTGTTAGTTGTTGCATATCCACAGATTACCAGACCTCCCCAATCGCCATATGAGCGCTGACCGGCAGGCTTGTCGGAAGTCATAACAATTGGCTGTGAGGATGTCCCCTGTGCCATTATCTTTGATCCTCTTTCAATTATAAGAGCAGCTTTGGTACCGGATACGCCTTTAATTATGGTTCCGGGTTCAATTGTAAGTGTAGCATTGTTTTTGACATAGACAAAGCCTGAGAGGAAATAGCGGGCATTGGAATACCATCTGGTATCAGCTGTAATATCACCCATGACTGTTATTTGCTGTCCGTTGGAAGGGATAACAGTGACTTCACATGTTGCTTTCCTGTTTGTATCATCCTGTGAAACAACTGTGATATTTGCTACACCCAGAGCAACGCCTGTTACAACTCCATTAGCAACGGTTGCCGCAGAATTATTATCGGACCTCCATTCAATATCCTTGTTGCTAGCATCAACAGGATTAAAAATTACATTAAGGTTAATCGTTGACTCAACCATCACATCAGCTGACACCTGGTCGAGCTCGATGCTGTTGACTTTAATGTCCTCTTCACAAGAGGTTGCAATTCCGGTTAAAATCCCCGTTGTTACAATTAGTGTTAAAATTCTCATTTTTGTTGTCATACTTATCTAGTTATTAATCATCGCTTTTAAAACGGAGTACCGGTGGATTGCAATAAATTTAGTTTCAGAGTTTAATCGTTACTCCAAGGCTGAAGTATCTGCCCGGGTACCACGATTTTGTAAACTGCTGACGATCAAATTGTTTCATTCCGGTTGTTGCTCCGTTCGAATAAATATCCATATCGACAAGGGCATCGATGGTCTGAACATATTTTACTTTCTCGTTAAGAATATCCTTTATTCCTCCTTTTATCTCTATTTTTTTCCCGATAATCTTGCTGAATGTCAGGTCCAGAACATTCCTGGGCATCTCATATATATCAGGTATGTCTTCCCACATGTTTGGTGAAGGACGGCCCACAGCGACAATCCTCTTCCCTATAACATTATATAGTAAACTGACCATCAAGTCGTTATTCTTCGTCTGATAAAATAATCCGGCATTGACAATAAAAGGGGATTGCCCTTCAAGAGGTCTGTTCCTGGCAAGAGCGCTCTGTTCAAACTGAACCCTGCTGGAAATAACTGAACTGTTGACAACCATTGTAAATCCGTCCATACCTCTGATGAATCCAAGTGATTTGCGCATCTCTGCTTCAAGTCCGGCAGTGTAGGCCGACTTAACATTCTCAAATGAGTATTGGGTTGGGCTGTTTCCAAGGATTACCTGTTCGATCGGATTGATGAATTTCTTATAAAATGCACCTATATTGAATATTTCCCCGCTTTTAGGGTACAGTTCATACCTGAGATCAAAACTATGTATGTATGCCTGCCTTATCTGAGGAGCTCCATAAATTCCGGCATTCATTTCAAAATCGACATAATAGAAAGGTGCTATCTCCCTGAATTCAGGACGATTGACGCTCATACCATATGCTGTACGGATAAGACTTTTATCGGAAATATTATAAGTAATATTTGCTGAAGGGAAGAGATTTATTGTATCCCTGTCAACCTCCACTCTGATTGTGGAGCCCTGCTTAAAGCTTGAGAGAGTCTGTCTGTTTCTCTCGATTCTCATCCCTGCATAAATATTGACCTTTGGTCCGGCAGGAATTTTCGCTGTCAGATAACCTGCCATCTGCAGGTTTGATGCTGTATATGAATCTGATAATGATGTAACTTCCATCAGCTTGATCCCGTCTGTCAGATTTAAATTCGCATCATTGAATATACCACTTACCGCTAATGTTGTTTGTCCGAAAACTGAAGCGCTGCTGCCTTTGGCATATCCAAAATTCCTGGCATTAAAGCTCCTCTGCTTCTGCTCATAGTAGAGTCCTGTCTTGATTTCAGGCATGAAGCTGTTAATGATCAGTTTCCTGGTAAAGTTCACTGACCCTGATGTAGTATGTTCAACGAGATCTATCCACATTCTTGATTGCGAGGAAAGATCCGCCTGGTCGGCAAAAAGGAGCATGTAACGGGATGTGTCGACCTGGTCACGAATATATCTGAAGCGTCTTGTATCAGGTTCCTTTTTATTTGAATAAGCATAACCAAGGACCCAGTCCAGCTTTGTACTCTCACCTTTAAATGTATGTTCGCCTGCTAACTGGCCTGAATATACCAGCCTGCTGACATATCGTTGTTCCTCAGACCTGATGTATCTGCCATCATTGTACCATTCCCTGCCGTTTCTGAGTGAATATCTGAATGTACCTGACTGATTTACAAGGTTGCGAAGCTCCAGTTTAGTACTCTTACCCAAGAGCACGGATGTATTATTCAACAGTGATATTCTTGCCGACCTGGAGTATTGTTCATCAATGAACTGATTCAGGTAAGAGGGTTTGTCTCCTGTGAAATCATATATTGAATAATCGTTATGAAATATCTCATCAGAGCTGTTGGAGAAGCTGTAATTCAGTGCTGTTGTATTTCCTAAGGATATGTTGCCAAATTCTTTCCTTCGGTTTACACCCACCATTAGCTTTTGATCGGGTATTGCTGTTGCCTGCGATGCTTCCCAACTATTGTTAAGTTCTCTGCCAAGAGTGGTTATCCTTTCCCGTATTGAAGGATTGGTAGCTGATTCATATTCATTAAGATGCAAGGGCATGTCAGCTGGTAGTGACCTGGATCCATTATCAAATCCCAGCCAGTCAGTTTTAACTGAAACACCCGTATAGAAGGTGTTAAATGTTGAACCTTCGCTGAATCCGGTTCCATAAGAGATAAAAGCGCTGTTTTTGTCGGGCATATTTTTAGTGGTGATCTTGACAAAGCCTCCCGAAAAATCTGCAGGAAGCTCAGCTGCCGGGGATTTAAAGATCATTATATTCTCGATCATGGCACTTGGTATAATGTCGAAGGAAAATGCCTTTACATCGGCTTCCGAGCTTGGTGTTGCAGCATTGTTAAGCCATACATTATTATATCTCTGGGATAGTCCCCTGACGACAAGGAACCTGTTTTCCATGATCGTTATTCCCGGTACCCGCTTCACAACCTCTGAGGCATCCTTGTCAAGGCTTTTTGATATCTGCTGGCCTGAAATTCCTGTTGAAACAAAGGAACTTGACTTGATATCGGTTATCATAGAGATCTCCGTATTTGTTCGTCTGACTGCAGTCACATTGACATCAGCCAGCGCCTGCATGGCTGATTCCATCTCAGCCTTTACGATTGTTGTCTTTCCTTCTTCAACCTTTACCTTTTCAATGATACTGGTGTTATATGAGACATATGACACCTTCAGATTGTAAACTCCGGGTTTGATATTCTTTAGGACAAAGCCGCCTTTTACATCAGAGGTGGTTCCTGTGGTTGTACCCTCGATCATAATGGTTGTACCTATCAGCAATTCAGAACTGGCTTTATCGGACACGGAACCTTCAATTATTCCCGTTTGTCCATTCAGTTGTAAGAAGGCTGAAATAAAAATTATTAAAAATCCCGTTAAAAATTTATTTTTATTCATAGTTTGTTATTTGATGATTTCCCAAATATTTCCGCGACAAAGATCAGCCAAAGAAAACAGATGGCCGGTTACGAATCGTTTAAGGTTTTATTACATTTATGTTACATTCAGGCTATTGTAATAATTTTGTAATATCAATATTCATTTATTGCTTATACCTTTGTGGCTGGCAGGAAATCAGAATCTGATTTATTAATCAACTGTACTGACAGTTATGGATTTAAGAAACAAACGGATCCTTATAGTGGATGATGAAGAAGATCTCTGTGAAATTCTTCAGTATAATCTTGGGAATGCCGGATATTTCACGGAAGTCGCTCATTCTGCCGAAGAAGCATTAAAAAGGCAGATTGACAACTTTGATCTAATACTTCTTGATGTAATGATGGGTGCCATGTCGGGTTTTAAATTTGCTGATAAGCTGCGGAATGAGATGGGAATAAATGTGCCAATCATATTTCTTACAGCAAAAGACACTGAGAATGATATCCTTACCGGCTTCAGTCTCGGAGCCGATGATTATATCCCCAAACCATTCTCTGTTAATGAATTAACAGCAAGAGTTAAGGCAGTGCTTAAAAGATCTCAGAAAGAAAAAGCTAAAGGCATTCAGGTTCTTAAATTTGGCAATATCGAGCTTGATACCGCAAAAAAAAGACTTTTAATCAATGATGAAAAGGTCGAGCTAACGAAAAAGGAGTATGAAATATTGAAGTTGCTTCTTGAAAACCAGACAAAAGTATTTTCAAGGGAAGATATCCTTCAAAAAGTGTGGGGAAATGAAGTCATTGTGTCTGACAGAACTGTCGATGTGAATATTACCCGGTTGAGGACCAAGCTTGGGCTGTACGGACAAAACCTTAAAAACAAATCCGGGTATGGCTATTATTTTGAATTCTGATCCAACATTACAGCCGATGTTTACAAAGAATAAATTCCGTAATAATCTTCTTTTATTTTACTCAGCGATCTTTTTTGTTGTGGCGATCCTCATCATTACGTATCAGTACAACCGCGAAAAGGAATACAGAATTGAAACCCTGAATGACGAACTGTATAATACTACGAAAATCGTTGATAACTTTGTGAATATCAATTCAATATATCGGTCAGGCAATTATCATCAGGTCGACTCTCTCCGGAAATTGTTGCCTCAGCAGAATCTGCGTATTTCAATCATTGATACTGCTGGCAAGATTCTTTTCGACAGTTCTGTAAATGAATATGAAAGAATGGAAAATCATAAAGCCAGACCTGAAATTATTGAATCTGGCCGGTCTGATTTCGGAACTGCTGTAAGGAAATCAGGAACCACCGGTCAGCGATACTATTACTACTCAAAATTCTATACCAGGTATTATATAAGGGTTGCGGTGGTTTATGATATAAATGTGGCAAATTTCCTGAAGGCAAATCTCAGGTTCCTGTTCATTCTTTTACTCTTCTTCATCGTTGTTGGGATTGTGCTATTCATAGTAACAAATAAGTTCGGAGAATCCATAACCCGTTTGAAGGATTTTGCCATAAGTGTCACCCATGATGAACCCTTTGAATCCGAATTCCCTAAAAATGAGCTTGGTATAATCGGGTCCGAGATACTGGATATCTACAATAATCTTCTATCTGCAAAGAACGATCTTGCAAATGAAAAAGACAAGCTTTTCCGTCACCTGAATGCGCTGAATGAAGGAGTTGCATTCTTCTCACCTGACAAAAAGATCAGTTTCAATAACGACCATTTCATCCAGCTGATGAATATGATCTCAGGTGATCTGAAAATTTCTTCATCGAATTTATTTGAGATACCTGAATTAACTGAAATTGTCGATTTTATCGATAAAGATTCAGGGGATTTACAGGCCGGAGCAGATCTTCCAATGACTGAATACCAGGTAAGCAAGGATGGTCGTTCTTTCAGAATTCAGTGCGTGATATTCAATGATAAAAGCTTCGAAGTAATACTTAGTGATGTCACCAAAATAAGTAAAAACAAGCTAATCAAGCAGCAGATGACTTCAAATATAGCACATGAGCTGAAGACTCCTGTTTCGTCGGTAAAAGGCTATTTAGAAACACTTCTTAATGACAGTGATATTGACCAGAAAAAACAAAAATATTTTCTCGGGAAAGCATTGGCCCAAACCGACAGACTTACCGGGTTGATAAACGACATTTCAGTACTGAACAAGATAGAGGAGGCAGGTGCTTCCTTCCTTCCCGAGAAAGTTAAGATAAGAAAGATTATAAAAGAAGTGAGTGAGAATTTCAAGTCGGCAATTGAATCCAGGAACATGAAAGTGGAAGCTGTTATTGACGACAAGGTCGTAGTAAAGGGCAACAAATCACTTATCCTTTCAATTTTCCAGAACCTGATAGAGAATTCAGTTAATTATGCCGGGGAGAATACAACAATAAACATCCTCGTCTATAACGAAGACAAAAAATTCTACCATTTTTCATACTCTGACAACGGGATTGGAATTCCTCAGGAGCACATAGGACGGGTTTTTGAACGCTTTTACAGGGTCGATTCAGGAAGATCCCGCAAAAGCGGTGGAACAGGACTTGGGCTGGCGATCGTTAAAAATGCAATAATGCTTCATAAGGGTGAGATACTGGTTCGTAATAAGACGGGAGGTGGAACAGAATTCCTTTTCTCACTGCCAAAATATTGACAGTGATCCGTTACGTCCTTAAAAGAGTTGATCTTTATAGTATCCAGTGTAAGAAAAAGTACACTATGGCGCCGATAACTGCTGAAACGGGTATTGTAAGAATCCATGCCCAGAATATTTTCTGAGTGACACCCCATTTAACAGCTGAAACACCCTTTATAGCACCGACACCCATTATTGCACCTGTTATAGTGTGGGTAGTACTTACCGGGATACCAAAGTGGGTTGCGCCAAAAAGTGTAAGAGCCCCTGCAGTTTCAGCACAGAATCCTTCAAAAGGTTTAAGCTTTGTTATCCTCTGACCCATGGTCTTAACTATCCGCCATCCGCCAAAGAGTGTCCCGAGTGCAATGGCTGCCTGGCAGGATAAGACAACCCAGAGGTCAGGACGTTTGTCAGTAACAGAAGCCATCCCCGTTGATATAAGCGCAATCCAGATTATACCCATGGATTTCTGGGCGTCATTGCCACCATGTCCAAGGCTGAATGCGGCAGCTGACAGAAGCTGAAGCCTCCTGAAATGCTTATCTACACCGGAAGGAGTATGGTTCTTGACAATGTTTATTACTATAATAGAAATGATATATGACATTACCATTCCCAGCAATGGGGCAATCACAATGAATGCGACAATTTTGAGAACACCGCCCGTAATAATCGATCCTGGTCCGGAACTGACAAGGGCTGCACCCACCAGGCCTCCGACTAGTGTATGAGATGAGCTTGAAGGCAATCCCAACCACCATGTAACAAGGTTCCATGTAATTGCTGCAACAAGTGCTGCGGCGATTACTGTAAGATTGATTACACCCGGATCGATAACACCTTTCCCCATGGTTGTTGCAACCTTAAGCGGAAAGACCATGAAGGCAATGAAGTTGAAAACGGCTGCCAGGAGTACTGCGTTAAAGGGTGATAATACTTTTGTTGAAACTACTGTTGCAATTGAATTTGCAGAATCGTGAAATCCGTTTATAAAATCAAAGATTATAACCAGACCTATTACTATAACTAAAAATGTCATTCTCAGAGAGTAGTTGAAAATCTCCACAAAATTACTCTCTGTCAGACTATTAATACAGAATAGACTGTTACATTTTTGTTACAAATTTAGAGCGGTAAAATGTAGTCCCTTATGAGGTTAAGGATAAGACAGTTATATTAATAAATACCTATAGTTTTGGTCATCTTAGCTTCCAAGGCTTCTCAGGTAACAGGCAGGGAAGTTTAATTCCTTAATAATTTCCGGATCAACTACCTCTTTACACTCAGCAGGATCACAACATGTTACACAATTCCTTTTCAATGCCCTGAAAGATTTAAGCTTTACATCTATTGATAAAAAGCCTTTCTTCACAGGTTCTTCTTTCATCAGTCCTGTGCTGAGATATTTTTTATTATCATCTGAAAAGACCGTAACCACATTCGCATCCGGCCCAAGTTCTTCAAGCTTCATCAATGCTCCGAGAAAATTTGCTCCCGATGAAATGCCGACAGCTATTCCAAGCTCGCCCGCAAGCTTCTGAGCCATGATTATTGAATCGCCATCATCCACTGCCACAACTCCATCAAGCTGATCAAGCTTAACTAATGCAGGAATGAATTCATCAGAAATTCCCTGTATCCTGTGAACACCGACTTTGTGGCCAGTTGACATTGTAGGAGAGTTAGAGGGCTCAAGGGGATAGAGTTTAACTGCAGGATTTTTCTCCATTAGAAACTTCCCTGTACCCATAATAGTACCTCCTGTACCTACTCCTGCTACAAAAGCATCGGTTATCATTCCATGCATTCTCATCTGCCACCATATCTCTGGTCCAGTTGTTAAATAATGGGCCTGGATATTATCTTCATTTTCAAACTGCCGCGGAAGAAACGTATTCTTTTCTGATTCAGCCATTTCCTGAGTTCGCTTAATGCTTCCCAGGAAGCCTCCTTCCTCCTTGCTTATAAGAATGATCCCGGCGCCAAAGCTCCTGATGAGGTTCTTACGCTCATCACTCATCCAGTCGGGCATAAAAATAGTGACAGGATGACCAAGTGCACGGCCGACTGCCGAAAAAGAAATACCTGTATTTCCGCTGGTTGCTTCAATTATCCGGTCTCCGGGCTTTATGAGATCTTTTCTGTAGGCTTCACGAATTATATGAAGAGCCATCCTGTCTTTTATGCTTCCGGTCATATTAAGGTATTCCGCTTTCGCATATATTTTCCCGGATTTGCCCTTGCAGGAAAACTCAATTTCAAAAAGCGGGGTATTTCCTATAAGGCTCGTCAGACCTCTTATGCTTTTACTTATTAAAGGTGAATCAATCATCGGGTACAATTCTTTTTAAATTCCGGCTCAGGTCAAAATTAATGATTTGGCTTTAAACTCAGTTACTTTTCCCACAACTGCTGATAAACTTAAGCCTGATTTTCTCAGTTCGTTAAGCACCTCATTTTCAATAGTATGCGGAGCTGAAATCAGAAGGCCACCGGAGGTTTGTGCATCGCAGGCAAGCATTTTCAGGTTGTAATCGAGATCTGTTCCTATTTCGGAATCCGTTTCGATGTAATCAAGATTTCTGAAAGAGGCGCCAGGGATACATCCTTCTTCTGTCAGACGATAAGCATTTCCTGTCAGTGGCACCTGCTTCATATTCAATGTTATAGTAACGGCTGATGCCTTTGCCATCTTCATAGCATGACCAGCAAGTCCGAAACCGGTAATATCAGTAGCTCCCTTGATACCAAATTTCTTCATTATCTCTGCACCTGATCTGTTAAGGAGCTTCATCAGGTTAAGGGCTTCTTTAATATCCCTCTCTTCAGCGATTTTTAGTCTTTGCCCTGCCAGAATAGTACCCGTACCAATAGGTTTTGTAAGAATAAGGGAATCACCGGCCACAGCACCGGAGTTGGTTATTATCTTTTTGGGGTGAATATAGCCGACAACTGCAAGACCGTATTTTGGAGGGTAATCATCTATCGTATGTCCGCCGATTATCCTTACACCTGCATCTGAAGCCATGTCTGATCCTCCCTTAAGTATCTCAGCAAAAGCTTCCATGGGGAGTCTGTCTGCAGGGAACATCATTATATTCAGGGCAACTACAGGTGTGCCTCCCATGGCATAAACATCGCTGATAGAATTTGCTGCGGCTATCTGGCCGAATTCATAAGGATCGCTGCATACGGGAGGGAAGAAGTCAGTAGTGAGAACGAGAGCGAGCTCGTCATTTACCCGGTATACTCCGGCATCATCGTGAGTATCAATATCTACAAGGATATTCGGATCTTCAGGCAAAGGAAGAAGCTTAAGTATCTCCTCAAGTTGTTTGGGTGAGATCTTGGAGGAGCATCCGCCATTTTCAACCATCTGTAGAAGATCGACTTTCATAATTGAACATCAGGGTTTTAAAACATTATCTGCAGATGCCATAACCTGGGCGATCTCGAACATATTACTTAGTGTTCCGATCGTTACTCTATCCTGAAGCTTATAGAAATTGACGCATGTTGCACAGAACAATAATCCGACACCCATAGTTTCAATTTCTTTAAGATGATCATATACCGGCGATTCGGTAGACCCAAGTTTTACACCGTTGTTATAGAAAACCATCTTTCTCGGGAGAACATCCAGATCCTTGATTGATTTGATAAAATTGGTAATCAACAGACGCCCAAGCTCCTGTTCTCCTTCTCCCATTTTGTCTGATGCGAATGCAATCACAAAATCACCCTGTAAAAAATGGGGAACGTCAGGGGTGCAATAATCCTCTATATTTTTAATTGGTTCCGCTAAAGTCGATTTAGTTATTATAAGCGTCCAGATGCCATGTTTCTCTTCCGAAATGAATCCGGTCTTGTTATCTTTCAGGAACCTCGAGACATTTTCAAATGAAGTTTTATTATCGGTCAGAACTTTGAATGATTCACCGGGCTTTGATTCTTTAAGGGCTCTCCTGGTTGCTATCAGAGGGGCAGGACATTGCTGGCCCTTAGTATCTACTACTTTCATTGTAAATGATTAACAGGCAACAAAGGTAGCAAAGAAGTTGAACCCCGGACTAATGCTGGCGCCGATTTGCAATCGGTGCCAGAAAGATTTAACATGGCACAGATTATAAATCCGCGCCAGCTGCGAGGTCAAATCCGCGGCAGCGGACAATCCTTTCAAAACTGATTTTAAATCTGTAAATTTGGCGTTCAAATTATTCAAGATGAAAAGAAGAGTATTTTATCTGATCCTGTTATCAGCATTATTTTCAACTCAATTTATTGGAGCACAAGATAATATTGATAATAAATCTGCCGTCGGCTCATGGCTTGGGAAGATCCCTGTGGGAGCAATTTCACTTCGGATTATCTTCAATATTACCCTTACCGGTAAAGATTCACTTGCCGTCACACTCGACAGTCCTGACCAGGGTGCGAAGAACATAAAAATCGGACCGGTAACACTTTCCGGAAAGGAAATTAACATAAAGGCTCCAATGCTTCTGGGAGAGTACAAGGGGACTATGACCAACGATACGTTGATTTCGGGTACCTGGAAACAGGCAGGTAATACAACACCTCTTGACCTTGTAAAGCAGAAGGCTCCTTTTGTCTTAAACAGGCCTCAGGAACCAAAGTCCCCTTTTCCTTATATGTCTGAGGATGTGACATTTAAAAATGAAAAAGGAGGCTTTGAACTGGCTGGTACTCTTACTATTCCAAAAGGCAACGGTCCTTTCCCGGCAGTAGTGCTCATTACCGGTTCCGGCTCACAGAACAGGAATGAAGAACTGCTGGGACATAAGCCTTTCCTGATTATCGCAGATTACCTTACAAGAAATGGGATTGCCGTCTTAAGATATGACGACAGAGGTGTGGGTCAGTCAAAAGGTTCACCCTTAAATGCGACATCTGCCGATTTCGCCACTGATGCCGGGGCAGCATTTCTATACCTCACTTCAAGAAAGGAGATAAATCCAAAATCAATAGGATTTGCCGGTCACAGCGAAGGTGGGCTAATAGCTCCTGTAGTAGCTTCAGGTAATTCAAATATTGCCTTTATTATTTCCCTCGCCGGACCAGGCGTTAACGGAGAAGAGATCATGAATACCCAGAATATGGATATCAGTCTTATTTCTGGGGTAAAAATCAAGGATATTAAAGAGGGAATAGCAATTAATAAAAAACTTTTCGCTGTTTTGAAAAAAGAGACGGACAATAAAATTGCTCAGGAAAAGATCGTAGAAGTTTATTCAAAGGCGCTTACGAAAAAGAAGACACCTTCAGAGGATATTGATAAGGCAGTTAAGCAGCTAAATGCAAGCATGAATCCGGTATCCTATAACTGGTTTAGGTATTTCCTCACTGCCAACCCGGTGGATTTCTGGAAAAAAACAAGATGCCCTGTCCTTGCACTTAATGGTGAAAAAGACCTCCAGGTCTCTGCAAAAGTTAACCTGCCTGCTATTGAAAAAGCTGTCAGATCAGGTGGTAATCAGTCGGTTAAGACAATCTCATTACCCGACCTGAATCATCTTTTCCAGCATTGCAAAACAGGATTGCCTAAAGAATATGGTGAGATAGAGGAAACATTCTCTCCTGAAGTATTGAAGATTATGACAGATTGGATCCTGGCTTTGTAGGCATCTCTGCCAGTTTCTTCAGGATTATTCTTCCCCTTGCAACAATGCCAGCCGAACCTTCACCCTGAAGAATATTAATAGTTGCAGCTAGCTCATGAGCAAGTTCAGGATAGATAACGGCCAGCTTGTAGATTATTTCCATTGAATAGGCCTTGATAGCTATTGCACTGAATCCTGACCTTAAAGCGGAAAAGCAATGGTCGGCAAGAAGACCATGGTGTTTGCTGCTTAGTTTTTCAACATCAGCAATTGTTATTATCCGCAGGAATGAGCGCTGGGCGCTTTCATTTCCAATCTTGTCAAGTACCTCAACCACCCGTGGCAGATAAGGATAGATCAGCTCCGGGTATTTATCAACTACTTTTGACAACGCCCATGACGAATGAAATGCAAGCTTCCTGTCGTCCGAAAATGAATAATCAAAGAGCTTTTTAAATATGACGGGGTTTTCAACGGCGGACACTGCAATCCATTCGACCTCTTTGGCCCCCATAGTGCTGTTGATCATAGCCCTGAACTCATTATCTTCAGCAGCCGGATCTGCTGCAGCAGGGATATCGGTACTGCCTGCACCGTCTGACTCTAAGGTTTTCAGATATTTATCAGCGACAATGATATCGGCTTCCGAAAAATCCATCTTTTTCAAATCGGACGGTGTGAGCCACCTGAAAGCCACATGTTCTGTCATGAGCGGGAGGTCTTCAAGTGTGTCGCAGATGAAAGGTATCAGCACTATCTGCTTCTTACCATAATCATATTCAATATCAGCCATGCGGCTGAATAATATGATGTCTATAGATAACTCCTCTTTTATTTCGCGAATTATGCATTCTTCTTCCGGCTCTCCCTTCTCTACTTTTCCTCCCGGAAATTCCCACTTTAAGGGATGATCGGTTTTCTCACCCCTCTGCACGACAAGGATCTCATTGTCTTCATTTCTGATTATGGCACAGGCTACTCTGATCATAGATTTTCAGGTTAACAGATCCGCATAGAGGGGTATAACAAGCAAAAATTCATATTTATTGTTTTCAATATCTATCCTGCAGGCATAATGGTCCATCCCGTTCGTGACGATCAGATAAGGCACCCTGAATCCCATATTATAACAAACGATCTGGTCAAAGACCGTATCGCTGATCTTAATCTCCGGCGATTTGCATTCAACGATCATTACCGGCATGCCCGACCTGTCATGTATCAGAATATCAACACGTTTTTTCAGTTTGTTGTATTTCGACATCACTTCTATTCCAATAAGCCCGGCAGGATATTTCCCTTCATGGATCAGGTACTGGACAAAATTCTGCCGTACCCATTCTTC
>JAPLDY010000132.1 GCA_026391595.1 Bacteroidia bacterium
ATTGCATGCGGAAGTTCCGGCTCATCATCAGGGACTTTGCCAATATCATGAAGCAATCCGGCTCTTTTGGCCAGCTTGGGATTCAGCCCCAGTTCAGCAGCCATAATTGATGCAAGGTTGGCTACTTCACGTGAGTGCATCAAAAGGTTCTGTCCGTATGATGATCTGTATTTCATCTTACCAATAAGCCTGATAAGCTCAGGATGCAGACCATGGATACCAAGGTCGATGGTTGTTCTTTTTCCGACTTCAAGTATCTCTTCTTCAACCTGTTTCTTTGTTTTTTCGACTATCTCCTCAATTCTTGCAGGATGGATCCTTCCATCGGTAACCAATTGATGAAGAGCCAGCCTTGCAATTTCCCTTCTCACCGGGTCGAAAGCTGAAAGCACTATTGCCTCCGGAGTATCATCTACAATTATCTCCACGCCCGTAGCTGCTTCCAGTGCACGGATGTTACGCCCTTCACGGCAAATAATACGGCCTTTCATTTCATCAGATTCTATATGGAAAACTGTCACTGCATTTTCAATTGCGTTTTCGGCAGCTACTCTCTGAATAGTCTGAATGACAATTCTTTTTGCTTCCTTATTTGCAGTCATTTTGGCTTCATCAAGTATTTCATTGATGTATGACATTGCACCGGTTTTTGCCTCCTCCCTTAGAGATTCAATGAGGTGGTTTTTAGCTTCCTCGGCTGAGAATCCCGATATTGATTCCAGTTGTTCAACCTGCTGACGGTGGAGCCGGGTCAGCTCTTCATTTTTCTTCTCTACAATTTCGAGCTGAGAATTAAGGTTCTCATGGATTGAATCGGTTTCATTGCGTTTCCGCTGAGTTTCTTCTATCTTCTGGGAAAGAGTAAGCTCCTTCTGTTTGATCCTGTTTTCTGCCTGAGAAATCCTGCCATTCTTTTCATTTATTACCTTCTCATGTTCTGACTTCAGCTGCAGGAATCTCTCTTTTGCCTGAAGTATTTTTTCCTTTCTTATCACTTCCGCTTCGGCTTCAGCATCGCTAACTATTCTTTTACTTTTGTTTTTCAGGGCTGTCTGCCATATAATGAAAGAAAACCCGAATCCTGCTATCAGTGCAGCCGCTGCAATAGTAATTGTCAGCCAGCCTGGTGTTGTCGCTGTTAATGGTATCATTATATTCTATTTTTAGTATATGTTAAAAAATAAAAAACCCGCAAAGTTCCTCCAGCTTTTATAAAACCCCATATCTTAATGGTTGAAGCTCCTACTCCAGTCTGCACTTCCACTGTCACGCGCGAGCGTGATCCCGACGAATCGGGTTGCGGCCTGTCCTCGCTGAACTAAGGTCTGCTCCAAAGTTTTAACTGTTGAGTTTCAAAAATGAATGAAGAAACGATGCGGGCAATTTTATTTGCTATTTTAAAGAACGCTGTTACTCTTTAGTTTCGAGGACTGAGTCAATTTTCTGAATCAGTTCATTTATGGCATCCGGGAGATAATCATTCTCTATTTTTTCCTCTTCCTCTGTGAGTTTTATCACATATTGGAGGGCAGCCATTGCTAAAAAATCCTGTACATCCTTATCGGTGTACCTCTGCTTGTACTGCAGCACCTTCTCATTAATCATTCTCGCTGCTTTCCTGATCTTCTCCTCGTTTTCCCGTTCTACCTTCAATGGATAATACCTGTCCGCTACATTAACCCTGATTGAAAGCTTATCATCCATTGTTATATTTTATCTGTTTAAAAGAGCAACACATCTGTCAATTTCCC
>JAPLDY010000105.1 GCA_026391595.1 Bacteroidia bacterium
ATTGTTGCATTTGTTGTCAGTCTGCAACCCTGGGCAAACAATAGTTCAGTTTTTGATCCGGCCTTTGTCTTAATTCCGTCATAGAGGCTCACCTTCTGATAGGGCTCGCCCGCATAACCACCAAAGAATACATCCTTTGCACATGGCCCGATCACTGCAATCTTTCTATATTTATTCTTCTTAACCGGAAGTAATCCATCATTCTTAAGAAGCACTATCGATTCATGTGCGGCCTTCAATGCCAGCTTCCTCGAAGCCGGATCCCTGCTGATCCTGACCGCCCTGTCAAGATCAACATACGGATTCTCGAAGAGACCAAGACTGAATTTCAGCTCAAGCACCCGGGCCACTGCTTTATCGATATCGGCAAGGGCGATTTTATGCTCCTTCAGAAGCTCCGGAAGATATTTGTAACAATTACCCTGCGGGAATTCATACTGCACACCGCTGTTGAAACCTGTTTCTGCAGCTTTTTTAATATCTTCTGCAACATAGTGTTTATTAAACAGTTGATCAACACCATAGTAATCCGAGACTATCATTCCCTTGAAACCCCATTCCTTTCTCAGCAGGTCCTTCAGCAGCCATTTATTTGCATGGGAGGGAACTCCGTCAACCTCATTGTAAGAAGGCATAACGCTTGCCGGTTTCACATTGTCGATACACATCTTGAATGGCGGCATATGGTAATCGCGGAGCACTCTGAGGGAATAGTTTGCAGGGCCCTGGTTCTGTCCTCCTTCCGACTGACCATGGCCGGCAAGATGTTTTAGCGTGGCTGCCACATGATCAGGAGCAATCTTTCCATCAGATGAACCCTGCAGACCTTTTACTGCAGCACAGCTAAGCATACCGTTCAGGTATGGGTCTTCGCCATATGTCTCTTCCACCCTGCCCCATCTGGGTTCCCTGCAGACATCAATCACAGGTGTCAGGGCATGGTGCGTTCCCCTTGATCGCATCTCACGGGCAACTGTTGAATAGACTTTCTCGAAAAGCTCCGTATCCCACGAACATGCCAGTCCTATCGCCTGAGGAAATGCTGTTGCATCGCGCCGCATCATTCCGTGCTGACCTTCATCTACAAAGATGACGGGAATTCCCAGACGTGTTTTTTCGACACAGTATTTCTGGATCTTGTTGCGCTGTTCGACTGTCGCCTTCAACGGCCAGAAAGCCGGGTGCACCGAGTTAGCGCCTTTGCCGAAAGCGGCTTTCATCTTCTCAGGGTCGTTAAGAAACTCATCTGTGAAATCTTCCACACCGCCGTTCCACAATCCCATCAACTGCCACACTTTCTCATCAATTGTCATTCTTTTCATCAGGTCTTTTACCCTTGTCTGAACAGAAAGCTTCGGATTCTTATATGGAAAGCCTTTTACATTTTTGTTATCCATGATTTTTATACTTTACTATTTGTTAGAATAATACTGGTTCCTTTTATCCCCCTTTGAAGGGGGGATATCATACCTGGAACTTGTTGTTATTATGCGTTCCCGGAAACCTTCCGTCTTTCGGCAAGTTCGTTCTGCATCTGAAGCTCTTTTGATTTTGTTATTTTATAGAAGAACAACAGACCAATCATTATAATAACAGCCAGTGCAGGGTAAATGCTTGTAGAAAGACGTATACCTTCTACCGTATGTGGTGTCTGTGCAAGCCATGCAACTTTTGCAGGCGGCGCTACATAACCATACCATTTGAGTAACATACTGCTAATGGCGCCGCCGACAGCCAGGCCAACTTTCAGACCAATTACAACACCGGCAAAAACTATAGCGGTTGATCTCCTGTTGTATTTCCAGTCGGAATAATCAGCCACATCAGCCATCATAGACCATGGCACAGGCATAGTAATACCCCATGAGAAATTAAACAATATCTGGAGCACCAAAATCATGAATATGCCTGAAGGAGTAACAATATAAAACATGAAAGCAAATACTATTGCCATTACAAGTCCAATAATAAATACATTCCGTTTACCCATCCTTTTAACTAAAACACTTGACACCACGATACCCAGGATTGATGCCAGCTGACCAAATATGTTGGTTATCCCAAATACACTTCCTGCTGCATCAGCATTTGTCCCGGCAAGTCCTATTACTTCAAGAAATCCGCCTAAACCATTATTCAATGTATTCATAAAGCTGGTCATGCTGGGCACATCAAGGTAATACTGAAAATAAAACAGCAGCATGCCATTCCGAATAGCCAGGAAAATGAACATCATTACAAATACCAGGAACATAATGACCCATGGACCATTATGAAGCAGATCCGAAATATCCTGTTTGAGCGATTGCTTCTGCTCAGGATTTGGTTTAATTCTTTCTTTAGTCCAGGAGAATGTGAGTACAAAGAATAGTACGGCAAGTACTGAAAATATACCCATTGTGATCATATACCCTTTGGCACTGTCGCCTTTGCCAAAATGGTTGACCATTGGAATAGCAAAGCCCTGGATGGCAATTGTTGCCAACACTACAAACACAAAACGTACGGAGAAAAGACTGCTTCTCTGCTTCTGGTCTCCTGTAATAACACCACTGAGCGCGGAATAAGGAATGTTGTTGGCCGAATAAACAAGCATTAAAAGGATATAGGTTGCAAAAGCCCAGATGATTTTTCCGACCTGTTCCATGTCGGGTGTATAAAATGCCAGGAATCCGAAAATACCAAAAGGCAGGGCCGTCCAAAGTATCCATGGCCTGAACTTGCCCCAGCGGGTTTGGGTCCGGTCAGCAATTACACCCATTACAGGATCTGCAAAAGCTCCTACCAGACGACCTACCAGGAATAGTACTGCGATTGCAGCAGCGCTTATCCCGAAAGTATTTGTATAAAAGCTAAGCTGGAGCAGCATTATCGTTTGAAAGATAAAGTTAGCTGCAGCATCACCAAGGCTAAAGCCTACTTTTTCTCTGATTGAGATCTTTTCTGCCATTTGTCGTCCTTTTTATATGAACTGAAATCTTATTTACTTTACTGAAAATCTGTAGATAGTCCTCGACCTGAAGGTTTCATCCGGCTGCAGAACTGTTGTCGGGAAATCAGGATGATTAGGACTGTCGGGGTAATGACCTGTCTCGAGACACAATCCCGAACGGTAATTATATGGCTTCCCTCCATGTCCAATAATTCCCTTCAGAAAGTTTCCGCAATAGAATTGCACCCCAGGCTGGTCGGAAATGACTTCCATAAATCGTCCGCTAACAGGTTCATAAACAGTAGCATCTACCTCTTCGTTATTATCAAAAACAAAAGTATGATCATAGCCCTTCCCTAAAATGATCTGATCGTAATTCTCTCCTACTCTTTCGCCTACTGTATGAGGAGTTGTGAAATCGAATGGTGTCCCGGCGACAGGTCTCAGCTCACCTGTAGGAATGAGGAATGTATCGACTGCAACAAACTTTGAAGCTTTGATAACAAGCTGATGATCAAGTATGTCGCCATTCCCTGCACCATGAAGATTGAAATATGCATGGTTGGTTATGTTAAACACGGTTTTCTTACCGGTGGTCACTGCATAATCAATAATGATCTCATTATTGTCGGTCCAGGTATAAGTAGCCTCAACATTCATATTCCCCGGATAACCGGCTTCCATGTCAGGGCTCATATACGTGAATTTCACAGTTGAAAATTCTGTTTTTTCAGGGATCTCGGTATTCCAGACAACACTGTGCCATCCATCGGGACCACCGTGGAGTGAGTTAGGCCCGTTATTGATTGGCAGGGTATATTCCACCCCATCGAGAGTGAATTTCCCTTTTGCTATCCTGTTTGCATATCTTCCGACAACAGCTCCGAAGTAACGGTCGCCGGCGATCATTTCGTCGAAAGTATCGAATCCGAAAGTGATATTATCCTTATTACCTTCCTTGTCAGGAACTTCAAGCCATGTTATCCTTGCGCCGAAGTTAGTCAGCTTAAGGAGGTTGCCAGCTTTATTCGTAAGTGTAAGAAGATATACTTCACCTCCCTTGTAAGTTCCATAAAGCTCTTTTTTTACCGGGGCATGCTTCTTTGACTGATTGCAGCCGGAAAAAATAACGACTAATGATAAAAGGATCAATAAAAGGTTTAATTTTTTCATAGTAATAAAGGTATATAAGTTATTGGTTTCTGGTTGCTGGTTTCTGGTTGCTGGTTTCTGGTTTCTGGTTGCTGGTTGCTGGTTGCTGGTTGCTGGTTGCTGGTTAATTTTGATTAATAGAATATTACAAAATTTAATAGCTGATTTATCCTAATATTATCAGAATAATCATACTTCTAGTTCAAACAACTAACAACTAACAACTAACAACTAGCAACTAGCAACTAGGAACAAGCACCTTTCAATTCAGGGTAGCTGGTATTACATGTTCACTCTGTTATTTCAAATACATATTTTCCTGACCCTGTGTCAAGCAAAAGATTTTTATCAGTGATCCTTATATTCTTAAGATTTTTATTTTCACTTATGAGCATGCCATTCTCTCTGACTTTTTCAGCAGAATCTGCAGGAAGAACTATTGTAGCATCTGCATTCGCAGGAATTTCAATTGTGTAAAATACTTTGCCATCTTTTCTTTCCCAGCCGGAAACCACTTTCCCATATGCACTTTCAAATGATGCTTTTGATAAATTCATCTTTTCAGTTACCTTTGGTTGGATCAGCAGGTTTCTGTAACCCGGTGTTTTAGTTTCTATTCCAGCAGAAACCCTGTACATCCAGTCACCAATCGCACCATATGCATAATGATTAAATGAATTCATTCCTGCATCCTGGAATGTGCTGTCAGTTTTTTGTCCGTCCCAGCGCTCCCATATTGTTGTGGCGCCCATCCTGACCGGATAAAGCCATGAAGGATATGATTCCTGAAGAAGCAGATCATAAGCCACATCAGTGTATCCGTTTTGAGTCAGAACATGGCATAGGAAC
>JAPLDY010000087.1 GCA_026391595.1 Bacteroidia bacterium
TAGAGAGCTGGATAAATTCATTGATGCCATGAAATCGATCTGGAAGGAGATACAGGAGGTGAAAGATGGCGAGGCTGACCTGTATGATAATGTATTGCATAATGCTCCTCATACAGCGATGGTAATTACGGCAGATGAGTGGAATCACAAATATAACAGGCAGAAAGCGGCCTTCCCGGTAAAATGGATCGTTGAGAACAAGTTCTGGCCATCTGTCGGCCGCATCGACGATGGTTATGGCGACCGCAACCTGGTTTGCACCTGTGATCCGATAGAGAAATACAGGAAGTAGGCCTTTTCCCACTGACCCCCTTCTCCCAGGAGAGAAGGGGGACCCCATCGTATTATATTTTAAGCCCCTCCCTCTTGGGGGAGAGCCGGTCCAGCTTCGGCGGGAGGTTTGGGGAGAGGCAGCAGATACACAGTTTTAAAGTATATTAACTAGTTTTGACTGGCTTATAAATTTTTTCTGATTAATTTTATTTCTATATTTCCAACTAACTAAACATAATATGCGTAATTCATCATGGAATGATCTTGTAGCTATGATTGACGGCAAAAAGCTGTTATATCAGCCTGCAGGATTTATTATCGACAGCCCCTGGATACCTGGTTGGTACGGTATTTCATCGGTCGATTTCTATGCTTCAGATGAGCTATGGCTTAAATCGAACCTTAAAGCAGTGAATACATTTCCGGATACCTGGTTCATGCCGGCATTCTGGTCGGAATACGGAATGTGTACAGAGCCTTCAGCATTCGGAGCTAGGATGATCTTCTTTCAGAAAGGACTTCCGTATGCCGATAAAGTTTTAAAAGGTATTGAAGATGCAGATTCTCTTCCTCAGCCGAATGTAAAAACAGACGGCCTTCTTCCGTTCATGATAACCAGATTAAAGAATAATCAGAAAGCTATAAAGGAAGCTGATCATCAGACAAGGTTTGCCGTAGCCAGGGGACCAATGAATATTGCTACCTTCCTGATGGGCACTACTGAATTCATGCTTGCACTTACCATGGATCCTGAAGGATCGCATAAACTGTTAAAGAAGATCACAGATTTTATCTGCGACTGGCTGAGCTGGCAGAAAGAATGCTTCCCTTCAATTGACGGATTACTTGTGCTTGATGATATTATTGGATTTATCGGTGAAGATGAATTTCAGGAATTTGTAGTACCGTACTTCAAAAGGATATTTTCTGTAACAGGTGCCAAAGCCAGGTTTCTCCACAACGATGCCGACGGCTTGATCACAGCAAAGCATCTTGAAGAAATGGGTATCAATATGTTCAATTTCTCATTTAATCACAGCATGGGAGAAATACGGGAACTGGCCGGACAAAATGTAATTCTTGTCGGAAATATTCCGGCCAGGGATGTCCTTGGGTCCGGAACCCCCGCAATTATTGAGCAGTCTGTGAAAAAAGCCTTCGGAGAAATATCCAGTTACGAAAAGATAATCTGGTCGGCAGGAGGCGGGATGCCTCCTGATGTAAAGGATGAAAACATACATGCATTTATAAATTCAGTGAAAAAATATTCAAAATAACCTGTCATGAAAAGATCCTTTATTATCATTTCCATATTCCTTGCTTTTGGACTGACTGTGAATTCACAGAAGACACAGCTCCTCCATTTTTATGTCGAAGCCGGCAATTTCCTGAGGATAAACACTCCGGTAAGCCTTGATATCGAAGGAGTTTCAAAGAGCGATACTCTTGGGTATCAGCTGGTCGAAAAGGTTAAAGGTCAGATGGTTGAGAAACCTTTCCAGGTTGAGGCAGATTATTTACCGAGGCTGTGGTGGATCCTTGATGGAACAACAGACCCGGGCAAGAAAAGGGAATTTTTTCTGTACAGGGTTGGTCCGCAGACAGCAAAGAACATCATTACAACCGAGATAACTCCTGATAACATAATTCTGAAAAAGGGCGACTCGGAAATTCTACATTACCGCAAATCGATCATGTACCCTCCTGCAGGAGTTGACACTGCTTATAAAAGAAGCGGATTTATCCACCCGATGTATTCGCCATCAGGTAACATTATGACAAGAATAAGCCCGCGTGACCATTATCATCATTTTGGCATATGGAACCCATGGACAAAAGTTAAGATCGGCGATCATGAAACAGATTTCTGGAACCTGAATTCGAAACAGGGAACCGTAAGATTTTCGGGTATTAATTCCGTCATCAACGGTCCTGTCTATGGGGGATTTTCTGTAAAACAGGATCACATTGATTTTCAGGGAGCGAAACCTGAAGAACTGGCAATAAATGAGGTGTGGGATGTCAGAGCCTGGAATACTGAGCCGGTCTCCGGGATAAAAGCTTATATCGTCGACCTGACAACTTTCCTGTCAGTAGCAGGTAAGGAGCCGATAGTATTTGTGGCTTACCGGTATGCCGGGGGGATAGGATTCCGTGCAACCGGCGAGTGGAATAATAAGAACAGTACAGTTCTTACATCGGAGGGATTAACCAGGAAAGATGCTGACGGATCAAGAGCAAGATGGGCAGACATTAACGGAGCATTTATAGACAAGGGAAATTCGGGTATCACTTTCTTTTCACATCCATCGAACAGGGAATATCCCGAACCAATGCGTGTATGGCCTGAGAATCAGAATGGTGTTGGTGATGTGTACTTCGAATTCTGCCCCACACGTCATAAAGACTGGGAGCTTTTTCCAGGAAATCTTTACAGGCTTAAATACCGCATGCTGGTTTATGACGGGAAGATCGACAAGAACATAGCCGACAGGGTGTGGAACGATTTTGCCTATCCGCCAACGGTGACCTTAATAAAGAAATAATAAGTGCCTAAAGTGCCTAGAGTGCCTGGAGTACTTAGAGTTATTTCTTAACTTTAGGCACTCCAAACTCTAGCTCACTCTAGTCACTTCGATAAAGAATAAACTAAAGTTACAACATAATGAAAAGATCAATTTTACTTCTTATTATTCCAGCTTTGATACTAGCTTCGTGCGGAACTGGAGGTTCAAAAAAGCAATCAGAAAATATTGAACTAACTATGGAAAACTTAGATCAGGTCCGGCTTATGACTGTCGACCCGGGCCATTTTCATGCTGCCCTTGTACAGAGAATAATGTACGGCCAGGTAGATCCGGAAGTACATGTTTATGCGCCAGAAGGACCTGATTATGTGATGCATCTTAACAGGATCAAATCGTTCAATGAACGGTCTGTTGATCCTACTTCCTGGAATGAAATTGTTTATACAGGAACAGATTTCTTTGAGAAAATGCTCGAAGACAAACCAGGGAATGTTGTTGTACTGTCGGGCAACAACAGGAAAAAAGCAGAATATATAACCAGGTCGGTTAACGCTGGTCTGAATGTGTTTGCTGACAAGCCTATGATAATTTCACCTGAAGATTTTCCTAAGCTGGAAGAAGCATTTAAAGCGGCTGCTGAAAAAGGGGTGCTCATTTATGATATAATGACAGAAAGATATGAGGTCACCACAATCCTTCAGAAGCTTCTTTCAATGAAGGAGGATGTCTTTGGTAAACTTACAACCGGAACACAGGAAGAACCAGCAGTTACAAAGATAAGTGTTCATCATTTCCTTAAGCTGGTTGCAGGTGCACCTAACATCAGGCCCGGATGGTTCTTTGATGTTGAGCAGCAGGGCGAAGGGATCGTCGACGTCACGACACATCTTGTCGACCTTGTGCAGTGGGAATGTTTCCCTGAACAGATATTGAGTCCTTCAGATGTTAATGTTGTTTCAGCCAAGCGCTGGCCTACAGTTATTTCAAAAGAAGAGTTCAAGGCTGTTACAAATATTGAAGAGTTCCCGGATTTCCTTCAGAAGGATATAAAAGACAGCAAGTTGTATGTTTATGCAAACGGGGAAATAGTTTACCAGATCAAGGGTGTATGGGCAAAAGTCTCAGTGACATGGAATTACCAGCCTCCGATTGGCGGAGGTGATACGCATTTTTCAATGATGCATGGAACAAAATGCGACCTTGTGATCAAGCAGGGTGCTGATGAAAAGTTCAAACCTACACTATATGTGGAAAATGTAAAGGGAGCAACATTAAAGGATTTCACGATAACGCTCAGGAATGCTCTTACCTCCTTGCCTTATGATAGTCTGATAATTGAACCTGTAGGAAAAACAGCATTAAAAATCAATGTTCTTAATAAATACAGGGTTTCCCATGAAGAGCATTTTGGCCAGGTCACTGCCAGATTTCTCGAATACATGAAGGAAGGCAAACTGCCGGAATGGGAAGTCCCGGGGATGATAACCAAGTACTACACAACAACTAGCGGACTGAAAAAAGCTAGGGAATAATAAAAGGCTCAGCGGCACAATGGCTCAAAGGTAAATGCCCCTGTGCCACTGCGCCTTTGTGCCCTTGAGCCCTTATTTGAACAGATCTTCGATAACCATCGAATAAAGTTCATCAAGGCCGATACCGGCAGCCTGAGCTTGCTTGGGGACCAGGCTCTCTTCTGTCATGCCGGGAATTGTATTAATTTCCAGGAAATTGGGTTTGTTTCCGACGATAATGAAGTCAACCCTCACAATTCCCCTGCATCCAAGGAGGTCGTAAATTCTGGAGCTGAGGACTTGTATTTCTTCTGTCATCTTAGCGGGCAACTTGGCCGGAGTCACTTCATCAGATTTTCCCGGCGTATATTTTGCTTCATAATCAAAGAATTCATTTTTGCTGATGATCTCGGTAACCGGAAGTACAAGCGTCTTTGATTTTGCCTTTACAACCCCGCAAGCAACCTCTCTGCCTTTCATAAATGCTTCTATCATCACTTCATCACTTTCCCTGAAGGCAGTTTCAAGTGCAGGTAAAAGTTCCTCCTTCATTTTGATTTTTGAAACGCCAAAACTTGAACCGCTGTCGTTTGGCTTTACAAAACACGGCAACCCGGTTTGCTTCAGGATGTACGCCGGATCAATTTCTTCATCCTTCCTGATCATCACGGCATGAGCCATGGGAACACCATATTCCTTCAGGAAAAGTTTGCAGGCCTGCTTGTTGAACGTCAATGCAGAACAAAAAGCATCACACCCGGTATATTGAATTTTAAGCATTTCAAAATAACCCTGCAGCATTCCGTTCTCACCGGGAGTACCGTGAATGGCAATGAATACGGCATCGAACCTGATATGAAAATCATCCACGATAAGGGTAAAGTCATTCTTATCGATATTGTGATATCTGCCCTTCGTATCTTCCCAATACCAGTTTATGCCTCTTATCGTGATGATATAAACTTCATACCTGGACGATAAGGCGCTGGCAACTCCGTTGGCGCTCTTTACAGAGATCTCAAATTCCGGGGAATCCCCACCTGCAACTATAGCGATTGTTCTCATCAGCAATAATTATATACTCAAATTTAAGCAAAATCCATTAACTGCAAAGTTCGCAAAGTCCTTCGTCGCTTTTGCTCCTCAGGAAAACCGCTGAGGACGCAAAGTATAAAAATAAATTCTTTGCGTACTTTGCGTATTTACCTGACGAAGGAGGGCTTAGCGCTCTTTGCGGTTGAAATATTATTGAAGAACTCTAAATTTATTAACTTTGGTAAAATTCTAAAATAACAGAAAAATGAAAAAAGGTTGTTTATTATCAGTTATTATAGTTGCATTTTTAGGCCTGATAATCCTTGGTGTAATTCTCTGGGGTACAAAGGTTTATAATCAGATGGTCACTAATCAGGAAGCAGTCACGAGCCAGTGGGGCAATGTCGAAACACAATACCAGCGAAGGGCAGACCTGATCCCGAACTTTGTAAACACAGTCAAAGGAGCTGCCAATTTTGAGCAGGAGACTCTCACCCGGGTTATTGAAGCAAGGGCTAAAGCTACCCAGGTAACAATAGATCCTACAAAGATGACCGCTGAGAATATGCAGCAGTTCCAGGCAGCACAGGGTGAATTGAGTTCAGCTCTTTCCCGCCTAATGGTCGTTGTAGAACAGTATCCTGAACTAAAGGCAACACAGAATTTCAGAGACCTCCAGGTTGAACTGGAAGGAACTGAAAACAGGATCTCCGTAGAGAGAAGGAAATTCAATGAAATAGCCCAGACTTTCAATACCTATATCAAGAGATTCCCGCAGAACTTCATTGCCGGAATGTTCGGCTTCACGGCTAAACCATATTTCGAATCGATGGAAGGCGCTGAGAAAGCCCCTCAGGTACAGTTTTAATGAAAGCTTCGACATTTTTTACCAGGGAGCAGCAGGCTCACATTCGTTCTGCAATAAAAGAAGCTGAAGAGAACACTTCGGGCGAGATAAGGGTGCATATCGAAACCAGTCTCAAAGGAGATGTGCTCGACAGAGCGGCATGGATCTTTAAAAAGATCGGTATGCATAAAACAGAGAACAGGAACGGAGTGCTTTTTTATCTTGCCGTAACCCAAAAGAAATTTGCTGTTATTGGAGACTGGGGTATTAACAAAAACGTCCCGGACGATTTCTGGGACAAGATAAAGGGACTTCTGGAGCAGAATTTCAGGGAAGAAAAGTATACAGAAGGCCTTGTAAAAGGAATACTTATGGCCGGAGAGCAGCTTAAAGAACATTTCCCGCATAAGTCGGATGATGTAAATGAACTGCCTGACGATATTTCATTTGACGATCCGGAGTAGAAAGGGACAGCATGAAAGAGAAAATAGTTCTGAATAAAAGCATTGTACTGTTTCTGTTTATTATGATGTCATTTACGGCGTCAGGACAGGATTTTCCAGAAAAGCCATATCCTCCCCGTCTCGTAAATGATTTTGCCGGAATGCTAAATGAGTGGCAGATAAATGCTCTGGAGAAAAAGCTGGTGGCTTTCAATGATTCATCCTCAACACAGATCGCGATAATCACCCTAAAAGACCTGAGAGGTTACGAAATTAAAGATTATGGCCAGAGGCTGGCTGAGAAATGGGGGATAGGACAGAAGAGTATTAACAACGGGATACTGGTACTGGTCAGGTCTGACATCGATGGAGGTAAGGGAGATGTGGCAATTTTACCCGGCTACGGCCTCGAAGGTGCAATCCCTGATATTACTTGCGCTCAGATAATCGATTACGAGATTCTTCCTGCATTCAGGAACAAACAATACTATGAAGGACTGGACAAGGCAACCAATGTAATAATTTCTCTGGCCAGAGGCGAATTCCCTGCTGACAAGTACAAAAAGAAAAGCAATCTGAACGGTGTAGCTCCATTTATCATTTTCATAATATTCTTTATTATAATAATGTCGATGCGGAGCGGGGGAGGGAAGAACCAGAAACATTTAAGCGATAAGGGATTACCTTTATGGCTTTTAATGTCGATGATGAATTCAGGCCGCAGTTCACACGGCGGAAGCTGGGGTGGTTTCTCAGGCGGTGGCGGTGGAGGTGGTTTTGGCGGCTTCGGTGGTGGTAGTTTTGGTGGCGGCGGTGCCTCCGGATCATGGTGATAAAATCATTCTCTTCCCGAAGTATATGATCTCCATTTATCAATGGCTTGCTTCATGTCATGAGGCAGCCCGGAATCGAATGAGAGTCTTTCGTGTGATACGGGATGATCAAACGCCAGGGATTTAGCATGAAGCGCCTGCCTTGGAAGGATGGCAAAACAATTCCTTACAAACTGCTGATATTTTGAGAATGTTGTTCCCTTCAGGATCTTATCTCCACCATATACCTCATCATTGAACAGAGGATGCCTGATATGATTGAAATGGACCCTTATCTGGTGAGTCCTCCCGGTTTCAAGCTTACACTCTACAACCGAAACATAACTGAAGTCCTCGATCACCCTATAATGTGTTATTGCTGTTTTACCCCGACTGCCATCAGGGAATACCTGCATAATCTTGCGGTCACGGATACTCCTGCCGACATTACCGGATATCGTACCCTCATGAGGTTCAGGAATACCCCATACCAGAGCAATGTATTTTCTGTCGGTAGTATGGTCATAAAACTGTTTTGAGAGCCTGTTAAGCGCCAGTTCATTCTTTGCAATAACAAGGATCCCCGATGTGTCTTTATCAATCCTGTGAACCAGCCCGGGTCTCAATTCTCCTGTCTGGAAAAGAGGCAGGTCTTTGAAATGCCACATAAGGGCATTCACAAGTGTGCCTGTATAGTTTCCATAAGCCGGATGCACTACCATACCGGGTTCCTTGTTTACCACTATGACATCATCATCTTCATAAACAATATTTATCGGGATATTTTCAGGGATGAGCTCAATCTCACGGGGAGGATCAGGAAGGACGACCTGTACAATATCGTTTGGCTTTACCCTGTAATTTGGTTTTACAGGATTGTCATTTACCAGAATGTTGCCTGCACTGGCAGCATTCTGTATCCTTGTACGTGAAACATTCTCAATTCTGGTAAAAAGGAATTTATCGATCCTGAGAAGCGACTGTCCCGGATCAATTTTAAACCGGTAATGTTCAAATAGTTCCTGCTGTTCTCCAGGTTCTTCCTCAGCCATATTGTAGGTTTACCTTGTTTTGATGAGGCGGTTATATCCGCATGGATTTCCGTTTCTGCTGGCAATGATTATATACATGCCATCATGGAGGGACGAGATATCAATCCTTTCTGCAAGAGGTGTTTTAATGACCTCACGTCCCTGCAGATCAACGATTGAGATATAAATTTCCCCTGACAGTATCATCTCTTCATCGTCAATTGTAATGAAATCACTTGCAGGATTGGGATAAAAATGCAGAGTCGTCCTGTTTCTATACGGGACATCATTTATTGAAGTGGCCAGAGGAGGTCCTGTTACCGGTCTGATCATAAGGCTTCCATTCACGGAAGACTCTTTCCAGTTGCCGTTTATCCAGTAGAATTGCTTTCCGCCATGCGGTGTGTTTATGTCGAGGCCTGCATTAAGAAATGTCTCTGTCCTCTGTTTCCATCCCACATAAAAAATATCATCAACCATAATGCTTTCCTTAAGGGAGTAAGTGTGAAAACCGTTTATTGCTTCTCCCTGCTGCACCAGTGCTTTCTCCTGGGAATAGATCACATTCCCGGGAACTCCTCCGTTATCGTCCCATACCATAAGGTCGAAGATCCGCTGGTTTGCGTTCATATAGCTGTCGTTGAAGCATATTTGTTTCGCTCTCAGAGTGTCTTCCATAAACGACTTAAAACGGTAGGCAACCATAGCATTTCTTGATCCCAGCCCATTCACCCCATAGCCTCCTTCCGATGAACCATCATCAAAAGCAAAATAGTTGGTGAACCGTTGATAATAGATCACCGTATCGTTTTCCTTGGGATCAAAATTGTCAGTTATGAGCCAGCTGGTTATCCTGAATAGGGCTGAATCATCCGTGGTTGAGTTGAAAGTATAAATAAGGTCAGCAAAATCGTTGATATTTGTCTTTGGAGCAACATTTGAGGCACCAGCAGAAAGTGACTTGGCCAGGGAATTTTTATACATATCCCAGATCTCGAAATTCCTTGTTACATTCCTTATTATTATATCGCTGTTACGGTAATGCATTGGTATGGACGAAGTCATCTCCTGCAGGGCGACCTGCTTGAATTGCTTCATGGGCATTGCTTCATGTGTATTAAGAAGAGAGCGGTGAGGAAACCTGAAAGCTACATCATGAAAAACAGTATCGGCATCATTCCTGAACTTGCCGAGCTTAACATAGTCGAGATTCCACAGATCGCAGTTTCCAATCATGGAAGGTTCTGTCAGGTTTGCACTCAGGCTGGCATAGTTTATGAAACGAAACCGGAATCCTTTATGAAGGAACCTGGAATTGTCAATTCTTATGACAACCGGTTTGAAGGCTAAATATTTACCGCCTGTTGTCTGCCATGCATGATACCATTTTTTTTCTATGGGTGCATAGAACTGAAGTACCAGGCTGTCGTTCTCTTCGGGAATATCGGCAAGCCCGCCGGGCTGAAAATAAAAACTAAGCCTTATGCTGTCTGAAGCAGCCAGATTGAGGTTTATCGGCTGTGAGGTCAGATGATCAGCCTCAAACTCGATGCTTGAAGCACCATCATATAACCTTCCGGTATTATCGAGAGCATCCAGGGTGGCTACACCGGTCGTGATCTGATCCCCGGTGTATGTATTGTTTATAAAAACGAAATCATCACTCCATTTACCAGGGTCGGGAAATATTCCTGCTTCTGAGAAATCATCAAAAAAAGGCAGATCAAGAGTGTCGGCAGCTAAATCTTTGGCTTCCTCAAATTTAATATAGTTGTCACTGATTACCGGATTTGACTGAAGTCCAATAACAACTTCCTGGCTAACAGCAAGATTCAGACTAAGTACGGATAAAATAATATTGATTATTATTTTTTTCCCCATCGTGATTTACTAATGATTATTTAATTATTCCTTCCAAAAGAGTTGAGTCTCCAAGGATTATCATTGTTGAATCCACAGGTAATTTAAGTGAATCGAGTGTGAGCCACAGGTACATGAACCGACCATTCTGCATTGTCGCATCTTCCTTAAATTCAGGTTTTTGCATAAAGACGAAAGCATTCAGGCTGTCATCACCTGAAACAATTGTATTATCAAAGTTGAATGCTCCGAGGTTCAGGGATGTTCCATTGATCCTGTCGGTAGCTTCATTTAGATTCATACCAACCAGGTTCGGTACAGAGGTAGTCCTGTTGGAATTTCCACTGACTACTAGGTCAATGAGAGATCCCTTTACAATTGAATCATCCGGCGCTATTTCGTTACCGTTATAAAGCTGGCTCAGCACCATATCAGTTGAAAGATCGGGCTTTATAGTTTTCTTGTTCAACACAAGGCCTGAACTTTTGATTAACGCACTTGCCTGGCGGATAGGGAGATTAATAAGATCGGGCATCGCCACCATTTCAGGTCTGAAAGCATTAATGGTGAGTGATATGATTCTCCATTTCTTTACCTTAAATCCCGGTTTAGGACTCTGCACGGCAACACATCCACCAGGTACAAGGGTAGTATATATAGAATCAATTACCTGGTAATTCATTTTACTTTTCTTAGCGAGAGCAGCTGTCTCTTTTATTGTAAGTCCAAAAAAATCAGGAACTGGCCGCGCTTGTCCGTGTCTGGTATAAATGTTCAGCCAGAGCAACAGGATAGTTAAGGCTCCGATAGCAATTATAATTGCAAATCCCAGGTTTTTCAGAAATACCTTGCTGAAAATGAAATTCTTTAAGCTCATACAGGCGGGATGTACATTAATGATAACGCAAATGTATTACTTTATATTATAATATGAGTCCCTCTCTGCAGGCTCGAAGCCTGCTTCGCGGATAAGCGCAGATATATCTTTTGTTGACATGGAAGGATTTGCATCTTCCGCTCCGGCCATGGAATATATCCTGGTGGTGTCGTCTATAGTTCCGTCAAGATCGTCGGTCCCAAAGGATAGACTTATCTGTGCAGTCTCCCTGCCTATCATTGGCCAATATGCTTTTATATGAGGTATATTGTCAAGGAAAAGCCTGGCAACTGCATAGTTTCGGAGGTCTTCTATAACACTTACTTCTCCAAGATATCCCATGCTGTTGTTGGCTTTTTTGTATTTCAGGGGGATGAAAGCATTGAATCCGCCTGTTCTGTCCTGCAGGTCACGAAGTAGTTCCATATGTCTGATCCTGTGCGAATAGGTCTCTATGTGTCCGTAAAGCATGGTTGCATTGGACGGCAGTCCAAGCTTATGTGCCGTCTCATGAATTGAAAGCCATAGTTCAGAAGATGATTTTTCAGCACATATTTTCTTCCTCAGCTCTGCATCAAATATTTCAGCTCCTCCACCCGGGATGGAATTGAGACCATAGTCCTTCAGCAGTGCAAGACCCTCTTCAATTGTCATTCCGGCTTTTGTAAACATATAATCAAGTTCAATGGCGGAGAATGCCTTTATGTGCAATGATGGCCTGTGCTCTTTTATTTTTCGGATTAACTCGGCATAATAATAAATATCATGTGTAGGGTGGACTCCGCCTACAATATGAACTTCAGTTACATCCGTGCTGTCGAATCGCCTGACTATTTCGAGCATTTGCTCATGATTGTACTCCCAGCTTTCAGGATCACCAGCAGGTTTGTGATATGAGCAGAAGCGGCAGTTGTAAACGCACTTATTGGTGGGTTCGATATGGAAATTTCTGTTGAAGTAAGCTTTGTTGCCATTGATCCTTCTTCTGGTTATGCCTGCGAGTATTCCAAGAAGCGGAAGATCTCCCTTATTATACAGGATGAGTCCTTCTTCTGCCGACAGACGGCTCCCTGCAATTATCTTGTCAGCAACCTGCTTGATTTCATTATCGTTTATATATGTAAGAAGCCCGTTCATAAGATCTCTCAGGGAAGTAAAATTAATAAAAAAGGCGCCTTGTACGGGCACCTCTGAATTCATATCATTTATTTTGAAAACTTATTTAAGTTTAAGCTCAGGAGTGACAGATAGTTTCTTTCTTCCTTTAGCCCTGCGAGCAGAAAGTACTCTTCTCCCGTTGGCAGTGGACATTCTTTCCCTGAATCCATGCTTGTTAACCCTTTTCCTTCTTGATGGCTGGTATGTCCTTTTCATCTTACTGTTATTTAAATGTGTTTTCTTTTATTTTGAGATCGCAAAGATAGTGTTTTTTTGAAATATACTGAATTCCAATAACAATTTTTTGACCCCCTTTCTGTATTTCCCCCCTCGCCTTCGCGTAGCCGCTTCGGCGAAGCAAGGCAAGGAGGAAAAGTTTTTTAAACTCCTTCCCCCGTGGGGGAAGGTTGGGAAGGGGGTCTGTCTAATGATTCTCATCACTTAAAATACACCGAAGGCAGATACACAATTTTCTTGGTTTCAAAGAATGGTTCAGAGAAGAAATCACTGATATTCCATATTTTAACCCTCTCTTTCAAAAACCTTAATTCGTTATCCAGATCCCCGCCTTTGAGATACAGTATGCCGTTACTTAATGAATTATTCCCTTTTTGTGAAATATTCTTTGAGGTGAGCTTATAAAATCCCTGGAATTCAGTTACAGCCCTGCTGACCACAAAATCGTATTTCCCGTTCTCTTCTTCAGCCCTTCTTCTGAGTGGTACAACATTATCGAGATGCAACTCACCTGATACAGCCTTGACAACCTTTATCTTTTTTTCAATTGAGTCGAGAAGAGTAAACTCTGATCCGGGGAATAGTATTGCAAGAGGTATCCCGGGAAAGCCCCCGCCTGTGCCGACATCAAGTATCCGTGTTCCTGAGGTAAATGAGATGACCTTTGCAATCGACAGTGAATGAAGGACATGGTGGATGAAAAAGCCATCCATATCCTTTCTCGAGATGACATTTATCCGGCTGTTCCAACTGCCATATAATGACTTTAATATCCCTAACTTTTCCATCTGGGAGCTATTAAGCGAAGGAAAATATTTAAGAATGTGATCCGGCATTAGCTGTTACCTGTTTTTATTAAAATATTGTAAAGCAGTGTTTTCGCACGGTAAAGCTGTGCTTTTACAGTACCAATAGGTATCTGTAGTTCAGCAGAAATCTCCTCGTACGAGTACTCTTTATAATATCTGAGTTCAATTATCTCGCGGTATGGCGATTTAAGCTGGTTGACAATCTTCCTGAGAGTGGCGATTTTCTGATCATTTATAAGCGCCTCTTCAGGATCAGGCAGATCGGATTGTATGTTTACAGCCGGATTTTCAGCACCCTCCTGCCACTGGTCAAATGGAACAGGAGAAGAGTGTTTTTTTCTTATGAAATCAATACAATTGTTGGAGGCTATCATGAAGAGCCAGGTGCTGAATGCAAAGCGCGGAACATATGTATCGATGCTCCTGAATGCCTTCCCGAATGCTTCAATAGTGAGGTCTTCAGCATCAGAAGGATTATTTACCATCTTAAGAAGCATATAATAAATGGAATCCCTGTACCGGTTCATTAGCGCTGCAAAGGCTTTTTCATTTCCTTTTTTTGCCTCCTCAACCAGTAACAGATCATTCTTTGCGTTGTCGGACAGGCCCTGAGTTACTTCCATTGGTTCTTTCCAGGTCTCCTTAAAGTATTGCTTAATAAGATCGTCCCGTTGATCAGGGGTGAAAAGATATCAAAAATTAGCCAAAAACCAGCAAGTCCCGGTTCATTCAGCTTCTTTTGTGCCAGGGCTATCACAATAATCTGGGCGATAAGTCTTAATCCAAAGATTATAAGCAGGTAAGGCCACAAAAAAAGCCATGAAACCAGCACTGCAAATGTGGCATAGAAAATGATTCTGGTGGTTGGTTCGATAACAAGCAGGAACTTGTCCCTCATCTTGTAATATGGTGCAGTGGTCAGGTGTCTTTTTTTCTGGATAACCCATTTTCTGAAAGTAGATGCAGGAAGAGACCGGGTATGTGTTTCTTTTCTGAATTCGACCCGCGTATTCTCCCCGTATGAATTCGAATTTACAAAGAGGTCATCATCTCCCGAAATAATATGAGTGGTGGATCCAAATCCCTTGTTGTCAAAGAAAACGTTGCGCTTGTAAGCAAGGTTACGACCTACTCCCATATAAGGAATGCCTCGTATTGCCATACCTAAATATTGAATGGCAATCGACAGGCTGTCAAAGCGTATGTATTTGTTCAGAAGTCCTTTTTTCTTCAGATATCCTCCATAACCCAGGACAAAGTCAGTTTTGCCGGTGAAATTTGAAACCATGCCATCAATCCATTGGGATGAATCAGGCTGGCAATCGGCATCTGTGAAAAGCAGTATCTCATTCCTGGCTGCCTTGATGCCGATGAACTGTGCAAATTTCTTGTTATGAGCGAATTTGGGGTCTTTATTGACATTGGAAACTCTCAGATGCGGATACTTTTGAAGATATTCTCCCAGGATATTATATGAATTGTCCTCAGAACAATCGTTTACCACAATTACTTCATAATCAGGATAATCCTGTTCAAGGATAGCAGGAAGGAAATCCCTGAGGTTCTCTGATTCATTCCTTGCGCAGATAATTACTGAAACAGGTTTTTTTGCTCCGCTGATTCCCTGATGCTTATATATGCATGGGGCAAGATAAAAATACATGTAATAGAAAAGCTGAATGGCTGCTGATAAAGCAAACACTAAAAAAAGTACCGAAAAAAACAGATTCTCCTGGAACATACTTTCACTCACGAAATGCCGGAACAATATTAATAAGATAATCGGAACTGAAAAAAAATAGTGATAATTTTCTCGGCACGGGCAGATAAATTACATTTGTGCTGCCATTATGAGACATTGAATATGTTCACTGTTGAGAGAAAGGATAAGGAAACAAAAGCAAGGACAGGTCTTCTGAAGACACCTCACGGAGATATTCCTACGCCCATTTTCATGCCGGTTGGCACAGGAGGAACTGTAAAGGGAATACTTCAGCGCGACCTTTCCGGGGATATCGATGCAAAGATCATCCTTGGGAATACTTATCATCTTTATCTTCGCCCGGGCACCGAAACAATAAAAGGAGCCGGAGGTCTTCATCGCTTCATGTCGTGGGAGCGGCCTATACTTACCGACAGCGGCGGTTATCAGGTTTTTTCACTTGCAGGCAACAGGAAGCTGAATGATGAAGGTGCAGTATTCAAATCTCACATTGACGGATCAACGCATACTTTTACTCCTGAGAATACTGTTGATATCCAGCGTATCTTGGGCTCTGATATAATGATGGTTCTCGACGAATGCGCTCCCTTTCCATGCGATCATAAATATGCTATAAAATCTGTGGCCCTCACTCATCTCTGGCTCGACAGGGCTGTAGAGAGATTCAGGAATACCGATCCTCTCTGGGGTAAGGAGCAATTTCTCTTCCCTATAGTTCAGGGAGGCGTTTTTGATGACCTGAGAAAGATTTCTGCCGAAAAAATTGCATCTGCCGGTATGGCAGGTAATGCTATAGGAGGCCTCTCAGTAGGAGAACCTGCTGAAGAAATGTACAGGGTTATTGAAATAGTCAATGAGATACTGCCTGAAGAAAAGCCAAGATACCTTATGGGAGTCGGAACTCCCGTAAATCTGCTTGAAGCCATAGAACGCGGTGTTGATATGTTCGACTGCGTGATGCCAACCCGTAACGGACGGAATGGGATGCTCTTCACCTCTGAAGGGATAATAAACATCAAGAACAGACAATGGATGAACGACTTCAGCCCGGTTGATCCGGAGGGTCCTTCTCATGTAAGCCTGACATATTCAAAAGCTTACCTGAGGCATCTTGTGATTTCCGGTGAAATACTCGGTTCACAGATATCAAGCATCCATAATCTTGCGTTTTATCTGAAGCTTATGAAAGACGCCAGGGAAAAAATTAACGAAGGTAATTTCAGAACATGGATCATCGCAGTGGTTTTCGACTTTGCTGAGAAGATCGATAACTTCATGGAAAGAGAAGCCCCCTGGAAGGCTGTGGTTTTTGATTACTATTTTAATTTCATACCCTATTTTGGAACTCTGTTCGCTCCTTTGTTTGTCTTCATTGCAGTGATATTTTTTACATCGCGTATGGCAGTAAACACAGAGATCATTGCCATTCTGAACAGCGGGATGAGCTTCCGGAGAATGATGTGGCCCTATTTTCTTTCAGCACTGGTTATCGCTGGTATCATTTTTTACCTGACAAACTTCGTCATCCCACAAGCAAACCTCACCAGGATGGACTTTGAAGACAAGTATTACCGGTCGCAGGGGAGGAGGCTTCGTGTTGAAAATATACACAGGCAGGTTTCCCCGAATGTATATGTTTACCTTGAATCATATAATCCGATGTACAACAGGGGTAATGAATTCACTATTGAAGAATTTGATGATGAGGGGAAGCTGATTTCCAAGCTATGGGCCCCGACAGTCTTATTTGATACAGCATCAGGAGAATGGGGAGCTCTGAATTATGTACTGAGAGATATCAATGGCAAGGAAGAGACTTTTACTAAAGGTGATCGCATTGATACATTGCTGACGCTAACTCCTCCCGATTTTTCCAGAGATCCAGCATTTGTCGGCACGATGACCTTCAGGGAGCTGAATGATTATATTGCCCTGCTCAAGCTTCAGGGCTCAGATGAGCTGAAGGTTTTTCAGATCGAGAACCATAAGCGATATGCTACTCCATTTTCTGTTTTTATCCTTACACTGATAGGCGTAAGCCTTTCTTCAAGAAAAATACGGGGAGGCATTGGGATGAACATTGGCATTGGTCTTGCTCTAAGCTTCTCCTATATTTTATTTCTGCAGTTTGCTTCTCAATTCTCAATTAAGGGAAACCTGAACCCCATGCTGGCTATGTGGATTCCCAATCTTATCTATATGGTCGTAGCCGGGATACTCTATAAATTAGCCCCCAAATAGTTTCATTAAGTCAGGCAAATTCTTTAAAATTGTACCCCATTAGCCGGAATTCTTAATGTTTATAATATCTTAATCATATGGCAATTAAAAGCAAGCTCAGGGAATTACAGGAAAAGCGGGAAAAGATTCTTCTTGGAGGAGGAGAGCAGGCAATTGAAAAGCAGAAAGCACTGGGCAAACGTACTGCCCGCGAACGCATAATGGCTCTTCTTGATGTTGACTCCTTCAACGAATATGACTTGTTCGTTGAGCATGATGCGCGTGACTTTGATATGGATAAGAAATCGCTTCCTTCCGATGGTGTCATAATCGGAACTGGAACCATTTACGGTGCGCCTGTGGCAATTTTTGCCCAGGATTTTACTGTAGCCGGCGGATCGCTTGGTCTGATGCATTCAAGAAAGATCACGAAAATAATGGATCATGCCCTCAAAATGAGAATGCCGCTTATCGGGATAAATGATTCCGGCGGCGCCAGGATACAGGAAGGCGTCAATTCACTTGCCGGGTACGGCGAGATATTTTTCCGCAATACCATTTCTAGCGGTGTTATCCCCCAGATATCAGTTATCCTTGGCCCGTGTGCGGGAGGCGCAGTATATTCTCCGGCCCTCACCGATTTTGTCTTCGTGGTGGATAACATTTCAAAGATGTTTATTACCGGTCCGGAAGTTATTAAAACTGTCCTTGGAGAAGAGATCTCAATGGAAGACCTTGGTGGCGCCCGTGTACATAGTGAAATAACAGGTAATGCCCATTTCTTTTCATCGAGCGAAGAGGAGTGCTTTGACCAGATAAAGAAACTTATTACTTTCATTCCATGGAACAACAGCCAGAAAGCCAGACCATTCGAGGCAGGCGAACCTTTGAATGAATTTAATATCAATAAAATTGTACCTGATGATCCTACATTGCCTTATGATGTCAAGGATGTTATCAGGGCAATCGTCGATAATTCCGATTTCTTTGAAATAATGGAGAATTATGCCAAAAATATTGTGATAGGATTCGGAAGGATGGGAGGAAAAACAACAGGATTTGTTGCCAACCAGCCACTCGAAATGGCTGGTGTTCTTGATGTTGATTCATCCGACAAGGCTGCACGCTTCATACGTTACTGCGATGCTTTCAATATCCCTCTTATCACCTTTGTTGACCTGCCCGGGTATATGCCTGGTGTGGATCAGGAGCATGCCGGGGTTATCAGACATGGAGCAAAGGTGCTTTATGCATATAGCGAAGCGACGGTCCCCAAGCTGACTGTAATTATAAGAAAAGCCTATGGCGGAGGTTATATTGCAATGAGCTCAAGACATCTGAGAGCAGATTTTGTTTTTGCATGGCCGGCTGCTGAGATAGCAGTAATGGGTCCGGAAGGCGCAGCAAATATTATTTTCAGAAAAGAGATATTGTCGTCTGACGATCCTGACGAAACCCGGAAACAAAAGATTGAAGAGTACAAGCAGAAGTTTGCGAATCCTTATGTTGCAGCATCACGTGGGTATGTCGATGCTGTCATCGAACCTTCCGAGACAAGAAAGTTCCTTCTGCATTCACTTGCTATTTCGGAAAACAAATCGATACAACTGCCCCAAAAGAAACATGGACTCCCACCGTTTTGATTGTTAAGATAATACCCCCTTTCTTATTTCCCCAAAGGGGGAAAAGTATAGAAGCTCCTTCCCTTTTGGGGGAATGCCTGCCCCGCTTCGGCGGGGGTTGGGAAGGGGGTCTTAAGAACTTTACATGAAAGTTATAGCAAAATGAAAAACACAGAAAAACTGGGAACTCTTAATATCGACTCTACTCTTTATAAAACACGGATCAGCAGTAAGTTTGAAAAGAGAGTATCCTACAGGGCCGTGAATCCTAAATTTATTTTAAGCTTCATACCGGGTACAGTTCTGGATATACTTGTAAAACCCGGGCAGAAAGTAAAATTTGGTGAAGACCTTATGATCCTCGATGCCATGAAAATGCAGAATCAGCTGAAAAGCAGCATAGACGGCACCGTTAAAAAAATACCCGTTAAAAAAGGCGACAAAGTGTCGAAGGGAACAGTACTGATTGTATTGGAATGACCTCTCCCCAAACCCCTCCCCCAAGAGGGAGGGGCTTAAATATTTAACTTAATAGAGGGGATGAGGTCGACATTCTTATAGTACACCATCATATATCAGAAAATCCTTCAGCTTCTTTCCAATCTCCGGCTTTTCATCAAAGATACCGTAGACTGTCGAACCGCTTCCCGACATTGAAGCATATAAAGCACCCGACCTGTACAATGATCTTTTAATCTCATTTATCTGCGGGTAAAGCTTGAAAGCGTAATCTTCAAAATCATTCTTCAGGGATTTTTCCCATTCAGCAGGATCACTGGTTATCAGTTGTTCCAGACTTGTCTCGTGTACTACCGGGTGGCTGTTAAGATAGGCATCTCTGGTGCTGATATGTATGCGCGGATTAATTAGAACAAGGTTATAGCCTTTGAGTAAGGGTTCTACAGGAGTCAATTCCTCACCGCGACCGGTTGCCACCGACGGAACAGGATCGATAAAAAATGGGCAGTCGCTGCCAAGTTCCAGTGCGTATGCCCGCAAGTCCTCCTCACTTAACGAAAGATTAAAGCATCTGTTTACATATTTCATAGTACATGCGGCATCCGATGATCCACCGCCAAGACCGGCACCTGATGTCGGGAATGTGATCATCGTCGCTATTTGGCGTAAAAATACCATTACGATTTGAATTTGTTGTCACCAATTTGCTTTTTAGCTTTTCAACAAGTTCTTAACACAAGTCTGTTTGTAATAAAAGCTGCCTGCCGATAATTTCAAAGGGTGTTATTAATACCTTTGAAACTGCCGGAAATGTTTTAATCTAATCTTGCAAGTATCAATAAATCAATAATATATAATAAATGGCGAAACAGACTAAGCCCGTGAGACAGGTTATTGCCGCAATGCCAGATTTTGGAAAGGTACCACCTCAGGCAATCGATATGGAGGAAGCAGTTTTGGGTGCAATAATGCTTGAGAAGGAGGCTGTTATCACAATACTCGATATCCTTAAACCGGAGAGTTTTTACAAGGATTCTCACAAAAAAATATTTAAGGCGATCTCTGATCTTAACCTGCGGGAATTTCCGGTTGACCTTTACACCGTGACCGAAGAGCTCCGTGCACATAATGAGCTTGAGAGTGTCGGTGGTCCGGTATATCTCACGCAACTTACATCCAAAGTGGTCAGCGCTGCAAACGTAGATTACCACGCCAGAATAGTAGCGCAGAAATATATTCAGCGCGAACTGATTAGAGTCTCCACAGAGATCCAGGCAAGGTCGTTTGATGATACATGGGATGTTACAGAGCTGCTTGATTATTCGGAAAATGAACTTTTCCAGATCGCCGAAGGAAACATAAAGAGGGAAGTAGCCCCGATTAATATGGTGATCAAGGAGGCGATTAGGGAAATTGAAGAGGCCGGGAAACGCGAAGATGCACTTGTTGGCATACCATCAGGTTTTACCCGGCTCGACCGTCTTACCTCCGGCTGGCAGAAGTCAGAACTTATAATTATTGCAGGCCGCCCTTCGATGGGAAAGACAGCCTTTGCTCTGTCGATGGCAAGAAATATGGCAATTGACCATAGAAAGAATGTAGCAATATTCTCATGCGAGATGTCATCGATACAGTTGGCTAACAGGCTTATTATTTCTGAGACCGACATTGCAAGCGATAAGATCAGGAACGGAAGATTGTCAGAGGAGGAATGGAAGCAGCTCGATACCAGGATCAAAAAACTGGTCCAGGCGCCTATATTCATCGACGATACACCTGCTATCTCAATCTTCGAGCTGAGGGCAAAATGCCGGCGCCTGATGGCACAGAACAAGCTCGATATCGTGATTGTCGACTACCTTCAGCTTATGTCGGGACCGGAAAACGCAGGAAGCCGTGAACAGGAGGTAAGCAATATCTCCCGCTCGCTAAAGAGCATAGCAAAAGAGCTGAATGTCCCTATTTTGGCACTTTCGCAGCTTAACAGATCGGTTGAGATGAGAGGCGGAACAAAAAGGCCTCTGCTTTCCGACCTTCGCGAATCAGGAGCTATTGAGCAGGATGCGGATATGGTTGTCTTTATTCACCGTCAGGAGAAATTCGGGATCATGACTTTTGAGGATGAATCTTCAACGAAGGGTATTGCAGAAATAATCGTTGCCAAGAACCGTAATGGTCCTGTGGATGATATCAAGCTCAAGTTCCGTGAGGAAAAAGCTCAGTTCGTTGATATCGATGAATTTGATTTTGACAACGTACCTGATGGAGCAGCGGCTCAAAGTATAACGCTTGGATCAAAAATGAATCACGATAAATTCAGGAGCCTGGGAGGGGGATTTGACAATGAGACAGAATCACAGGATGAACCTCCGTTTGGATTATGATCAATTTATTTTTATTACAATCTTAACGCCTGCACTCTTAAACTTCAGATCTTCAAATCCGGCATAAACACCGGCTTCTCCCATAAGGAAAAGCTCGGTTATACTGTACCCAAACTCGGTATAATTCTTATGATATCTGGAACCGAGATAGGAAAAACTCAGGTTTTCCCTCATAAGGGTTTTGCTGAGTACCGGCAGGTACTTCAGAAACAGATAAGGTGTCGTATATTTCAGATGCACTTCTCCAAAGAACTCCGGAGTGCTGAGTGAATAATAAGCAGGCAGTTTGAAGGCATCACGGTAATCATCTATCAGAACGTAGATGGGTTGAGTATTGAAATGAAAGAAATCATAATAGGGCACATTTGTGTTGTTGAGGAAGCCACCGGTCCGTACCCTCCAGTTAAATTCTGAAAAGCCCGCACTGTGATTTCTTGACACCTCAAACCTTATCATGTCGTAATGCTTATAACGGTCTGTCAGCTCTGAAAACTCGTTGACCCCGTGTTCCCAGGTCAATCCGAACGTAGGCCAATCGGAACCCCTGTTTACCTTGGATCCTCCCCAGATGCTGTATCTCTGCATTGGAGTATAGGTTATGGTGGCCCCAAAATCCAGATGCCTCTGATCTCTTAGGGCATGCATGGGATTTGCAGTGCTGTCGAGATATATGTTTCCGGGAATATTTGGAGAATATTCCCTCGAAGTATTTACGAAGGAGAAGCTGGTTGTGTTTTCAAGAGTCCTTCTCTCTTCGTAACCAGCAGTCAATGATAAACTTAGCCCATTGACGATTTCTGCCCTGTACCCTCCGCCGAAGTACCTGGATTCATGGAGCTTTAAATAATTCCTCTCCATTAACAGGGAACTGATAGAGTTCAGAAGAGGATTAATTGAGCCACCTGTGGATATATCCCTGCTGATCATTCCGGTATTGATGAAGAGTGACCTTTGCTTCATCCTGTTCAAATTATAGGTTCCGTTTATCCGCCAGTCTAATCTCTCCCTGCTGAATGACCATCTCAGGTCAGGCGCAATGGTCAGGTTAGAATTGTTTTTCAGCAATTTTGAAAACCTGAAATCAACTCCGTATTTAAAACCGTCGACAGTATTGAAGCTCAGGTTTTTCATGTCAATAAGTCCGTTAAAGTAGAACCGGAAACCTGTTGAATCTGACCAGGTATGGCCAGAAGCAATATATTTCAGCTCTTTCATGAATTTGCTCTTCTCCTCTTTCTGGCTCTTTTTAATACTATCGGTCGGAAACCGGCTCTTCTTCAGGGTTGTCTCTGTCTTAATACTGTCGCGGAGCCTGATGCTCTTTGCTTCTATTTCTGATAATGGTACAGGTCTTATTTCTGCCCAGTAGGCGCTGTCTTTCTTGCCTGCATCCTTTTCAACTGAATGTTTTACATTATCCTTGATCTCAAGGTTCTTACGGACACTGTCAGGTTGTGCCTTTTTGGATTCCTGGTCCATCATTTTTGACAGTTTGACCATATCCCTGTTATTCAGTTCATCCTTCTGAAGTATCTCTTCAATTTTCTGCTGACTTTTTGTAACGGGTATTTCCTTTGCTGCTTCGGACTGGATCCCGTAATAATCGGCAGTAACCGACTCCGGTTTTTTGAGCGACGTATTGGGTCTTACCTCAAGATATTTGACTGAACCGCCGTATCCCACATCAGCCCTGACGCCGACGATACTGACGTTAATCAGGAACTTATGACTCACAGGTAACCATATGTCATCACGTACAGGGATATATAACTGTTGGACATTTACCTTACCCATAATATTGTCGTTTGTAAGATCAAGGCTTTGGATGCACCAGAGATTTTCAATTATATAAATAGTCCCTTCGAAAAGCTGCTGGCTTTTCATTTTAGGGATGACTCTTATCTTGTTTATTGTATAGTTACCTTGCGGTGATGCCCCCAGGTATTGAAACTTATAATATGAGAATGCCTGCGGTGCAAGGGGAGAAATAGCCATCTCTGCAATCAGGGGCTGGTAAAAGCTCGCATTTATGAAATCCATGGGAGACACATTCTCGTTATTATCAGGGAAAGTGCTGTTGATTGAAATTACCTTTTGAACATACTTGTCCGGAGCGGTGAATTCGATCTCATTGAACGATTCCATCAGATAAACATCCCCCTCTTTAATTCTGACAGGTGTTCCTCCTTCTTTCTCTTCACTCTTTGCTGCCTTGTTCATAGCCTTTTTAATCAACCCGGGTATTTTATTGACTATTACATTGCCTTTCAGATAAACCTCTGCTTTATAATAGTTTATATTATTAAGGTAATAAGGAGCCATTCCAATGGCTTTTCTCATGATGCTGTAGGCCGGATCTTCGCCCGTAGCTGAGATCCTTACTTCGGGTATCATATAGTACTGGAGAGGAAGTACGACATCCTTGACCACCGGCTGACTTGAAATAGTCATATTGCTTATAACTTGTCCGTAGCCAAGACTCTGGTAAGTAATCTGGTATTTGCCCGGAGCCAGTTTTAGCTCATAATCTCCTTTTGTATTTGCAGTTGTTCCCTGCCTCAGCTCCTGGATATATACAGTCGCATATTGAACAGCTTCTCCCTTTTCATTTGTGATCCTGCCCTTCAGAACCTGGGCTGACAATGAATTTATTGTTATGAAGAAAAAAGAAAGAATCAATATGATTGGTTTCATGACAACCAACTTTTTTTTGCCAATATCGACCCCCTTCCCAGCCTTCCCCCAGGGGGGCAGGAGTGAGTCTTTCCCCCTTGGGGGAAACAGAAAAGGGGGTTTTATAAATGATAATATAAAATTCAAAGCTTAGACAGGGTTTATTTATAGGCCCGGATCATTTTAATCTTTTTTTCCTGCTACTACTATTACAATTTCGCCTTTAGGCGGCTTGCTCCTGTAACGATCTGACAGATACGACAATGAGCCTCTGATATTCTCTTCAAACACTTTGCTGAGCTCTCTTGATACACTCGCCTCCCTTTCAGGTCCCAGGTGCCGGGCCAGCTCGTCGAGTGTTTTTACAAGGCGAAAAGGTGATTCATAGAAGACCATTGTCCTTGTCTCCTCATCAAGAGCCGACAACCTCTTGTTCCTCCCTTTCTTCGGAGGAAGGAAGCCCTCAAAGCAGAACCTCTCACATGGAAGTCCGGAATTCACCAGCGCGGGTATAAGTGCTGTTGGTCCGGGAAGGGTCTCTACCGGTATCCCCTTCTGCAAACATGTCCTTACGATCAGGAATCCCGGATCGGAAATGCCTGGTGTTCCTGCATCCGTAATAAGTGCAACTTTTTCACCTGCAATGATCCTTTCGCATACGGCCTCAACACTTTTGTGCTCATTGTACATGTGGTGGGACTGAATATGCGATTTAATGTTGAAATGGCTAAGCAGCTTTCCTGACTGACGTGTGTCCTCGGCAAGAATAAGATCAACGTTCTTCAGAACCTCTACAGCCCTGAATGTCATATCTCCGAGATTGCCGATAGGAGTGGGTACAAGGAACAGTTTACTCATCAACCGGGAATTTACGTTTTACAAGGTCTAGAAGCTGTTTTGCGGCTTCACTTTCAGTTTTACCTCCTGTCAGGCTTGTCATCAGATCTTTGGCGTCGGCCAGATTTCTTGCTTTATCAATTTTTGAAATTGCCTGGTTATATGAGTCGGGATTTCCGTTAAAGAGCTCCCTGATAAAAAGAAATCTGTCGTTTACGCCTATTGCCTGGGTAAGGTCAGTCAGGGGCTTTGCCTTAAAATAATCAGGAACAATGTCATCGTCCAGCAGGCTTCCGAGCTTTTCATTCAGACTGTCGGGAAAATCATTGAACCTGTCAGCTACGATTGCGGATTCAGTTATGTTTCTTGCAGCCGGCTCTGCTTCTTTTTCTTCAGATAAGGGCGTAGGGCTTTTAACTTCCGTCTTCAGTTCCGCTCCGCGGAATTTCCTAACTTCGTTCGTAAATCTTCCGTCTTCTGTCTTTACACCCTTCTGCACACTCTTGAAAAGCGCTATTACCTCAGCAGCATTCCTGCATTTTGATTTTGCCAGTTCTATTTGAATGGCAGGGACTCCGGGATAATTTTTCAGGTCATCAATTATTTCCCGTGCTTCTTCAAGATCCTTGATAATTAAATCAACTGTTTTGTTGAAATCCATATTTTCATATATATAAAACGAACCAAAATCCTTATTTTGCAAAAGTAAATAATATTCCTCTGTGATAACGGAATAAATTTGCAAATTGGTACCCAGCATCAGAGATTAATTAAAGATGGATTTTCTCGAGAATTCAGTGAGAGCAACCGGTAAAAGGGGCAATGTGGAAGTAATCACAGGCTCCATGTTCTCCGGCAAGACTGAAGAACTTATCAGGAGACTGCGCAGAGCACAGTTCGCAGGACTTAAAGTTGAAATATTCAAACCTTCACTCGATAACAGATATTCTGAAACAAGGGTCGTTTCACATGACGATAAATCAATAGTATCGACGCCGGTCGATCATGCTACTGCAATCCTTTTGCTTGCAGGTGATGTAAATGTGGTAGGCATCGATGAGGCTCAGTTTTTTGACAATGCTATTGTTGATGTTTGCAATAAACTGGCTGATAACGGCATACGTGTGATTGTTACCGGCCTCGACATGGATTTCCTGGGTAATCCGTTCGGCCCAATGCCTGCACTTCTGTCAATAGCCGAATATGTTACCAAAGTACATGCAATCTGCATGCGTTGCGGCAACCTTGCACAATATTCCTTCAGAAAATCTGATGAGGACCAGGTGGTCGTCCTTGGTGAAAAAGATAAATATGAACCTCTTTGCCGGACTTGCTATAATAAGGCCCTGAATAAAGAGGATTAAATCAGGATCATTTGTGACAGGTAAATTCTCTTCAATCGCTGACTCTCTATTCAGGGGAAAGACTGACAATACATTTTTTCAGCTTATCAGGTACACATTTGTCGGTGGCTTAGCCTTCCTTATTGATTTCGGGACTCTTTATACACTTACGGAATTCCTCCGCTTCCATTACCTCCTGTCTGCCGGTATTGCATTTTTACTTGGTCTTTTAACCAACTATTTTATAAGTACCATATGGGTATTTACCTCGCGAAGTGTCAAAAATAAAAAACTTGAGTTTTTAATATTTGCTGTAATAGGACTTGTTGGTTTAGGCCTGAATGAGCTTTTTATCTGGATTTTCACCAGCCTTTTATCTATATATTATCTTCTTTCTAAAATATTAACTGCAATCCTGGTATATCTTTGGAACTTCTTCGTGAGGAAAATGATACTCTTTAAAAAATGACAATGGTCTGATCATGAGCAAGCGCGCAGTAATAGTAGGTGCAGGACCTGCAGGCTTAACCGCCGCTTATGAGCTGCTTACAAAGACTGATATCATTCCTGTGATCATTGAGAAGTCAAATGATATCGGAGGGATCTCAAAGACAGTAAACTATAAAGGGAACCGTATGGATCTCGGTGGTCACAGGTTCTTTTCGAAATCAGACCTCATTATGAAATGGTGGCAGGATATTCTTCCTCTCCAGGGTGCAGATTCAAAAGATGAGATACAAAAGGAGATCAACTATCATAAAAAGAGCGCTTCAGTAAGTCTTTCCCCTGACGGCCCTGATCCAGAAAAGACTGACAGGGTTATGCTCATCAGGAACAGGCTATCCCGGATTTTTTTCATCAGAAAATTTTTTGATTATCCCGTTACCCTGAACGTAACAACCCTTACCAACCTGGGTTTTTCAAGGATAATGAAAATAGGACTGACCTATCTGCGCATAAAAATATTTCCTGTAAGAAAAATTGAATCACTCGAGGATTTTTTTATCAGCAGGTTCGGGGAAGAGCTTTATAAAACTTTCTTTAAGGATTATACTGAGAAAGTATGGGGCGTATCGTGCTCTGAGATTCCTGCTGACTGGGGAAAACAGAGGGTTAAGGAATTATCGGTTACTAGAGCTCTCCTTCATGCTCTGAAAGCAATTTTCGTAAAAGAGAAATCTATAGAGCAGAAGAATACCGATACGAGCCTTATTGAGCAATTCCTGTATCCGAAATACGGACCGGGTCAGATGTGGGAAACTGTTGCAGAAATTATCAGGGAGAAGGGGGGAACCATATTATTGAATTCTGATGTTGACAAATTAATATTTTCAGGTAAAACTGTCACCGGAATTGAATATTCAGACCGGGCGACAGGCCTCAAAAATTCTTTGTCAGGAGACTATTTCTTTTCATCAATGCCTGTAAAGGATCTTATAAAGGCTATGGGAGAAAATGTTCCTGCTGCAGTAAAAGAAATAAGCAACGGATTGCAATACAGGGATTTTATAACTGTAGGGCTGCTCCTTAACAAGCTGAAAATAACAAATGAAACCAAAATTCAAACACTGTACGGATTGGTGCCTGATAACTGGATCTATGTTCAGGAGAGGGATGTGAAGGTCGGGAGATTGCAGATATTCAATAACTGGTCTCCGTATATGGTCTCCGACATTGAAAAAGTGTGGATCGGACTTGAATATTTTTGCAATGAAGGCGACCGGATGTGGTCAATGAAGGATGATGAATTCATTAAGTTTGCAATTAACGAGTTACACAGCATAGAAATTATCGATAAGGGTGAGGTAATCGACAGCACAATAATAAGGATGTCAAAGACATATCCTGCCTATTTCGGGACATATTCGCAATTCAATACAATCAGGGAATTTACTGATAACTTTGAGAACCTTTTTTTAGTCGGAAGAAACGGAATGCATAAGTACAACAACCAGGATCATTCGATGCTTACCGCCATTACCGCAGTCAATAATATTATTATGGGGAAGGTCTCTAAAGAAAATATCTGGGAGATCAATACCGAGGAAGAGTATCATGAAGAAAAATAAGATTGAAGAACCCATCGGTTACAGCTCTTTCCTGAAATTCATGCTTGCCAGGGAAAACAGGTATCAGTTGTTGATTTTCTTTGCCGCCTATGTTGTCCTTTACATAATTCTGGTCAATCTGTATCCATACCCTGCCGGGATCTCTGATTCGGGCAGTTATGTAAGAGCGGCATCAGAAAATACTCCGGATACATACAGGCCTTTTGGATATTCAAAATTCCTGATCATGGTACATGGAATTTCTTCATCCATCCATTTCCTGGTATTCATTCAATTCTTTATCAATGTCTTATGCACCCTGTTCCTCCTTTTTACCATCAAATATTTTTTCCCGATAAAAAGGAAATTTATCTTTTATTCGTTCGCGTTCCTGGCAATCGTCTCTCCATTCACACTCTATCTTTCAAATTCTGTTCTGAGTGATTCACTCTTTACATCACTGACAATGATCTGGATCGGAACAGGACTCTGGATGTTATACAGCATTAAGATCCCGGATAAGTTTGTTTCTTTTATCATTCATGCGCTGTTGCTTTACTGCTTGATTAGTATCAGATATACCGGGCTGATTTATTTAGCTGTTTCACTTGTGTTCGTGCTTGTTTCTTTTGACAGGAAGAAAATCTGGCAGCCCATATCCCTGGTAATCATTTTGTTATTGATGGTTTTCGGGATCTACAGAAGTCAGAAATCAAAAACTTTCAGGCTTGTTCATGTCGGTACATTTTCAGGATTCAGCGGCTGGCAGAAGGCCAGCAACGCCATGAACTGTGTACCGTATATTGATATCAATCCGGCTAAGATTCACGATAAAAAAGTAAAAGAATTTACCAGATTCGCCCTTCAGTTCGATACTTTGCTGATAACGGCTACCAGGCCAACGGCCAGGTATATGTGGGATAACAGATTGCCTTTAAAATCATATTGCTTCTACGAGGCACAGAGAACCGGCACACCATTCATCTATCAATGGAATTACCTGGGAGCAAATGTATACGGCAAATTTGGCTCTTTCATTATGAAGAAATATCCCTTTGCATTTGCACGCTACTATTTCCTGCCAAATTGCAGATTGATATTTTACCCGACTGATGACCAGGTTTTAAAAGTATTCAGAACTGACTGGATCCCGGAAGATTTGCTGAAAAGCTGGTTTAATTTTAATCCTGGCGAAAAGCTTTACAGTAAAAGCAAAGTGTATGAAAAGACATTCTTTTTGATACCGCTTATCAGATCAGTCCTGTGGGCTATCTTAATGGCCTGCATTATCATGATCTTTATGAAAAGAAAACAGATTTTTTCGAGCCCCTGCCAGACGAAATCAGTTTTTATGTTATTGACTTTTATATTGATTTATTATGCGTTCAGTGCCTATGCTGGTCCCTTTGAACTCAGATATATCGGGCCTGTTCATCTGTCACTTATTTCATTGATTTATATTTCGATGAATGAAATTGAATTTAACCCGAAAATAAAAGAATAACAGTGAAATTGACCTCCCGGGATATTGCCAATATAGTTAAGGGAAAACTGACCGGTAATTCTGACCTAGCCGTCCGCGACCTGGTTACCGATAGCCGACAGCTCAGTTTTACGGAAGGGCTGGCATTTTTTGCGATACGGGGCAAAAATCATGACGGGCATCTTTTTATAAAGAGCCTCTTTGAAAAAGGTATCCGGACCTTTGTTGTGGAAAAGCTGCCGGATGATCATGGAAGTTATAATGGTGCGGGATTCATTGAAGTTAAAAATACAATTACTGCGCTTCAGGATCTGGCCGCACATAAAAGAAAGGATTTCAAATCACCTGTTGTGGCTGTAACAGGCAGCGCCGGAAAGAC
>JAPLDY010000182.1 GCA_026391595.1 Bacteroidia bacterium
AATACCGAACCGTATTTTAAAAAAGCTGACCATGATTGAGTCAGCTTTTTTTTGTTTTATTACTGAAACAGCTTTACCTTTTATCTGCACATACTCACCCCCTTCTTTTCCCTCCCGCCGAAGCGGGACAGGCTCTCTCTGCTTTCGCAATTTAATATACAATAATATAGCACCCCCTTCTTTGCTTTAGCAGAGAAGGGGGCCGGGGGGATGAGTACATGTAAAAATCTATTTCAGACCACTTCTTTCCAGCAGCGCATCTATCGACGGTTCCCTTCCTCTGAATTTCAGATAGAGATCTATAGGTTTGTCAGTACCTCCCTTTTCAAGGATGTTTTTCCTGAACGATGCTGCGGTATCACTGTTAAAGATCCCGGTTTCCTTGAAATGTTTAAATGCATCAGCATCAAGTACTTCGGCCCACTTATAACCATAATAGCCAGCAGCGTAGCCACCTCCGAAAATATGCCCGAAGGAAACACTCATATTGGATCCTTCCACAGGAGGGAAGAGTTCAGTTTTAGCCATAGCCGCAGATTCGAATTCATCGATGTTGCCCGATAGAGGCTTTGTTAGTGAATGCCATGCCATATCGAGAAAACTGAAACCCAGCTGCCTGTTACAGGCATAGCCTTCATTGAAAGTGGCTGATGCTTTTATCTTTTCGACCAGATCATTGCTTATTCTTTCGCCTGTTTTATAATGCACAGCCCAACTCCCAATCCATTCTTTTTCGTAAGCATAGTTCTCCATAAGCTGTGATGGAAGCTCAACGAAGTCGCGTGCGACGCTTGTCCCGGATAGGCTTTCGTAAGTGCATTTTGTAAGCATGCCATGCAATGAGTGTCCGAATTCATGCAGAAAGGTAGTAACCTCATTGAAAGAGAGGAGGGAGGGCCTTGTCTCAGTAGGTCTGGTAAAATTGGCAACTATTGAGATCAGAGGACGTGTTTCATGTCCATCTTCATTTCTTTGCTCCCTGAAGCTTGTCATCCATGCTCCTCCGTTCTTTCCCGGTCGCGGGAAATAGTCGGTATAAAGTATTGCTAGAAAGCTGCCATCACTATCGTGCACTTCCCATGTTTTTACTTCAGGATGATAAACAGGTATCCCATTGCCGGGAATAAAATTTATGCCATATAATGTTGTGGCAAGGCCGAATATAGCTTTTTCGATATTCTCAAGTACGAAGTATGGCTTAAGCACCTCATCGTCAATATCAAATTTTGCTTTCTGCAGTTTTTCTGAATAATAAGCCCAGTCCCATCTTTCTATATTACCAATGTGTCCATATTCTGCTGCGAACTTTGCAAATGCTTCAAAATCCCTGTGTGCAGCAGGAATTGAGGCAGCATACAATTCTTCAAGAAATGATTCCACCTTTCCGGTTGTATCGGCCATCCTGTCGCCAAGGATAAGTTCCGCGAAATTGTTGAAACCAAGTATTCCGGCGAGTTCCAGGCGTAGATTAGCTATCTTCAGTGAAAGTCCGCGGTTATCGTGACTATCATTATGAAATGCCTTGGAAGAGTAAGCCCTGAAGATTTTCTCCCTGAGATCCCTATTATCGGAATATTTCATGAAAGGCATGTAGCTTGGGAAATGAAGGGTGAATATCCAACCCTCTTTTTTTCGTTCCCTGGCTTCAATAGATGCCATTTCGATTACGCAATCGGGTAATCCGGCAAGTTTTTCATTTTCAGTAATATGAAGCTCAAATAAGTTAGTGTCATCCAGAATGTTCTCTTCAAATTTTACAGATAATCCGGACAGTTCTTCAGAGATTTCCCTGAATCTTCCTTTTTTATCCGGATCAAGTCCGGCGCCACCAAGGACAAAATTCCTGTAGGTTTTTTCGAGAAGCATAAGCTCCTCTTTACTGTGCCCTGCAGAATCCTTTGAATTATAGACAGCTTTTACCCTCTTAAAGAGCTTTTCGTTCATTGTGATATCATTGGAGAAGCGGGTCAGAATGGGAGATATGTCCTGAGCAAGAGCCTGGAGCTCTTTGCTTGTTTCAGCGCTGTTGAGATTAAAGAGAACAGACGTGATATCTCCAAGTCTTTCACCAACCCTGTCGAGCGCAGCAATCGTGTTGTTGAAACCGGGGGAAGCCGGATTTTCAGTGATAACCTTTATTTCTGCTGAAGCTGATTTGATTGTCTCCTCTATTGCAGGCTTATAATGTGAGTTCTCAAAAAGGTTAAAGGGAGGAGTCCCGTAGGGTGTTTTCCACTCCTTCAGAAAGGGATTGATCATGATATTATTATATTGACAAACAAATAATTACTATTTATTGTTTTAAAAAAAAGAGACTGAATTTCATTTTCAGTCTCTTTACTTCTTTTCAGAACGGAAGATCACTTAGTTCCTCGTTTTCCGGGGGTATATCTTCAAGTGCCGTATTAGAAGGAACATTCTGATCACGGTTCTGGGATGTCATCTTCTCGATCTTCCAGGCATCGAGGTTTGTGAAATAATTGACTCTGCCATCGCGTTCCCATCGGTTTCCTTTTAGGTTAAACCATATTTTCACTTCTTCGTTAAGAAATGATTCATTTATAAGGTCGCATTTATCCTGAACCAGTTGGAATTTTACATAATCAACAAAAACAGCCGTGCCTCCCGTCTCCTTTTTCTCGATGACGAACTCACGTTTTCTGAATTTATCGCTTACCTGGTTGACAGGCAGGATCTCGATTATCTTTCCGGTAATTTCGAATGCCATTATTTTATTCCTCGTTTATAATGATCTTTTCAATTTTATCACCCTGACGAATTTTATCAACAACGTCAATACCTTCAAACACTTTTCCGAAGCATGTATGCTGACGGTCCAAATGTTTTGTATTTGTTCTGCTATGGCAGATAAAAAATTGTGATCCACCGGTATTTCTCCCGGCATGAGCCATTGAGAGCACACCCCGCTCGTGATACTGGTTTGCACCATCAAGCTCGCATTTGATCTTATATCCCGGACCACCCGTACCTATCCTGGGATCTGACATATCCCTGGAAAAGGGACATCCTCCCTGGATCACAAAATCAGGTAATACGCGATGAAATGCCAGTCCATCGTAAAAGCCTTTTTTTGCAAGAGTGATAAAATTTTCCACTGTCCCTGGAGCATCCGTTTCAAAGAAGCTCACTTTCATAAGGCCTTTAGCCGTTTGTATCTCAGCAGTTCTCATTTACTTTACAATACCAATGAGCTCAACATCAAAGATCAATGTTGAAAATGGTTTGATAGCTTCACCAGCACCATTTGATCCGTATGCAAGTTCTGAAGGGATGTAAAATTTGAATTTTGATCCGACAGGCATGAGTTGTAAGGCTTCTGTCCAGCCGGGAATCACATTTGCAAGAGGAAATTCAACAGGTTCGCCGCCGGTCGATGAATCAAATTCTGTCCCGTCTATAAGTTTACCCGAATAATGAACTCTTACTGTGTTTGCTGCTGTTGGTTTCTCACCTGTTCCCATTGTTATCACTTCATACTGAAGGCCGGTTGGAGTAACTTTAACTCCTTCTTTTTCTTTATTCAAAGCAAGGAATTTCTGATTTGCATCAATTTGATCTTTATATAAAGTCTTGTTTGCGTCAGCCTGTTTTGCAGCTGTTTCAGCTTCACGTTTACTTAGGAATGCCATAATGATGGTTCTGACTTCTTCTTCATTCATTTCTGAACTCTGGGCTTTGCCATCCATCATAGCTTTGGCTATAAGAACAGGATCGAGATCGATGCTGTCAGCACTGAGAACGCCATAAAAATTTGCACCAAAAGCATAGGATACTGAATCCATGTTGGTTTTCATCTTTGCGCTTTGTATTGCATTTTTTGAACATGAGCCAAGCATCATGGAAACTACAACAGAAAGAACAATTATTCCTTTGATTTTCATAATATAAAATTTTAATTAGAATTTCCCGCAAAGATAATACTTTGGGTGCAGGAAAAAAGAGTTTAAGTGTTTTTTTCAGATTTTAATTGCCCGTATGATATGACGCTTGCCGGGAGGCCCCGGAAGTCGTTTCACTTTAAACCCGTTAGACCTCAGGTTTCTTTTAACCAGGCCTTTTGAAGAGTATGTCAATAGTATACCTCCGGAGACTGTCATTGCTGATATCTTTTCAAATATCGTGGAGCTCCACATTTCAGGCTGTTTCTCAGGTCCGAATGCATCATAGTATATTAAGTCGTAATAACCTGGTATACAGTCTGTAACAACGTCGCATAATATTTTATTAATGCTGAAGTTTCGACAGATCTTTTTCATGTCACCCCAGGGTGCGGAATATATGAGATCAGAGATCACTTTTCCATCTTCGCCTGCGAACTGGTTATGATTGAGCAATCGGATAAGCTTATCCTCTACAGGATATTTTTCGACAGATGTGTAAAGTACTTCTCTTATGCCACTCAGGCTTTTTACGGCCGTCAGGAGAGCATTCAATCCTGTCCCGAAACCGACTTCTAAAATCCTTAAAGGATCGGCCTTGCAGAAATCGAAGCCGCAATTTATGAAGATGTGTTCAGATTCCTGCACTGCCCCATTAGTCGAGTGGTAATGTTCATCAAGTTCAGGAACATATACCGTATGGGAGCCGTCTTCAGTAGTTACTAATCTGTTCAATGATTGAGAAGTTTCTTGTTTCGCCTTTGTACCGTTGTACCGTTGTACCGTTGTACCGTTACACCTTTATTCCTATCACCATGACATCATCCACCTGTTCCATATCGTTCTTCCACTCCTCGAATGTATTCTCAAGTATCTCCTTCTGTATCTCCATTGGTTTAGAATAGTTTCGCAACAGCAGGTTCTGGAAGGGCTTGTACATGAATTTTTTTCCTCGCGGACCTCCGAACTGATCGGCATACCCGTCGGAGAATAAATACAGATAATCGCCTTTTCTTATTTCGATGTTCTGGTTCGTGAAAGGTGTGAATGATATAAAGTGAATTCCGATAGGCATATTGTCAGCCTGGTACTTGATCAGTTTACCGTTACGTATCATATAGAGCGGATTATTAGCGCCCGCAAAGTCGAGTTTCCCGGATTCACGATCAAGTATAACAAGTGAAATATCCATTCCGTCGCGAGCTTCGCCTGTAGTACCTTTTTGCTTAAGGGTATTAATTATCTCATCCCTGAGTATGTTCAGAATTGAAGCTGCGTTATCAATCTCCCTGGTGTTAACTATTTCATCAAGGAAGGTATGACCCAGCATGCTCATGAATGCACCAGGCACCCCATGCCCTGTGCAGTCGGCAGCAGCGATCATTATTCTGTTATTCTTCTGTACTCCCCAGTAAAAATCACCGCTCACAATATCCTTTGGTTTGAGCAGTATAAAATTCTCGATTCCCCAATCATCGAGGAAGTTGACAGGAGGAAAAACAGCAGTCTGTATCCTGCTTGCATATTGAATACTGTCTGTAATCGACTGATTCTTAAGTTCAATAATGTCCTTCTGTTTCAGTACCTCTTCATTTGTTCTTTCAAGGTCGGCATTTATTTTTTCGATCTGACGCTTGCTCTCTGCCAGCTTACGGTTTTGTTTTCTTGTTGATAAAAGTCCCGAGAGTATCATTATTGCCACCAATCCCATAAGCACTCCCAAGCCTATTGCCATGTTACGGATCTGTCGTGCCTTCAGGGACCTTTCCTCTTCCTGCTTTTTCTGAGATTCAAGAAGCTGATTTTGAGTTGTCAAAGCTGTCGCCTCTATTTTTCTTTGTTCCAGAATCAGACTGTCGTTCTCCCGCCGGTTTCGCAATGAAATTATGTCCTGCTCCCTTCTGTTCAGCTCAAATCTTTCTTTTTCAAGAGCCAGTGAGTTAGCTAGCCTGCCTTTCTCAGATCCGGCAAGTTCCTGCTGCTTCAGCAGTAGATTGATCTGATTTTCTCTGCTTTGATTTTCGGCATTTAATCTTTTAATTTCAAGTCCCTGTATCTCCTCTGCATCAATCTCGTCCCTGATCCTTTGTTCGATTATTTCATACTCGGCCACTTTATCTGCAGCTTCCGTTTCAGCAAGCCTGTTTGCATAATTAATGGAATCGCGCAGGTTAAGGTATTTCTCATAGTATTCGAGTGCCTTGATAAAGTCGTTACCACTTTCAAATACTCTTGAATAATCGAGATAACAAAGCTGGAGTACATCAAGGTTGCCGGAAGATTTTGCTGATTCGATACAGTTCTGGCAATATATCTCGGCATGGTAATTATCTCCTTTCCTGAAATATATCATTGCCATAATACGCTCAATACGGGCAGCTTCATCAGTCCTCCCGGAATTCTTCGCATAATCAAGTGCCTTTACAAAGCAGGCAAGCATCTCCGTCTCATTATCAAGATTCTGATAGCAAATTGCCTTATTCGACCAGGCATCAGTAAGGAAGAAAT
>JAPLDY010000192.1 GCA_026391595.1 Bacteroidia bacterium
GTTCAAAAGGCTGTATCCTGAATGTTTCCGGATATGCCTGACGGCTGTTTTAAGCAGATTCTTTATCATTACTTATTCCTTGAAGGTTGGTTAAAGACTTAAATTTAAGATATATTCTTTCTATAGATAAAGTTTTGTTAATACATTAACAGAAGATTAACAAAATTCACGAAACTTGTCAATATCATTATAATTATCCGGGCCACCTATTAAAGACTTTATTTTTTTCCAGATGCAACAGGATTAATATAAATTCGTCCTTAGGAAGACCTAACGACCGAACTATGATAAGAACCTTTTTCCGCCTTGCCTCCAGTAATATTCTGAAACACAAAGGATTTGCTTTTATTAATATTTTCGGGCTTGCGATTGGCCTTGCAGCTTCCCTGTTGATACTTCTCTGGATCCTGCACGAATTAAGCTATGAAAAATATAATCTTAATGCTGAAAACATCTATCGCGTTGAGGAAGATCAGTTTTATTCAGGTGAGCGCTATCATGTTACCGTAACACCTCAACCCAGCGGACCTGCCTGGAAAGAAAAGATCCCTGAAATAAGGGAACAGACACGTATAAACCGCCTCCCGAGAATACTGTTCCGGCAGGAAGAAAAAGTTTTTTTTGAATCAGCAATTGTAGCTGCCGATTCTGGTCTCTTCAAAGTTTTCACCATGCCATTCATACTTGGTGACCCGGAAACTGCCCTGAGATCACCAGGTTCAATCGTTCTGACTGAAAAACTTGCTGCAAAATATTTTGGTGATTCAAATCCCCTGGGAAAGACAATTACTCTGGAGAATAAATTACAATTCATGGTGACAGGTGTAATGAAAGATCTGCCCAGGAATTCGATATTCACATTTGAAGGGGTTATCCCGTATTCTTTTTTAAGGAGAATAGGAGCGATGGATGATTCATGGGGCAACAATTCGATATTCACATATGTCTTGCTCGAAAAAGATTCTGATCCGGAAGCAGTCAATAAAAAGCTGACAGATGTTGTACTGGAACACAATCCTGAAACAATCACAAAATATGTTCTGTTCCCGCTTATCGATATTCACCTGCATTCCCAGTTTGGTTTTGAAATAAGCAAAGGGCCTGTAATTGCCGTATATATTTTCAGCCTTATTGCTCTCTTTGTTCTTTTGATCGCCTGTATAAACTTCATTAATCTTTCGACGGCCAAAGCTTCGGGCAGAGCAAAAGAAATCGGGATAAAGAAAGTTACAGGTGCAGATCAGAAATCACTGATCATGCAATTCATGTTTGAATCTCTTTTCATGGTTTCAATAGCCCTGGTATTAGCTTTAATCCTTGTAGGACTGGCCCTTCCTCTGTTCAACAATATTTCAGGGAAACAATTCATTCTTCATGACCTTTTCCAGATAAAATTTATCGTCAGTGTTATTGTTGTTGGATTAGCAGCAGGCATCTTATCAGGAGTCTATCCTGCCTTTTATCTGTCTTCATTTAATCCAATCAGGGTTTTAAAGGGAGAATCAGTTACAGGAAAGGGTAGTGGAAGGCTCAGACAAATCCTTGTTGTCATTCAGTTTACACTTTCAATATTAATAGCAATAGCAGCCACATTCATGTACCTGCAGTTAAAGCATCTTCAGGATAAGGACCTGGGATTCGATAAGGAGAACCTTGTCTGCATACCGATGGCACAGGATATGAGACCTAAATACTATTCACTGAAAAGCGAACTTCTAAAGGAAACTCTTGTACAGGGAGTTACTGCTGCAAGGAGTAATCCGGTCATGATCGGAAGCAACTCAGGTGGCGCCAGCTGGGAAGGCAAGGATCCGGAAAAACATGTGCTTATCGGAACCAATACCATAGATTATGATTATCTCGGAACAATGAAAATGAAGCTTGAATCAGGCAGGGATTTTTCAAGAGAATTCGTATCTGACATTGCAAAAGACACTACTGGCAATTTCCTTGTTAATGAGGAAGTTGTAAAGATCATGGGAGTTGATGAGGCAGTGGGGAAAAACTTCAGTTTTATGGGAATAAACGGCAGGATTGTGGGTGTCCTGAAGAACTTTAATTTCAAGGGAGCCGACCAGCTGATCGAACCGGTAGCATTTGCATTGACAGGACCCGAATACCTGAATTTCATCCTCATAAGGCTTACGCCGGGCAATATTCCCGAGGCGCTTAAAACAGCTGAGAAAGTATGGAAAAATGTACTCCCGGAATATCCGTTCAACTATTCTTTTATAGATGAGGATTATGATAACCTTTTCAGAGCACAGCTTCGTCTCACCAGATTATTAAAGTACTTTACTATCCTGGCTGTGATAATTGCCTGCCTGGGGCTGTACGGATTATCTGCCTATTCAACAGAAAGAAGAACAAACGAGATCGGGATCAGGAAGGTGATGGGTGCAGGCACTTTGACAATACTTTATTCGATGGTGAAAGAGTATCTGTTGCTTGTAGTTATCGCATTGGTTATTGCACTGCCTGCAGGATGGATCATCGTCGGGAATCTTCTTAAGCAATTTGCCAGCAGGATCGATCTGAGTTTCCTGATCTTTGCCGGGATAGCGGCTGCAGCTTTGATGATTGCCCTTGTTACTGTAACTTTTCAGGCATTTAAAGCGTCATTAATTAATCCTGCAGAGGCTCTTAAAATTGAGTAACCAAAAAACCGAACTATATGTTTAATAACCTATTCAAGTACAGCCTGCGATCGTTTAAACGCCAGCGGTCGTATTTAATAATAAATATACTTGGACTTTCAATCGGAATAGCCTGCAGTCTCCTTATTGCGCTTTATGTCATTAACGAGGCAAGCTATGATAAGTATAACACTAATAAAGATAGAATCTTCAGAGCTATCCTTAATGGTAAAATCGGTGGACAGGAAATTACTACATCATCTTCGCCAGCAATTATGGGCCCAACAATGTTAACAGAGTTTCCGGAGATTGAAGATTTTCTGAGAATGAATGAAAGAGGGCCAACAGTTATTGAATACAATAATCAGATCTTTACTGAGGAACATATTGTTGAAGCAGATTCATCATTTTTTAATTTCTTCTCAATCCCTGTATTGAAAGGTGATCCGCAAAACCTCCTGAATGCTCCCCGAAAGGTTGTTCTTTCAGAGTCAACAGCAAAAAGAATATTCGGTAATGAGAATCCGATCGATAAGGCAATTAAAATCGGATCAGACACCTTAAGATTTACTGTCTCTGGCGTAATGTCAGATATTCCAGGAAATTCTCACTTTGAGGCTAATATGCTCACTTCATTTATGACTAATCCCAGGGCAAAAGATCCGACATGGCTAAACAATAGCTTCAGCACCTATTTCCTTCTGAAGCCAAATACATCTTATAAAACAGTTGATGAGAAGTACCCTGAATTATTAATTAAATATGTCGGCCCTGAAATCCAGCAATATATGAGGATATCGATCACCGATTTCAGTGCACAGGGGAATAAATACAGATTTTATTTGCAAAATATTACGGATATCCATCTAGATCCTTCTATACAACAGCAGTTTAAGGCTTCAACTGATCCGAAGTATCTTATTATCTTCGGCAGCATTGCCATACTTATCGTTGTAATAGCTGCAATTAATTTTATGAACCTCTCTACCGCACAATCTGCCAGAAGGGCCAAAGAGGTGGGGATAAAGAAAATCGGAGGTTCAACCAGAGGAATACTTATAGTTCAATTCCTTCTGGAAACTTTTCTTCTTTCATTTATAGCTCTGATATTTGCAATACTTATTATTAAAGTAACTATTCCTTACTTCAATAACCTGCTGGGAGCTAATCTTGTACTGAATCTATTCGCCAGTTGGTATATTTTACCGATCCTGATTCTTTTTGCTTTATTTGTTGGATTTATTGCTGGAAGTTATCCTGCCTTTTTCCTTTCCTCGTTTAACCCATATGAAGTACTTAAGGGAAATATGCAAAGCAGCATGAAAAATGGCAGGCTCAGGAGGATTCTGGTTGTATTCCAATTCGCCGTATCGATTCTGCTTATAATCGGTACTATGATCATGTACAGGCAGATAAAATATATGCTCAACAAAGATGTTGGATTTAACAAAGAACAATTATTGGTAATAAACAGAGCTCAGGCTCTTGGTACAAAAATGAAATCCTTTAAAGAGGCTGTAAAAAATATTCCGGGGGTTATCAATATTGCCAGTTCTACCGCGCTTCCTGGTCGTAACAATAATAATAACGGCTACATGATTGAAGGCCGGAAGGACGAAACATTTCTTGCAATGACCGGCTGGATCGATTATAACTTTTTGGAGACCCTTGAAATGACCATCGTCTCCGGAAGAAATTTCAATGAATCATTTACCACTGACCAGCAGGCTTGCATGGTTAATGAGACTGCAGTAAGGGATTTTAATATTACTGATCTGGATAAAACAAGATTCATGGTGCCAGGTGATTCAGGAAAAATGAATTATATGCCGGTTATCGGTGTAGTTAAGAACTTTAATTTTGAATCACTTCGAAACCCCATTGGTCCATATATCTTTAGATTCCAGAATGATGGCATGTTATGGGGGTATCTGACTGTAAGGTTATCGGCGCAGGATTACCCGGAGACAATCAATGCTATTGAAAGTATATGGAAAGAGTATGTATCGAATAATCCTTTACAGTATTATTTCGTTGATGAAGATTTTGAGCAAATGTATGTACAGGAAAAGCAGAATGCCCAGATGGCTGTTATTTTTTCAATTTTGGCTATATTCGTTGCAACTCTGGGACTTTTCGGACTGACATCATTTACAATTGAGCAAAGGACAAAGGAAATAGGAATAAGAAAAGCGATGGGTTCCTCAGTATCTGAAATTTATTTTGTTATTTCAAGAGAGATCATAATTTTAGTCTCCTTGTCTGCAATCATCGCCTGGCCCATTATTTATTTTATTGCAGGCAAATGGCTGGAGAATTTCTATTACAAAATAAACCTTGGTGCAATAAGTTTTCTAGCGGGCCTTGTTATTGCTCTGGGTATAACACTTATAACAATCAGTTTTCGCATTCTGAAGGCTGCAAGAATAAATCCTGCACAATCTCTTAAGTACGAATAATACTTTTATTTATGTTCAGGAATTACCTTCTTGTCACATTCAGGAATTTATGGAAGAACAAGATCTTTACTTTGATCAATATTTTTGGTCTGGGTATTGCCCTGGCAGTTTGTATCGTTGCCTTCTTCAACCATATGTTCAATTATGAATTTGACAGAACTCACGAAAACTTCGATGAGATCTACCGGGTCACCTGCTTCAGGGATATGCAGGGCAGTGAGCAGGAGTATGGTGCAGTCCCGGCAACCCTGGGACTGCAGATAAAAAAGGACATTCCGGGTGTAGAAAGATCAGCAAGATTAATGAGAGCAGGGCGGCCGGTAAAGATAGGAGATAACATTTTTGAGGCCCGGATATCCTTCGTCGATCCTGAATTTCTCGATATTTTCACGTTCCTGTTAATATATGGAGACAAGTCATCTCTTTGCAGTCAGGGCAATGTCCTGTTAAGTGAGAAAATGTCGAAAACTCTCTTTGGAAATGAGTTCCCGGTGGGCAAAACAATATCGATCGTAAATGATCAGAACAAGGAGTTTACATTTACCGTAGGGGGGGTGTTTACTGACCTTCCTGAGAATTCAAGTTTCCGTATCGAAGTTCTTACTCACTTCGATAATTTTCTCCTGATGTGGAAAGTGAATGACGCCGACTGGAAGTTACATGCAAGTGTCTTCTTTGTTCAGATCCCTGACAGGTCACTTTTATCTTCTATCGCTGCCGGATTAAAGAATTATCTCCCTGTTCAGAACAGGGCCAGGATGGATTTCAGGATAAACAGATTTTCTCTGGTACCGCTTAAAGATGTCGGTTCAAACACCAGAAAAATAAGATCATCAGGCCTCATGCCCTCTTTGCATCCTGCTGCGCTTTATGCTCCTCCTATAATGGCAATTTTCATTCTTCTGATAGCCTGTTTTAATTTCGCGAATACTTCTATTGCAACTTTCAGCAGAAGGCTTAAAGAGATAGGGTTGAGGAAGACTTTCGGAGGTCAGAGAAGTCAGCTGATAACCCAATTCATGGTAGAGACATTCATTATCTGCTTCCTGGCTTTGATAGTAGGACTGGCCCTTGCATCATTCCTGGTACCTGCTTACAGCAACCTATGGGAATATATGTCTATTGAACTGACATTCAGTAAATATGCATTCTTCTGGATATTCCTGATTTTACTTTTATTTCTGACAGGCTTTATTGCCGGCGTTTATCCTGCAATTTATGTAAGCTCCTTCAGCCCGGTAAATGTTCTTAAAGGTGCATCACCGTTCCATGGGTCCGGGAAGCTCTCATCAGTCCTTCTTACTTTGCAGTTTTCAATTTCTATTATGGCACTCGTAATGGGGATCACATTTGCAAAGAATGCCGATTATCAAAGGACTCTGGATCTTGGTTATGACAGGGATAAGCTATTAGTGGTCGAGGTTCCGGCAGCATTATATACTTCATACCGGAATGAAATCATTGCCAATCCGAAGGTAATTGCCGCCGGGGGGACATGGGAGCATGTAGGATGGGGTGCCTACAGGAGGCCTGTAAAGGATGCTGAAAAACAACTTGAGGTGGATGTTCTGGATATTGGCCCGGAATACGCTCAGACAATTGGATTACGACTGGTAAGCGGCAGGTTTTTCGATAAGGAAAGGGCAAAGGCCGACAGGTCAAATGCATCTATTATTGTCAACCGGAAACTGGTTAATGATTTCGGCTGGACTGAAGCTGTGGGCAGGACAATCACACTATATGACACTACTACCCTGACAGTAATAGGAGTAGTAGAGGATTTTTATACCTCAGGAGTATGGGAAAAGATAGAACCTTCTATTATCAGACTTTCAGGCGGCAACGAGTTCGGTATATTGGCTGTCAGGGCTAATTCTGAAGATATCCCCGCCGTACTTGATTTCCTCGGCAAGAAATGGAAAGAGCTGACAACCAGTCAGATCTTTAACGGCACAACTCAGGAAGATACAATGCAGGAAGAAAAGGATATTAACGGGAGTATTTTGAAAGTCAATGTATTCCTTGCAATTATTGCTTCTCTCTTATCACTAATAGGGATGTATAACCTTGTTTCACTCGACATAATCCGCCGCACTAAAGAAGTCGGAATAAGAAAGATACAGGGTGCTCCTGTGCCATTGATAATGTTCTTCGTAAGTAAAAGATTTCTCATTATTCTTTTAATTGCTTCAGCGTTTGGATGTGCGGGAGGTTATTATATGTCTCTAAAGCTGATGGACAGTATATGGGATTATTTTGTCCCTATAGGGGCTGGTATTCTACTATCGGCATGCTCGCTAATGATTATTGCGACAGTGCTGACTTTAAGTCTTAAAATAACAAGGGCAGCCCTGAAGAATCCGGTGGAATCTTTGAGATACGAATGACACCCCAACCCCCCTAAAGGGGGGCTATAAACCTATATCATTT
>JAPLDY010000189.1 GCA_026391595.1 Bacteroidia bacterium
CAAAATGTCGGGACTAAACTTCTTGAATCTCTTGTTTCCGTAAGTGAGGCTGAAGGCTTCTGGACTTTGCAGGCGGGTATCTTTCCGGAGAACATAGCCAGTATAAGATTACATGAAAAACTTGGTTTTAGAAAAGTAGGTTTCAGAGAGAAAATCGGAAGAATGAATAATACCTGGAGAGATACAATACTACTCGAACGGAGAAGTAAAAAAATTGGAATTAAATAGAATATTTTAATAAAACTGACAATGAAAGCCAGAACATTACTCCTTCTCATTATTCTTTTTAGCATTTCCGGATGTGAAAAAATAAAACTCGGAGAAACATTTAAATGTCACCCCGGAATTACCTACCATGTCACGAGTGATCTTTCCTTTAAGATAACTGATGTACACGATTCAAGGTGCCCGGAAGATATGATATGCATTTGGGCCGGTGAGTGCCATCTGGATTTTACTATAAAACTTGCAGATAATATCATTGATACACTACTATACATGAATCCTGTCGTAGAAAATCCGTATATATTTGGCAATTATAATTTCTCAGTATTAGACGTCAGGCCAATCAATGGAGCATCATCACTAAAAGATATTACTATCAAAATGCTCATAACAGACTATTGATATGAGACTTCTATTAAAAAGTGTAACTAAAGCAAAAATGGTTTTATTAACTTCATGTGCAAAGTAAAAATAACAGATCAGCGGAGAATGGATATTAAGACTTAAAGAAATGAGCATTCAAGTTAGATTTGACCAGAACATGATTGCCCCATGCGGCATGAATTGCGGAACCTGTATTGCTTACCTCAGGGTTAAAAAAAGATGTCCTGGTTGTCGGGTTAATACTGCAAATAAAGCAATCTCTGTTCAAAGATGCATAATTACAAAGTGTTCTTACCTTGACAAAACGGATTCAAAATTCTGTTACGATTGTGAAATATTTCCATGCAACAGAATAAAACAACTCGATAAAAGGTATCGAACAAAATATAGAACAAGCTTTATTGAAAACCTCATGATTATAAGTGAAAAAGGGATGGCAGATTTCCTTATATTTGAAACTGATCGCAGGACCTGTCCAAAATGCAGGTCAACTTTAAGTGTCCACCGTGATAAATGCCTGGTATGCGCATCAGCGGTTTTGCAAGGGCAGTAGCCATATTCAGATGATTCCAAAAAATAAGATTACAAAAGTGAAAAAAACAAGACTGGATCATGAACCTCCCATATCAATTGATGATTGGGGATGGAAATATCATCACCTTGGAATACCCACCAGGACTAAAATGCCCAAAGAAACCTATTTACAACAATTTAAATGTTATGTATCCGGTTTTAACTCCAGCCCATTTGGAATCGAATGGATGAGATTTGAAAAAGGGAGTCCCATTAATGAATTGATCAGGAGAGTTCCACACATAGCATTTGAGGTCAAAGATATTGATCATGAACTATCTGTCCACAGATTAAAAGTCATAACCGAGCCAGATTCAAACACGGATGGAATAAGGGTTGCAATGATTGAGCATAATGGAGCTCCGATTGAATTGATTGAATTTATGATGAATAAAAAAAATGGTTAAAAGACTTGCTTTACATTCCTGTTCTCCAGATTTCCTGAGATAGATGAATGGATAGTCAAGACAGGAAAATGATATAATTTTAAACTTTCAATTCCGTTTATTCATTAAACAGCAAATGAAGCTAAAATATATTATAACTCTTGGTCTGATATTCTTTGTATCATTTTGCAAAAAGGATGATCCATTGGATATCGACTATTTTGCATTTGGCACTGCTTATGGAGAGTGCCTTGGCAATTGTGCAAATTTCTTCATGATAAAAGACAATAATCTGTATGCTGATGATATGGATTATTACTCCGGTTCAACGTTGAAATTTCAAAATGAACCATTACCCGTAGAAAAATATAATCTCGCAAAACAATTGCTGGATGACTTCCCAGGTTATCTTGAAGATAATCCTAATGTGTCTTTCGGTTGTCCTGACTGTGCCGATCAGGGAGGGATACATATTGAGATAAAGGAAGATGGAGTCGTGAAAAGCTGGCATATCGATACGTTTGTAACAAATCAACCAGACAAAATCAGGGATTATATTCAGGAGATGCTGGATGTTCTGGAGCAGCTGAAATGAAGCATAAATGTCGAAATAAATGGACTGGGTGGGTTCAATATTCATCAAAGAACATGTAAGACAATGAAGAAATCTGTGAGCTATCCTGATTCAATAGAACCATTTATCGGTTTCAGGATTGTAAGATCTTATATGGGAGGTAAAGAATAATCAGGTCAGAAAAAACAATGATAAAATACCACGATACTCCAAAAGGAGCAAAAATTGCTGAATTAGTGCCGGGATCTGACATTATAAATAATGTTGATGATATGCTTGATATTCTGGCAAATTCATGGCATAATGAATGCCATGGGATTATCTTGCATGAAGGCAATCTTAATCCTGACTTCTTTGATCTTAAAACGCGACTAGCAGGTGAAATCCTTCAGAAGTTCTCAAATTACAGGACTAAGCTTGCAATAATCGGCGATTTCTCTGATGTTAAGAGCAAGAGTCTCAGGGACTTTATCAGGGAAAGCAATAGCAGAGGGACTACATGCTTTGTTTCATCATTCAACGAAGCATTATCAAAACTCAACATTAAATAATGATTCCGGGGAATAGTACAATACCAATTTAGTCATTAGAATGGGAAAAGAGTTAAATGGAAAGTTATATAACAGATTAAAAAGCATTTACCTGGGGTTGCTGTCTTTTCCCTTTGGTAATAATTTAACCATGCTGGCAAAAATCTATAAAACAGATAAGTGTGGCAAACATAATTATACCGGACACTACTCAAGTCACTTTAAGAAATTCAGGTTTAAAAGGATTAAGTTATTTGAGATTGGAGCAGGCGGGTATCAAAATCCTGATATAGGAGGAAATTCTTTAAGGATGTGGAAAAGGTATTTCATCTTTGGCAAAATATTTTCTCTTGACATATTCGAGAAATCACAGTTTGAAGAACACCGTATCAAGATATTCAGGGGTGATCAGACAGATAAAAGCCTGATGGACAAGATCTTTAGTCAGATAGGTGAACCTGACATAATTATTGACGATGGAAGTCATATTAACGAGCATGTTATACAGACTTTCGAGTTACTGTTCCCCCGGCTGAAAACAGGCGGCATTTATGCTATCGAAGACGCAGGAACATCTTACTGGCCTGATTATGGAGGAGACAGTGACAATCTTAATAATCCCGCCACCACAATGAATTACTTCAAAAAGCTTGCTGATTGCCTAAATCATCAGGAGTTTGTAAAGAGAGATTATGTGCCAACATATTTCGATCAGAACATATATTCCATTCAGTTTTATCATAATATAATATTCATCTTCAAGGGATTAAACAACGAGAGCTCCAGCATAGATTGGAACAATCCTGACAGTATATTAAAAGATAAAATACAACAATGAAATTTGTTATCAGAATAAATGTCAGTCTGGCCCATATTCGATATTCGATATAATTAATATTCAGATTGCTAAATCAAAAACAGAAAAACTCACCAAGATTAATGTAAGTTACACCTTCGAGAAAGTAAAGTCAATTAAAGATTTTAACTTGTCGCATAATGCTTTTCCCAACCAATGGCTTCAGACCTTAATAAACTATCAATCCGGGAACTGGGACAATTATTCCCTATAATCATTTTTGACTATAATCCGGAATGGAAGGATATGTATCAGAAGGAAAAACAAAAAATCCTGGGCACCATTGGTGTCGATAACATAATAAGAATAGAACATATTGGAAGCACTGCCGTTCCAGGACTTTGTTCAAAACCCACAATCGACATCCTCCTCGAAATAATGATCGGTACAAATTGTGATCTCCTTGTAAAAAGGCTTAAGAAACTCCATTATCAATACATTCCAAAACCAGAAAATCCTCCTCCTCACATAATGATGGCTAAAGGTTATTCGAAAAATGGCATCACCGGACAGACATTTCATCTTCATGTAAGATATTCAGGTGACTGGGATGAAATAATATTCCGTGATTATCTGATTAAAAATCCCTCCCTTGCTGAACAATATGTAGTGATGAAAAGAAATCTTTCAAAAAAGTTCAAGACTGATCGTGAGAAATATACCAGCTGCAAGACAAATTTCGTTAAAGTTGTTGTGAAAAAGGCACGGAACAATCAGCTGAAATGATCAGACAGTATCTCATTTATTTCACCCAGGTTTTCAAGATCAATGTTTTTGCATCTGTTCTTGCTGCATTCATCTCAATCCCTCTGTTGAAAAAAGGTATGACTATTGAGGTTTTTATAATCTTTTGTATAACATTCTTCATGACGGGAGGAATTATTCTTGGCGTACTTTTCCATGAAATGTTCCGCTATAAGGAATATTACTTCTACTATAACCTTGGAATTTCAAAGATCAGGCTGATACTGATCTGCTACCTGTTTCACATCATAATCGCCATTCCTCTTTTATTGATTGTCCATTATGTCTAATATCCTTGAAGCAGACAGCATTAGAAAAGCTTTTGGTGACAAGCAGGTCCTGACTGATATTTTTTTAAGATGCCAGACTGGTGACATAATAGGTCTGCTGGGCCGTAACGGAAGCGGTAAATCAACACTGCTCAAGATCCTTTTTGGCACATTATATACTGATTACAAGCATATTGTAATCGATGGAATATTAATGCATCAACCATTCAAAACAAAAGGAACCATTGGTTTCCTTTCCCAGGATAACTTCCTTCCCAAACATCTTACCGTCAGAAAAATAATTCAGCTATTTAATCAAAATCCTCAAGGTCCCGCCTTTGGAGAGGATGATGTACTTTCAAAGGTATATAATACAAAAATCAGTAAATTGTCGGGAGGAGAAATCAGATACCTGGAAGTTAAGCTCATCCTTAATATGGAAGTAAAATTCCTGTTTCTTGATGAACCTTTCAACGGTATCTCCCCGGTCCATATTGATCTCATCAAGGAAATGATCAGGAAGGAGTCCATAAATAAGGGCATTGTTCTCACCGATCATGATTACAGGAATGTTCTGGATGTGGCTAATAAATATATGATACTTTTTGACGGCGGAATAAAAATATTAAAATCAAAAGAAGATTTTATTTATTGGGGATATATCCCTGAGAAGTAAATATATTGATCAAATACTCTTTATCTTTAAAATCCCTTTAATCTGAAAGACGATAACCATGAAACGCTTTTCAATCTGCATAATCAGCCTGTTCCTGATCCTGGGATCAGATGCTCTTGCATGTACGACCTTCATAATATCAGGCAAATACACGCCTGATGGCAAGCCAATCCTATATAAGAACCGGGATACCGATGAAATGAATAATTCACTTGTATTTTTCAGTGACGGTAAATATAAATACATCGGACTGGTTGACGGGAATGAAGACTGGAGCAAAATGGTCTGGGGCGGATATAATGAAACAGGTTTTGCGATAATGAATTCTGCTGCATATAACAATAATCTGGGGGATACAACAAAGTTCAAGGATCAGGAGGGAGTTGTCATGAAACTGGCCCTTCAGACCTGCAGGACAATTGAAGATTTTGAGAATCTCCTCATAACCCTGTCAAAACCAATGGGTGTCGATGCCAATTTCGGAGTCATTGACGCTAACGGAGGCGCTGCATTTTATGAAACAGGTAATTATAAATATGTCAAGTTCGATGCAAATGATCCCCAAATCGCACCTGATGGTATTCTTGTGAGAACAAATCATTCTATGAGCGCAGATATTACCAAAGGTTATGGTTTCTGCAGATATAACACAGCTACTATCGCGCTTAAAAAAGCAGCTGAGAAGAAAAATTTTTCTCCTCAGTATTTATTCAATAATATATCGCGCAATCTTTATCACTCCCTGACAAAAACTGATCTAACGGCTGATCTGCCCGAAAAAAGAGCGAATCGTGAATATAAATTTTTTATCGACTATATACCCCGCGAAATTACTGCATCAGTAATAATGATTACAGGAGCTAAGGATGAAAAGCATGCAGGGAATGCAATGATGTGGACTATTCTTGGCTTTCCGCTTACATCTGTGGCAATTCCGGTTTGGATAACTGCCGGCGATCAGCTGCCTGCAGTGTTAGCCCTTAATGACAGTCTGACATCACCAATATGCAAAGCAGCCCTGAAATTCAAGGAAGAGTGTTTCCCAATCACATACGACAGAGGCACTAACTATATAAATCTGTCTGCTGTACTGAATAAAGAAAATACCGGATATGTACAGCTGCTACAGCCTGTTGAAAATGAGATCTTTGAAATGACCCACAAACTGACTGAAGATCTCGATAAAGGGAAAAAATCAGTGAAGGATATCCAGGATTTTTACAAATGGATTGACCAGTATTTGACAAAAACATACAGCGAGAAGTTTCATTATACCCTGTTTAATAATTAATCTCGTCATTATTCTACTTAATTTAAATTCTACCAACAA
>JAPLDY010000129.1 GCA_026391595.1 Bacteroidia bacterium
TGAAATCAGGTAGTTGTGATATTTTATCTATCTCATTCAAAATCGATTCTTCCGACCTGCTGATTATCTGTTTTCCCTGATGGGCTGCTATGGCACAAAAGCTGCATCCTCCGAAACATCCCCTGTGGATGTTGACAGAGAACTTTATCATTTCATAGGCATGAATCGGACCTTTCTTATCATACTTAGGATGAGGTAGATACATGTAGGGCAGATTGAATGAACGGTCAAATTCCTGTTCATCCATAGGAGGAAAGGGAGGATTGATAATGACTGATTTATCATGTGAAGGCTCTATGAGTCTTGCTGCCTCCATTTTGTTGGATTCCTTCTCGAAAACTACAAAGTTCTCTGCAAACAACTTCTTGTCGCCAAGGCATTCCTCATACGAGTGAAGTGTGATATCCTTCCACCTTTTCTGGAGAGGAAGAGGATCACTTTTATTCAGAACAATTGAGGTCTGGGGAATAGTCTTAAGTGATGAAAATGGAACACCTTTCCCCAGAAGTTTCATTACTTCCCTCACCGGCTGCTCTCCCATCCCGTATATTGATATATCTGCTCCGCTGCTCAGAAGTATTGAAGGCTCCAGCTTGTCTTGCCAATAATCATAATGAGTCAGCCGGCGCATCGAGGCCTCAATACCTCCTATAACAACAGGCACATCAGGGAACAGCTTCTTTAATATTCCTGTGTAAACAATTGTCGGATAATCGGGTCTGAAGCCTGCCTTGCCTCCCGGGGTATATGCATCATCGGACCGGAGGCGCCGGGCAGCAGTGTAATGGTTCACCATTGAATCCATATTGCCTGCAGTTACTCCAAAGAAATATTTTGGTTTGCCAAGCTTTTTAAAATCGCGCAGATCGTCTCTCCAGTTTGGCTGAGGAACTATTGCCACACGGAATCCTTCATCTTCAATCACGCGTCCGATAACTGCCGGGCCAAAAGATGGATGATCAACATAGGCATCACCGCTGAAGATTATCACATCCAGATCATCCCAGCCGCGTATCTCAAGGTCTTTTCTTGAAACAGGCAACCAATCGTTTATATTTTTCCTTTCAATCAATTCCGGTCCGGCTTTTCATCAAAAGTATATAATGTTTTTCACCATGCCAGACAAATCATTGTATATTGTTCGGCCTGATTGTTGCATAAGCAGATTGAAGAAAGACAAATGATAATTTGTCATTTATCATTACCATATATCAAAATTGATGGATATTAAAAAAACCATATTGCAACATAAACAGCTTTGCACGTTCGTATCGGAGAAAAAAGTAAAGCAAAGTCTTGATATTCTGTCTGATATGATTGCATCGACAACCACTGGTAATCTTCGTGATGAGTTTGACAATCTTGTTATGACTTACAGGAACATGCTTTCATATACCATTGAGGGCATCCGGGATCCTGAGAGGAATAAGGTTTACCTTAAGCTCATCCAGTCGATCCTGGAGCTTTCCGACAAGGTTAGACAGGACATATTGTCACATAATTCAGGGTGGAACACCTACTGGGTAAAACAGCAGGCGGAAAAAGAGCAGAAGCTGACAGGCAAAACGATAGTGGAAACTGTCGACGATCTGATGTTCAAGTCGGATCTCGATGAATGGCTCAAGCTGAGCAATGAGATTAATCCTGATCCGGAGTCGGAGATATCGAAGAAGCACAAACAGCTTATAAAGAACATATTCAATCACTTATGGCTAACGGATTATTATGGGGAGGCTGAGGAGAGCCTTATAAACATATTCCTCAGCTCAAGAAAATTCAGGTGGTATGAATCATGTATTTTCACCACGGCAATAACACTAAGCTCATTCAGGAACTGGCAGACAGAGAAGCTTCATCACCTTATAAAAATATATGAATCGGGACAGGAGCAGGTTATGGAGAGAGCGCTTTCAGGACTCATACTGAACCTTCATTACTACAATGGCAGAGTTATCCTTTACCCCGAGATAAGCTCTCGCATCAAAGAAATGGCTGCAGTTCCCGGGTTCAGGGAACACTGCAGACTTATCGTCCTTCAAATCATAAGATCGCGTGAGACAGAGAAGCTTAGCAGGAAGCTGAACGACGAGATATTGCCGCAGGTTGCAAAGCTGAGGCCAAGAATTGAAGAGAAGCTTGACCTCGATAATATTCTTCCCAATGATAAGAACGAGGGCAAGAACCCCGACTGGTTGGAGATGTTCAATGATTCCGAAGAGATCTTCAAGACCATGGAGGAACTGACAAAGCTGCAGATGGAAGGTGCAGATGTTTACATGTCGGCTTTTGCAAATCTTAAGCATTTTGACTTTTTCAAGGATTTCCAGAACTGGTTTGTACCTTTTTATCCCGACCACGAAATTTTAAATGAAATATTCAGGGATGAAGTACTCGGACCTGGGACAAACGAGATGGCAGAAGCAATGTACAAGACTCCCTTCATATGCAACTCCGACAAATACTCACTGATATTGAACCTGAAGTACCTGCCCTCTTCACAGAAAAGCATGATGCTAAAGGTTTTCCGCATGGAGCTTGAAGGACTCGAACAACTTGAAGATGATGAATCGGTGACCGATCCCAATAAGAAATTCAGGACAAATGTGACACAGTACCTGCAGGACATTTATCGGTTCTTCAAGTTGTCGCCATACAGAAAAGAGTTTGAAGATATATTCTCAGGCAAGCTTGACATATACAATTCGGAGTTTTTCAGGCTAACATGCAATGCAGCTGAAGCAGAGGCAGGTCTTGCAGATTATTTTTTCAGCAAGGACTTTTATGATGATGCATTGTCGCTATACATGAAGCAGGTCGGAGATAAGCCAGCTGATTCGCAGCTATATGAAAAAATGGGTTATTGCTGTCAGGAGATGGGTGATTACGAGGAGGCGTTAAAGCATTACAGAAGGGCTGAGCTTATTGACAGAAAAGCCTGGACGATCAAAAAGATAGGACTTTGCTTCCGCAGGCTTGGCAGAGATGAGGAAGCACTGGAGTATTACCTTCAGGCTGCCGACCTGGAACCGGAAAATCTTCATACGGCAATAATGACTGCGCATTGCTATCTTGACCTCAGGGAGTATGAAAAAGCTCTTAATTATTATTTCAGGGTTGAATACAATGATCCGGGTAACCTGAAGATACTCAGGCCTATAGCATACTGCTATTTTGCTCTCGGAAAATTTGACGAATCGGAAAAATATTACGACAGGTTATCTGCAGGTAAGCTTAACGCACATGATCTTATCAATATGGGTCATCTGGCACTATGCCAGGGCAGGAAAAAGGAGTCTATCGACCTGTATAAGCAAAGTATTATCAGCGGTGAGATTACAAGGGAAAAATTCATGGCAATATTTGCCGAGGACAGGAGTCTTCTTGTCTCGCTTGGAATCAGTAATGATGATCTGCCGATCCTGCTGGATTATTTATTATTTGCTATCGGGTAATGCTGCAGAGTCGCGGGGCGGCATCGGAGGCCTCCCTTCAGGAGGTCCTTGTCTGTCTCCGGGTCGCATATGTCCATCATTCGGGAATTGTCCTCTATTTCTTTCGAAACGTCTCATATCACCGTTCTGTGAAGAATCTCTCATGTCCCTTCTGCCATGATTGATCATTTGCTGTCTGCGTTCGTCTATCTCCTTCATACGGGCCAACTGATCCTTGGTAAGCTTGGAATCGATTTCTTTTCTGAAATCTTTCATATTTGAATCGAGTTGTTTCCTGAAATTTCCCTGAAGCTCCGAATTCAGCTTTGCGTATTTATCGAGGATCTTTTGAATCTCGGCTTTCTGCTTTTCGCCAGGTTCAATGGTCTTATAGAATCCTTCCTTGAAGCGTTCCTCGGAGAAATAGACCCTTACCGGCTTGAGTTTATTGAACCGTATCTGTGCCGAAGTAAGCATTCCAAGAACAAATCCGATAATCAGGGTTATGACAACAATAATAATTGGTTTTGCTTTCATGTATATATTATTAATTGCCGGTTAACAGACAAACGATATCTTCATCGAATGTATTCTCTATGCCCAGGAAAGAATTCAGTGACAGGGATCCATCTGCCAAAAATATTGAAATGAGTAGAAATACTATTGCAGCCACCCCCGTGATTGCGATGCGGTTGAATGCGAATCTCATTGATTTTGCGAATTCTATCTCGGTGCTGATTGTGTCAGACGCCGAGGAGATCCTGTCAATAACCTTATCACTGAATCCTTTGCTGAAATCGAAGGATACACCTTCTTCCTCAAGCTTCCTGGCGGTTATCTGAGGATCAGCTTTTTCATCAAGTGAACCGATAATAAGACTTTTCAGTTCTGAAGGTTTCATAATTTTATAATTTTTCTAATATTTCCTTAAGTTGTTCCTGAGCTCTTGAAAGTCTGGAAAGGACTGTTCCCAAAGGCAGGTTGAGTATTTCTGCGGTTTCTTTTGTCGAATAGCCCTGCAGCATCCTCATTGCCACAATGATCCTGAATTTCGGGTCGAGCCCCATCAATGCTTTGTTCACTAATTCTGAGGCATCTCTTCTTTCCTCGCTGTCAAAATCTGCAATTTCGTACTCATACATTTCGCTGTTCCCCTTCTGGGAGAACATTGAAAAGAATCTTTTTCTTCTCTTTATCTCATTCAGGGTAAGATTAATTGCGATCTTCTGAATATATGTCGACAATTTTGCCTCTCCCCTGAATTCAGACAGTGAATGGTACAATTTAATAAATACCTCCTGTCCGATATCTTCCGCATAGACTGAATCCCCAAGCATCCCTTTAACCGTTCTGGCCACCATTTTACTATATCTCTCCATGATCTCTCCAAAAGCCAGCTTGTCGCCTTCTATTGAAGCTTTTACCAGCTCGCTTTCTTCGGTCTGCCTGTACGACTCTTTCATTATGTACAATTTATAGACAACAGCTGGTACTTAATTATTCCCGATTGTTAATTTTTATTAACAAAAGAATTTCTGTGAAATGCATCTAATTGATAAACAAAATATTATTGTCCGGGAATAACCTCCGGTAAGAGTACAACATCATAGTCTTTAGTATACCTCACAGGGTAAAGTTTCTGGTTCTCAAAACCGTCATTCATGCTTTTTCGCTGAAAATCGAATTGTGTATGCAACAGATCAGGATTATGGATCTCCGGATGCATTACAAAATCAGATCCATGCAGAGCCAGCCCGCTCAGGAAGTAATATACTATGTCATAGCCCAGCCAGGAATAGCTCGTCTCCGAAGGTTCTGTATTGAATTTCTGGCGGTAATCCGCATTGAACTGTCTGACATCCCTTCTTGAATAATCGATCCAGAATGGAGAATACATCTGGATATCCAGCTCAAAGAAGTATTTGGGATCAAGGTTTTCAAGCATTCTCATTGCAGGATAGCCGAAAACCTTTACCGGGAATCTCTTTGAAAGGCTATGAATTTCCTGCAATGTCTCGCTTATTACCGGAGCTTCTTCAGAAGCGATGATAATTGTATTGTTAATTTCCCTGGAGAGGGCATGGCTTAGCCGGTTAATGGAGTCATTATCATATGCTGACCTGCTGTAGAACATAAACTCCTTGAATTTGATCTCTTCATAGGGAAGCCTGTTGCTCAGCTCCGAAAAGATCTTTTCTTTGAAATTCCTTACATCCTGATCTACTCCGGCTGAATCGGCATAGATGAATACAATGTTGTTATCGAAGTATTCGCCAACTTTTTTGGAGAGCAGGTTCTGGGCTACTTCCAGCGATGCATTTGCAATGAAGAGATTAGGGTTATTTGCCAGTGCTGAATTATTGAACAGGGGTACCGGCGAAACCACTGGTATGCCCAGAGGTCCGGCAAATGCTGTCATTATTTCAAGATTGTGGGAATAGACAGGTCCGATTATGAGATCCATTCCGGCAAGGGTGCCATTCTTTATGAGCCTCGTAAGTTCAACCGTATCTGCTTTAATATCATACACATGCAGATTAATGTCGAGACCAAGCGACCGGAGCGTGTCAGCTGCTAAAAGAATCCCCTGGTACATCTCCAGGAATCCGACAGTACTTGAGTAGATCCAATCGTCAGCACGAGGAACAACCTTAATAATGCGCCTTCCCTTTACCATTTTTGATGAGTCAAAATCGTGCCTGACGGCGTTTTCATGAAGATAGAAAGGAAGCAGCAGCGCCAAATCGTACGATCCCTTAAGCTCTCTCACCGGAGTGAAACCGGAAGGCCGCGGTAACATTATCACGGGCTGATCTTCAACAACTTTTACAGAATCGGGCACCTGAACAATCATGACCGGTTCCTCAGGTTTCTTTGTAACAGGTATCCTTAAATAGTCGCCTACCTGAGGGAACCTGATATTCCTGTTTTCCTTCCTTAAATCTCTAACTGACAGCCCGTATTTTTCTGCAATTGAAGAAAGCGACTCTCCTTTAATTACTTTATGAAAGATATAATCAGAATCCTGTACTGCGAACTCCTGTCTTTCAGTCATGAACTCTCTCCTTGGAACTGCGATTTCAGCATTTACGGGGAGACGTGAAATATCTACTCCCGGATTGCTGGTCAAAATTTCATTCTCGGAAACACCATACATTTTTGACAGATGATATACCGTTTCTCCAGGTTGGAGCTTATGATATATATATTTTGCCTCATCACGTTTTGAAGGCGTGTTTACAGTCTTAGCAGGTTCATTATGAGACATTTTCCTGACAGGAATTCTTAATGCCTGTCCTTCGTTGATGCCATAAACCGCCGGTGGGTTCTCCTTGTTAATCTCTTCCACCGATACTCCGTAAGCCTTGGAAATCGAATAAGAGGTTTCCCCTTTTTTAACTATATGCACATAATACGGAGTACCAGAGATTATAACCTTGTCCTTTGATCTTTCCACCGCTACCTGTGACCATACGGGCGAAACAAGCACACAGAGAAAAATTACTGAAAGGTAATCCCTGATATCTTTTCTAAAGTCCATCATCAATTTAATTTACAATGTTGACAGGAAATTTATGCAATTTTTTTCTATCCTTTCCCTGACATTGGTTATATCGGCTCTAATGAATTTTTCACCAGTGATTCTTTCATAGAGCTCAATATATCTTTCCGAAATTTCGGTAACAAACTCATCATTCATCTCCGGCACCTTCTGTCCTTTTTGCCCCTGGAATCCGTTTGCCATAAGCCATTCACGTACGAACTCCTTTGAGAGCTGTTTCTGAGGAAGTCCCTTGTCGAATCTCTCCTGATAACCGTCGGCATAAAAATAACGCGAAGAGTCTGGAGTATTGATCTCATCGATAAGGTATATCTCCCCATCTTTATTACCAAATTCATATTTAGTATCAACAAGAATCAGGCCATGCTGTGCAGCTATCTCCGATCCCCTGATGAAAACCTCCATAGTATATTTCTCAATTAGATCATATTCCTTTTCAGGTACAAGACCCTGCTTAACGATCTCATTCCTTGAGATGTCAGCATCATGCATACCATGTTCCGCTTTGGTTGTAGGAGTTATAATTGGTTTCGGAAAGCGCTGGTGCTCCTTCATGCCATCGGGTACCGGGATGCCGCAAATCTCCCGTGCACCGGCCTTGTATGTACGCCATGCACTGCCGGTAAGATAAGCTCTTACGATCATCTCCAGAGGATATGGCTTGCATATACGGCCGATGGTGACATTAGGATCAGGTGATGAGATCTTCCAGTTCGGGACAATATCGCTGGTCGCATCCAGGAACTTGGCGGCGATCTGATTCAATACCTGTCCCTTATAAGGTATACCTCTTGGCAGAACAACATCAAATGCCGATATTCTATCGGAAACGATCATCAGCAAATACTTGTTATCGATATTGTAAACGTCTCTGACTTTTCCCTTATAAATACTTTTCTGTCCGGGGAAATTGAAATCTGAATTGACAATTGTCTGTGCCATAAAACTTATTTATATTTCTCATTAACCCCACCTAAAGGGGGGCTATTTTCCTCATCCTCATAAGCTCTTACGATTCTTTTAACCAGCTTATGACGCACTATATCTCTTTCATCAAACTTAATGATTGAAACGCCTTCAATACCTGTCAATATACGCATCGCCTGAATCAAACCGGAATCATTTTTCCTGGGCAGGTCGATCTGTGTAGTATCTCCGGTGATGATGAATTTTGAATTTACACCCATCCTTGTAAGGAACATCTTGAGCTGGCTTATTGTCGCGTTCTGTGCCTCATCGAGTATCACAAATGCATTTTCAAGGGTTCTCCCTCTCATAAAAGCCAGCGGAGCTATCTGGACGGTACCGTCTTCGAGCCATGTTTCGAGCTTCTTGAAGGGAAGCATATCGTGAAGTGCATCATAGAGCGGCTGAAGATATGGATCGAGCTTTTCCTTCATGTCGCCGGGAAGAAATCCAAGTCTCTCACCAGCTTCAACAGCAGGCCGCGTAAGTATTATTTTCTTAACCTCCCTTTCCTTCAATGCCCTGACAGCCAAGGCAATTGAAGTATACGTTTTTCCTGTGCCAGCTGGTCCTTCTGCTATTATAAGATCGTTTATTTTATAATCATTTACCAGCGCTAGCTGATTGACTGTCCTCGCCCTTACAGGCTTGCCGCTTGTGCCAAAAACAAGAACCTGTTCAAATTCACCGTTAGATACTGATCTCATATGATCGGCATCAAACAGATATTTCTCCAGATCTTCCTCTTCGAGCCGATTGAATTTCCTGTAATATTCAATAAGTCCGTTGAATTTTTCAGCAAAGATGGTTATCTCAGACTCCTCTCCCATACATTTTATCTCATTCCCCCTGGCAAGTATCTTAAGCTTGGGGAAAAAGCCGCGTATTTTGTCGAGCAGTGAATTATTTATGCCGAAAAAATCGACATGATCAATATCCTCAAGAAAAATAACTATCTCTGTCATTAAATTTCACCCGTTATCCGCAAAATACCCTTTATCATTATTAACCGCAAATCTGGCGAAAGTTTATAAAAATTAAGCTCCGGAGAGTTACAAAGTAAGTTTATTTTTCTTTAGAAGATTATCTTTGTCCTAAGTTTTTTCCCTATGCCGGTAATAACACTTACAACAGAATGGAAGCCTGATGACATATATCATGGTATCATTAAGGGAAAGCTTTGCAACCTGTGTCCCGGAGTCACAATTATTGACAATGCAATCGCAATACCTGCCTTTAACATCTCTCATGCATCGTTTGTAATCAGAAATACTTATAACAATTACCCTAAAGGCTCCGTACATATCATTTGTGTGCATTCAGAAGCTATCAAAGGACAGGATTACCTGATAGTAAAAGCCAGGGAGCATTATTTCATTGGCACAGATAATGGCATCTTCAATCTGATCCTTAATTCTGAACCTGATGAGATTATAAAAATCGATAACGGGGAAAGTTCAGATGAACTGGATATTTTTGCAAGAGCAGCATCGGAACTTCTGAAAGGAAAGAAGCCTTCTGAACTTGGCAAACCGCTTAAGACAATCAGCGAGAGAGTTCCCCTCCGGGCGACTATTGAGAAGGATGTCATTATCGGAAGTATTATCTTCATTGACTCATATGGCAATGCAATTTCGAATATAACAAGGGAAGTTTTCCACAGGGTTTTTGAGGGTAGAGATTACAGGATCCTTATTCAGAGCAACAAAAATTACACCGATCATATCCTCGAAAAATACAGCGATGTACCTGTTGGTGAGATGGTTGCAAGATTCAATTCACTCGATCTGCTCGAGATAGCAATAAATGGAGCAAATGTTTCAGAATTACTGAATCTGAATGTCGGATCTGTGGTGCGTATTGATCTGAGGGTCAGCCCGCATATTTTAAAAAAAATTACTGATGAACGATAAGAAAAGAAGTGCTGAAGAGTTAGAGAAGCTCCTTGATATTATGGATAAACTGAGAGCTACATGTCCATGGGATATGAAGCAGACCAATGAAAGCCTCCGCAAGCTGACCATAGAAGAGACTTACGAACTTGCCGATGCGGTTTCCTCCAGGAATGACGAAGGGATCAGAAATGAGCTTGGCGACCTTATGCTTCATATTGTCTTTTATGCCAAGATCGGGTCGGAGAAGAATTTATTTACCATGACAGATGTTCTGAAAGGCATAAATGAAAAACTTGTTTACAGGCACCCTCATGTGTTTGGCGATGTCACGGTTTCGGGAGCTTCGGAGGTTGAGAAGAACTGGGAACATCTCAAAATCAAGGAAAATAACGGTTATAAGCCTGTACTATCCGGTGTACCTTCTTCATTGCCAGCCATTGTAAAGGCAAACAGGATCCAGGAGAAAGTAAGAGGTGTTGGATTTGACTGGGAAAAGAGGGAACAGATATGGGATAAGGTGCTTGAAGAGATCAGGGAATTGAAGAAAGAGGTGGATGACAATGACAGGGAGAAAAAAGAATCTGAACTGGGAGATGTAATGTTCTCGCTAATAAATGCTTCTCGGCTATATGATATTGATCCTGAGGCTGCTCTGGAAAAGACCAACAGGAAATTCATAAAGAGGTTCAACTACCTTGAAAATGAGACCATGAAAAAGGGAGTGTCGCTTCACGGCATGAGTCTCGATGAGATGAATGTGATCTGGGAAGAAGCAAAGAAATTCGATCCCCCTGCCCCCCTGAAGGGGGGTTGAAACCATTTACATTATAAACTTGGATTTATAGCCCCCCTTCAGGGGGGTCGGGGGGTCAGCTGAATATATAACTCAGCAGCTGGTATATCAACTTTGCTGCTACGAAGTCGGGTACTTTGTTCACAGGAGAGGGGCATAATTCGACAACATCAAAACCCACGATATTCTTTTTAACTGCGACATCCTGAAGGAAGTGCATAAGCTCTAAATAATCAGGTCCCCCGGGTTCGGGGGTGCCCGTTGAAGGCATGATTGAAGGATCGAAAACATCGAGATCGATCGTGACATAGACGTTTTCAGTCAGCTGATCAATCGCCTTTTTATAGAGTTCTTTATTATAATATAGCTCATGCGCGTAAAAAATACGGACCTTATTTACATAAGGCAGCTCTTCGGCTGCCATGCTGCGTATACCAACCTGGACAACAGGAGCATATTCCAGCGCTCTGGCCATGGCGCATGCATGGTTATACCGCGAACCTTCATACTCCTGACGCAGGTCGGAATGAGCATCAAGCTGCAAAACGGAGAGATCGCTATAACTGTCTGAAAATGCCCTTATTGCACCTATGCTTACCGTATGATTACCTCCTACTGTCACTGGGAATTTCTTTTCCTGAAGGATCTGAAGTGTTTTTTTATAAACAGCATTGACGAGGGCGTCGGGAGAGCTGTTTTCCACTATGGGATCAATAGTATGAATACCTTTCTTATGAACTTCTGTGGCTGTTTCAATATCATAGAACTCAAGGTTTACAGATGCATTCATGATCGCATCGGGGCCCTTGTCGGAGCCCTTCATCCAGGTGCTCGTTCCGTCATAAGGCACAGGTACTATGATTATGCCGGATCCGGCATAATCATAAATCACTTCACCACCGCCAAAATTCATAACAGGTCAGGGTATCTTATTTTTCCTTGGGTTTTGCAGGCTTTTTCTTTGGAGCAGCTTTGCTCTTCTCCCCTGCCGCTTTCTCCTTCTTAGGTGTCTTAGGTTTTTCTTCCTTCCCGGTTCCGGAGGTTTCGGCTGCTTCAGCCGGTTTTTCCGGTTCTTCCTTAACCAGCAGGTTCAGTGCATGGAGTATATTGTACCAGTGTACCATTTTCTTTATGTCGCTGACATAAACTTTATCCTTATCGTACTCAGGTAAAACCTCATTAAGGTATGCTTTAAGCTTTTCAGGATCAGCCTTATAATCCACTGCCGGGCCACCTTTCTCTTTTTCGAAGATAAGGTCGAATACTTTTGCCAGAGGCATGTCTTCCTTTTCGGTAAAAACTGATATCTCTTCAAGAGAGCTAACCTTGGCTGAGCCAAAAGCACTGCTTCTTTTCTTTGTTTCAAGATGCTCAACAATTATAGCATTTTTACCCTGGGCAATGAATTTAAAAAGCCCGGGCTCACCTGAGATCGCCATTATATCTTTTAATACCATCGTTTAAGTTTTATGTGCAAAGTTAGTTTTTGTAGAGTAATGTCTTATGTAATTTTAATTTTTTTCCTGTTATTCAAGGCAGATTTCTCTCCTTTTTAATTTTCTCATAGGCTGCATTTACCATTTTGAATTTATCATCTGCAGCTTTTTTGTAATCTTCACCGAGGTGCGCGACCTTATCGGGGTGATACTTCATTGCCATCTTCCTGTATGCTTTCTTCACCTCATCATCTGAAGCGCTGCGTTCAATTTCCAGGATCTTATATGAAGAATCTGTTTCTGGGACAAACATGTTCTTGATAGAAAGAAAGTCGCTTGCTGAGATCGCAAGATAACCCGAGATCTTTTCTATGATATTTATCTCTGATTGAACCGGAGTCCCATCGGCCATGGAGACACCGAAAAGGAGGTGCAGAAGCTGAAGTCTTGATGAATAATCCATACTCCTGCTAATTTGCTGACAGACATCCTGCAAAGGTATTTCCTTCTTGAGAAAGTCTTTAAGCATCAGTGTAGCCTCGACAGCGGATTCCCTCCCGAACTGCCTTACAAAGAACTGCTTGACATAGTCCAGTTCAGATTTAACCACTTTCCCGTCCGCCTTCATAACAGCGGAAATAAGAACGAGCAGGCTGACACCGAAAGCACCGGGGGTAGTTGCTCGCGCGGTTGAAGTTGAATATGTCGTGGATGTGCCCTGAGTACTATCAACTACTGATCCTACCAGAAAACCGAGAAGGGCTCCGATGGGTCCTCCCATAACAAAGCCAAGTCCTCCTCCCAGCCATTTTCCTAATCCTCCCATGATGCTTATCAGGAATTTAAGTGATTAAGCAGATCTTCATGAATTTTCAGTATGACAGGGATGATCATTTCGTTTTCGGAATTATTGATGACATAATCTGACATTTTCATTCTTGTCTCATCATCCATCTGATTTTTTATCCTTTCCAGCACCTGTTCCCTTGTCAGCAGGTTTCTCCTCGTCACCCGCGTAATACGTTCCTCTACCGGAGCATAGACAGTAGCTATTCTGTCGACAAGATTTGAGGCACCGCTTTCAAAGAGTATTGCAGCTTCCATTATTACATAGGGAGTATTCTGTAATTCGGTCCATTGAATGAAGTTTTCAAAAACTACCGGATGAACCAGGGAATTCACCTTCCTGAGTGTATCTGAATTATTGAAAATAAGTGAAGCCAGTTGCATGCGGTCGAGTTTACCGTCAGGGTAAAGGTTTCTGCCGGCTATCTCATTAATTCCGCGGATCACGCTATCATCGCTGTTCATTATTTTTTTAGCTTCAATGTCAGCAGAAAAGACCGGTATACCCAGAATATTGAACACTCTGCAGACAGATGTTTTTCCGCTGCCGATTCCTCCGGTTATTCCGAGCTTCATACGTGGTTTGCTGGTTTTGCTCATGTTGTTTGCCCGTCTGATTTGCCGTTGCGCCGCTATAACTCTGCGCCATTGAGTCTTCTATTTCATTGAAAAGAATAAAGTATCAGGTTTAACAGACATGATCTTGCATTCTGACATGAGCTGGGCATTGAAACTGTTGATCAAAGGAGCTGTAATGATATAGTAATCAGATGGTCCGCCTTTTTGATCATGATTATAGCTGACCTCTGAAAAATCTATTTTAAGAGGGTGCCCGTTACTTGTGATCATTAGTTTGAGGATTGAATATCCGTGTCCTTTCAGCATCAGGTTAAGCTTTAATGGAAGGTTGCCGGATAAAATCCTGCCTGTGGGAATTTCAGTGTAGCTTACAGAATATTTTATTGAAGTATCAATCTCTTTCGAGAGTGAGTTGAGATACCAGAAAATGAAGGAAAGTAACAGGAAGAAAGCGAATATCAGCAGATTCCTGTTTATCCTTATCAGACCTTTACCTGAAAGGCTGGCATTCCGTATCCCATCCTTTTTTTCCATAAGGCTTTTATGATCATAGTTTGGCCGGCTCGTCAGACGTCGGGTCCTTCATCAGGGCACTCTTATCCACTTTTAGTTTTACATCTCCTCCGGCATCCATCATTATATAATTGTCCTTAACCTCAAGGATCCTTCCGAATATTCCGCCGGTGGTAACAACCTTATCACCTTTTTTCAGGGAGCTTCTGTAGTTGGTCATCTCCTTCTGCTTTTTCATTTGTGGTCTGATGAAAAAGAAATAGAATACAACAAAAACGGCCACAAGCATTATGAGACTCATGGTCATGTTACTACCTCCGGCAGCACCTGTGCGTGCCGGTTGTGTTTGTAATAATAAGAAAGCAAAACTGGTCATCGTGTCAAAAATTAGTTATTATTAATTACTTCAGCTTTTATTTGAAGCAGCAACACCGGAGTGGCTGCATTTGATTGAACTGTTATTGTTTTTGTCTGTTTTCCATTCCTGCCCGAAGTATCAAATACAACTTCGATAGTACCGCCCGAGTCAGGTGAAATTGGTTTCCTGTCATATTTCGGGACAGTGCATCCGCAGCTGGTGGTTGCTGAGTTAATTATAAGGTTGGCAGTTCCTGTGTTTTTGAAAGAAAATATGCATCCTACCTTTTCACCCTCATTGACCATCCCAAAGTCGTGTTCTATCTCCGTAAATGTTATAACGGGCTTTCCTGTATCACCCGGCTGGGTGTTGACTGATCCATTTCCCTTCCCGTTTCTGCCGGTACATCCTGCAGCCGAAAGTATCAGAATAATCACATATATGGAAAGTTTTTTCCTCATTCTTCGTTTTTCTCTCCCACCAGACCTCTCCCGATTTTTTTGAACAGGCCTTTTTCCCGGATTTCCCTGACAATATTATCCAGGATTCCGTTGACAAATGTACTGCTTTTTGAGGTACAATAGAACTTTGCTATTTCGATGTATTCATTGAGAGTCACCTTAACAGGTATTTCCGCGAACTCAAGCACTTCGGTCACTGCAAGCTGCATTACCAGGATATCCATAAGTGCAATACGTTCGACCTCCCAGTTTGTGGTATTGTGATTAATGAGTTCAGAGTATTCTTTCGTATTTAGAACAGCCTTTCTGAACAAAACTTTTACAAACTCCTCATCTTCTTCATTTTTAAACAGGGGCATAAGCTCTGCATTTTCTCCGGCATCTGCTTTAAACTTTTTCAGTGTCTTCTCAACCATAACAACAACATATTCCATATCATCGTTCCAGTATATGCTCTGTTCTTCAAGACAATTCAGCAAGTCCTCTGAATTGGAAAGGAAGTCAGTAATAAGGGTGATAATAAACTTCCTGTCAGACAGATAGTTTATATCCTCAGATTTCATGTACTGTCTATAGGGATCCCAGGATGACATGTTGGTGTAAAGAAGACGCGGAATATGTGAGTAGTTAGTCCAGGAAAGCTTTGATCTGGAGATGTATTTAGTAAATGAGGTATTTGTCCTTAGCTGGGCAACGATTTGATTATCAATGAACCGGCGATTCGGATTGAGATCTTCAGGAGAGGGCATATTCTTATGAAGAGCTTGTTCCATCCTGTCGGTTGCGATATCAGCTATTTCAATAACAAGCAGCATCAGGTAGTGATACAGGTCATAGGTTTTTCCTATACTGAACATCAGTTCAGTTTCGGCTTTAGCCAGATCATCATCTTCCCTCCGGTTATAAGCATAAAAAGCCATCAATGCTTTTATGCGAAGTAATCTTCTGCTTATCATCTATAAATAACCTCATATTTTTTAACGGTGCAAAAATACGCTTTTTCCTTTACTGTCAAAGCTGATCTTCAAAAATTAGGGACAAATAAGCAGGCTATTTTGATTTGAAAAAAATATTATTACATTTGACAATACAAATTAAAACCCTAACATTAACTGACTTAGCGATGGAAGAAGAAACCGGAATAAAAGATGGTGTAAACGCTGGTGAGGAGAAGAATCAGAAGGAGGAGATTTTCACCAAGGTTGTTCGGGCCGGGAAAAGAACCTATTTCTTCGATGTAAAGGCCACAAGGAAAGATGATTATTATCTTACCATTACTGAAAGCAAAAAGCGACTGGGAAAGGAAGGTAAGTTCTTTTATGAAAAACATAAGGTCTTTTTGTATAAAGAAGATTTTGATAAATTTACAGAAGGACTAAAAGATGCAGTCACCTATATCGAAAATGGAAAAGACGATCTGAAGCCTTCAAATCCGTTACCTGAAGACAAGATTATTGAAGACAATGTAACTGCTTCATCTGAAGAGTTTACAAACATTGAATTTGATGATCTCGGGAAAAAATAAATGACTGATTATATACTCCTGATATTAGGAATTATACTGATGATCGTAGGTATAATCGGATGCCTTGTTCCTGTTCTGCCAGGACCACCATTGAGTTTTCTTGGTCTTATTATGCTTCACTTAAGCAGGTTCGGCTCATTCTCCACCACAATACTTATTGTTCTTGGAGTTGTAACTGTCGTGGTTTCTATCTTGGATTATATTGTTCCGATATGGGGTACCAGGAAATTCGGCGGATCAAAATACGGAGCCCGGGGAGCAACTGTAGGCCTTATTATAGGTCTCTTCCTTGGTCCTCTCGGAATAATAGTCGGTCCTCTGCTCGGCGCAGTGGTAGGTGAGCTGATCTTCAAGGACGATATGAAATATGCGCTGAAGGCAGGTTTCGGAAGCCTTCTCGGTTTCCTTACAGGAGTAGGCTTGAAGCTTACTGCCTCATTCGTTATGACTTTCTACTTTGTCAAGGAGTGGATAGCGTAGCAACCATCACAGCTTTAATTGTATGTAATCTGTTCTCGGCTTCGTCGAACACAATAGAGTGTTTTGATTCAAATACATCTTCGGTAACTTCCATACCGTCGAGCCCGAATTTTTTGAATATATCCTCTCCCACCTTTGTCTCCCGGTTATGAAAGGCAGGAAGACAGTGGAGAAATTTTACATCGGGATTCCCGGTCTTACTTATGACCGGAATATTGATCTGGTAAGGCCTGAGCAGCTTTATTCTTTCCTCCCATACTGATTCTGGTTCACCCATCGATACCCATACATCAGTATAAAGGAAGTCAGCCCCCTTAACAGCTTCATCCACATCTTCAGTGATATTGATCTTTGCACCTGTCTTAGCAGCTATTGCCCTGCATTTTTCAACCAGTCCGGCAGAAGGCTGGCATGCCTTGGGTGCTGCGATCCTGAAGTCGATGCCCATCTTTGCCGAGCCTACCATAAGAGAGTTCCCCATATTGTATCTGGCATCACCGAGGTAACAGAAAACCATTCTATTCAGTGTTTTTGTCGAGTGTTCCTGCATTGTAAGAAAGTCGGCAAGTATCTGTGTCGGATGGAACTCATTTGTAAGCCCGTTCCACACCGGTACACCTGCATATTCTGCAAGCTCCTCTACGATCTGCTGGCCATACCCGCGGTATTCTATTGCATCGTATATCCTTCCGAGAACACGGGCAGTATCTTTCATCGATTCCTTCTGACCGATCTGAGAACCGCTCGGTCCGAGATAGGTGACATTTGCACCCTGGTCGTAGGCAGCTACCTCAAAAGAGCATCTGGTACGGGTTGATGATTTTTCAAATATGAGGGCTATGTTCTTTCCCTTGAGATATTGTTTTTCCTTACCTGTTTTTTTCGCTTTTTTGAGTTCAGCGGAGAGATCCAGCAGATAATTTATTTCTTCCGGAGTAAAATCTAACAACTTAAGAAAGTGTCTGTTGTGGAGATCTATTTTCATGATAAAGAAGTTAGGAGTGACTAAAGTGCCTGGAGAACTTAAAGTTAATAAATAAGGTGCAAATATATAAAAAAATGGCTTCAGGCATCAGGTGTCTCTTCCCGCAGCCTGTCGCCTGAAGCCTGTTGCCTACCTTCTCTCATCTTCGTATTCCATGGTTATCTTGGAACCATATTTCGTATCGGCAAGCTTGAAAGCCTCAGTTATCACGCCCATTTTTCCGCCCTTCTTAATAAAGTTCAGACACGCCTGGATTTTCGGCGCCATGCTTCCTTTTGAGAACTGGCCTTCATTAAGATACTTCCGGGCATCTTCATAATTCAGAAATTCCCTTACTTGCTGGTCGGGCTTTTTATAATTGATGTAGACATAAGGTACATCAGTGAGTATGTAGAATTCATCTGCACCTATGAGTGAAGCAAGGAGCGATGAAGCCAGGTCTTTGTCAATTACGGCCTCAGCTGGTCGTACATCCTTTTTTTCATCGATATAAACCGGAACTCCTCCTCCGCCGGCAGCGATGACAATATTTCCTTTTCTGGCAAGGTCCCTGATGATGGAATGGTTCATAATGTCAATGGGTACGGGTGAAGGCACTACTCTCCTGTAGCCGCCGTCATTCTTTATTTCTTCCTTAAAGATCCAACCCTTTTTCAGGTTCAGCTCGTCGGCCTGTTCCTTTGTATAAATCTTACCTATTCTTTTTTGCGGATCGCTGAAGGCGGGATCGCCGTTGTCAACCAGTATGGAAGTAACAATACAAACAACATTTTTTTCGATACCATGTTTGTTCAGGACATTGCGGAACATCCTTTCGATCATGTAGCCTATGCCTCCCTGTGAATCTGCCACACAGATGTCGACAGGCATCTGTGCGATATTGTATATTTGTTCCCCGGCATCATTTCGCATTAGTATATTTCCCACCTGCGGACCGTTACCGTGTGTTATGACCAGGTCATAACCTTCATTTATAAGAAAAATGAGATTCTCTAGAGTTTCGGTTGTATTTTGCTCCTGTTCATCTATTGTTCCGGCCTGATCGCCTCTGAGAAGCGCATTCCCGCCAAGAGCCACTACCGCCAGTTTCTTTTCCATATTAATATCTATTCAAAGGCTGAAATTAAAAAAAAATGCTATTTTTACATAATTCAAAAAAAAGATAGGTGAGATTTAATTCCGGATTAATCATTGCAATTATCATTGCAGTTGCGGTGGCCTCATGCAGGGAAAGGGGCACTAAACATATTGATCAGGGTGAAATCCACTATGCCATTGAATATGGCGGTAATGTGGGATCATTCAAGGAGATCATGCCAAAGACACTTATAGTATCATTTAAAGACGATAAGACCCTTTTTGATATCTCGGCACCTATAGGTAATTCGGGAATTTATAACCTTTCAAATCCAGAAGAAAAGATCTTCGATACATATATCAGCCTTCTTTCCTGGAGGTATTATTATGCTGCAAAACAGGGGGAAACACCTCCCGGGTTTGAAGCCATGAAGGGAATGAATATCCGGAAAACATCCAAATCTATGCAGATTTGCGGTTTTAACTGTAAAGGTGCAGAAGTCAGAATTCCATCGATACCTGATAGGGTTTTTGATATATGGTACACCAACGAAATTGATATTAAAAACCCAAACATTGCCAATCCATTTTCCGAAATTGATGGTGTACTTATGGATTTTTTCTTTTTCATGGGTGACACTGAGATGAAATTCAACGCTGAAACAGTCTATAAGAAAGAGATCTCCGATAAGACATTTGAAAGAAAGGAAAAATTCCAGAGGATCTCGAAGAAAGAGATTGACGAGTTTATGTCAAAGATGCTTAGTCTTTAAAAAAGGCAGCAGACGTCGGGCGACGGGTTGAAGGCGTCCTGGTCTGATAACAATTTTCAATCTATTATTCAAGGATTATTCCCATTTGCCGAAATTACAATTAAAGATTTTCAGATTGCCTTATGCCTGTTGCCTTATGCCTGTAGCCTTATAATATTTTTATTACCTTTGGGGTGCATTTTTTTAGCTTATTCTGTCGAAGGAGAAGGAAGTTAACACAAAGAAATCAGGAAAGACTGCAAAGGATTCTGCAAAATCAAAATCATTTCTGACTGACGAAAGGGTAAAATTCCTTTTCGGGGTGCTGATTACAGGTTTTGCAGTATACCTGCTTATTGCATGTGTCTCCTATCTCTTTGCATGGAAGGCTGATCTAAGTCTGTCCCATTCTGATGTGATCTCAGGTTCAGAAATAGTAAAAAACAAGGGCGGAAGAGGTGGTCACTTTCTTGCTTCCTTAATAATTAAGGATGGCTTCGGATTTGGTGCATTTTTTATTCCCTTAATATTCGGTGCAATTGGACTGCGTATGCTCAATTTCCCGAAGATCAAACCATGGAGCCTGTCAGCCAAATTTGCTTTTGCTGCTATAATCCTTTCACTTTTATTAAGTTATATTGTAGGCCCGGGTAATATGTACCTTGGAGGTGGCCCCGGGGGAACGCATGGTCATACCATTATTAAATGGTTAAATGGTTTTATGGGGAAACCAGGTACCGGAATATTGCTGGGACTTGTAACGATCACATACCTCATTTTCGCTCTGAATGTCCACCCGTCAAAGTTCAGAGTGAAGCTGCCTGCATTCCTTAAAAAATTTCTGATGCGAGGTGAAGAAGAACCTGCGCTTCAAACTGATGAACCTGTACCGGGCCAGTCGGCCACCCTGCTGCATGAAAATGGGAAACCTGAAGATATTATTCCGGAAGATAATAAGTTCGATTTCATTGTCAGGAACCGTACAAGGCCTGCTGAAACGCATGATGAGGATGATCCTGACACAGAGGCAGTTACCTTGACTGGTGGCTCCCTGATCCGCGACCTTGACGGAACAAAGACTGTTCCTCCGAAGGATAAGAAGCCTGAAATGGATATAACCAAACCTGAGCCTACAGATATCCTTCCTGACGAGGAGGTGGATAAGATCATGGAGAATTATGATCCGAGGCTCGACCTTTCAAGGTACAAATTCCCTCCTGTCTCAATACTTAAGGAACATAATAAGGGTGGCGCTTTCGATAATACAGAAGTCCTGGAGAACAAGGAGAAGATCATAAAAACGCTGGGTGATTATAAAATAAACATCCAACATATCTCAGCCACGGTAGGTCCCACGGTTACATTATATGAGCTCATCCCGGAGCGCGGAGTAAAACTTGCCCGGATAAAATCGCTTGAAGATGATATTGCGTTGAACCTGTCAGCCATCGGTATAAGGATCATTGCTCCTATTCCGGGAAGGGGAACAGTCGGGATCGAAGTCCCTAATAAAAGACCGGAAATAGTGTCAATGAGGTCACTTATTGCCTCAAAGGCATTCCAGGAAACAAAATTTGATATTGCCCTTGCACTGGGTCGCACTATCACCAACGATCCGTACATTGTCGATCTTACAAAAATGCCTCACCTTCTTGTCGCTGGAGCAACAGGACAAGGAAAATCGGTCGGCCTTAATGCAATTATTACATCGATCCTGTATAAAAAACATCCTGCGGAACTTAAGTTCGTTCTTATCGATCCAAAAAGAGTTGAATTGCCTCTTTATACCAAGATAGAGCGTCATTTCCTGGCAAAGCTTCCGGGTGAAGAAGATGCTATTATCACTGATACCCAAAAAGTTATCAATACACTTCATTCCCTGTGCATCGAAATGGACAACCGTCTTGAGCTGCTCAAGGGAGCGCAGACACGTAATATAAAAGAGTATAATGAGAAATTCATTTCGCGCAAGCTTAATCCTGAGAAAGGCCATAAGTTCCTGCCATATATTGTTCTGGTGATCGATGAGTTTGCCGATCTTATAATGGTTGCGGGGAGAGAAATAGAAGGTCCGATCGGCAGACTTGCTCAAGTCGCCAGGGCAATAGGGATACATCTTATCATCTCAACACAAAGGCCAACAACAAACATTATTACCGGTTTTATCAAAGCCAACTTCCCGACACGTATCGCATTCCGGGTATTTTCATCAATTGATTCCAGAACGATCCTGGATTGCACGGGAGCTGACAGGCTTGTCGGAAACGGTGATATGCTCATATCTTCAGGCGCTGAGCCGGTGAGAGTACAGTGTGCTTTTATCGATACTCCTGAAATTGAGGAGCTTACAGAATTCATCGGATCACAGCAGGGCTACACTAATGCCATGCACCTTCCTGAATATATCGATGACAATGAGTCGGGAGCAATGGATGTAGACCTTAAAAAACGTGATCCCATGTTCGATGATGCAGCACATCTTGTGGTTCAGCATCAGCAGGGTTCAACTTCGCTTATACAGCGGAAACTGTCTATTGGATATAACAGGGCAGGAAGGATAATTGACCAGCTTGAGGCTGCAGGGATCGTCGGGCCTTTCGAAGGAAGCAAGGCCAGGGATGTTCTCTGTACTGATATTATAGCTTTGGAACAGATTTTGAAGAGTCTTGAATAAAAGAACACAGATGAGAAAGATTTATTCACTTTTATTCTTATTCATGCTTCTTGCAATAAATGCTGCAGGGCAGAATGATCCGAGGGCTACCGGCATACTTGATAAATTCTCTTCTAAAGCATCTTCGGCTCCTTCAGTATCCATGAAATTTCTTTTCATCAGCAACGACCAGATCAAGAATTCCATTGATACCGTTTCCGGATCGGTCATACTCAGCAAGAACTCGTACAGGCTTGATCTTCCTGATAATATAATATGGTTCAATGGAGTAACTTCATGGAGTTATCTTCCTGCTGAACAAGAAGTTACTATAACCGAACCAGACAATAAGGACAACTCGTTCCAGAACCGCCCCTCCATGATATTCACCATGTATAAGGATGGGTATAAATGCAGGCTTATGGAAGAAAAACCAGATGCCTATCTTATCGACCTCTATCCGACCGACATAAAAAACGAACTCATCAGGGTAAGACTGGTAATTGCGAAGCCATCGCTTGAACTAAAAACCTTTGAATATAAGATGAGAGACGGTGTGACCTACACACTGTCGGTAACTGAATACAGTCTGGCACGTACTCCTGAGGCAGGATATTTCGAATACCCGGCCAGCAAGTACAAGGGTGCAGAGGTTATCGATATGCGCTAGATCCTTTCAGGATAAGCTATCCTGGCATGATAGATAGTCGCCAGGCGTTTCTTTAAGACATTTTTAATATCCGATAAATCCTTGAAAGTAAGAGGGACATCCGAAAATTGTCCGTCCTGCTCCTGAATAAATATAATCCTTTCAACAAGTTCGCTTATGCTATCTTCACTATAAGCTGCGATGCTTCTCGATGAAGCTTCTATAGCGTCTGCCATCATTACAACAGCCGTCTCTTTTGAAAATGGCTTTGGTCCGGGATACTTAAAAGTTTTTTCAATAATCTCCAACCCAGCCTCATCGGGATTTTGATCGAGATATTTCTTAAAGAAAAAATAGGCTACGGTCGTCCCGTGATGCATCCTTATAAAATCAATGATCTGAACTGGCATCTTATAGTTTTTAGCCAGGTTAACACCATTCTGTACATGGCTGATAATTATCCTCGCACTATCTTTTGGATCAAGCTTTTCATGAGGACTCATTTCATCAGACTGATTCTCAACAAAATACCTAGGATTTCCAATCTTACCAATATCATGGTACAGAGCTCCGGCCCTGACGAGCAGATGATTTGCTCCGATAATCCTTGCTGCCTCTTCTGCCAGATTGGAAACCTGAAGGGAATGCTGAAACGATCCTGGCGCTTCTTCTGCAAATTTCCTCAGTAAAGGCTGGTTTATATCTGAAAGTTCATTAAGTGTGGTTTCGGAAAGAAGAAGGAAATTCTGTTCGAATAGGAATACGAGTGGAAAGCTGACCAGGATTAGAAATCCATTGATGGCGAAAAGAAGGAGGCTGTGCGAAAAATCATCAGGCAATTTGCCTTTCTCCATAAGGCAGATACCCATCCACAGGCCGGTGTATGTAACTACTACAACAAGAACAGTTAAGAACAATCTTGTCTTCCTGTATACGGTCTTTAGAGTAAAGATTGCGGCCATTCCTGAAACAAAGCTTAAAAAGACAAATTCGAAAGGCTGTGGCACCATAAAACCTGCGAGCATAATAGTAATCAGAAGTATGAACAGGGCAAGCCTGGCATCATAAAATGTTCTGATGATAATTGTGATTATTGCAAAAGGGATTATGAATACCATATCCCTTCCGGGTAGTCCGGTTACAATTTTCGTAATCGCCACGAATCCAATAATTGCCAATAATATGAAGAATACCTTTCGTGTAACCAGTAACAATTCTCTGCGAAATTGAAGGAGGAAGAAATAAAGTATCAGAAAACTTGCTGCAGATATAATCAGGGTACCTGCAAATGCCTGTCGGTTAAGATTTTTTCCCCAGGTAAGAATAGCTAAGACCACAATAAAACTTGCAAAAAAAAGGAAAAGGTTTATAGTAGTTTTCTTTAGCCCTCTAGTCTGTCTGGATCCAGTTATTGTCTGCAGCATTGCACCAATGAATTTCAATGACAAAAATATTAGTAATTTTGTGACAAATTAACATTATGGAGAGGTTTGTTTGCGAGAACGTGTTCGTACCATTAAGGATCGGTCCGTCGCATAAGTCGGAAATGCTCAGCCAGGTGCTGTTTGGTGAAAAATATGAAATACTCGGCCATATCGGTCACTGGATGAAGATCCTGACTCAGTTCGACAATTACACCGGATGGATAGATATTAATCATCTGCAACATTCCAGTGAGAAAGACAAATCCGCCGGACATGTGCTCAACAGGTCGCTCCTTTGCTTCAAGGAAGATAAAACTAAACTGGTTCTGGAAGCTGGCTGCGAAATATATTCACCCGACTTTAAAAATAAGACTTTCAAAGCAGGTCAAAACACATATACAACCGGCAGCGAATTCAGTGAACATCATGTTGTTACTAATGAATCAGTTGCAGATATATCTTTAAAATTCATAAATAGTCCGTACATCTGGGGAGGGCGTATTCCTTCAGGAATAGATTGCTCAGGATTTACCCAGCTGGTTTACAAAATACTCGGTAAACCTATCCTCCGCGACAGCTGGCAACAGGCTGAGGCAGGTACTGAGATCAGTTTCATTGATGAGACGAAACCGGGTGATCTTGTTCTTTTCGATGATGAGCGTGGAAAAATATCGCATGTGGGAATGATCCTCTCCAGGGGACTTGTAATTCATGCATCGGGCAGGGTAAGAATAGATTCAATCGATCACCAGGGAATCTTCAAAGCAGAGATAAACGATTATTCACATCATCTCAGGACAATAAGGCGAATAATGGAATAATGGTACAGAGGCACAGTGGCTCAGTGGTACAGCGGCTCACCAGTGCAATTGCTTAGGATTCATTCTTTTTAATGATTGCTATTTCGACAATTTTCAGGATCGCCTCTTCCTCCAACATGCCTTTAGTTTCAAGGTCACATCCTTTCTGAAGAATATCCTTTACAAATGTTTTATCGTTAAGACCGGCTGCATTTATCCTGATATTGAGGAACGCACCTTTTATGCAGGAACGGAGTGCAAGCGCTCCCACCCCTGCATCAGTGACAGAACCAGGATTTCCCTTTTCAACCATTTCCCTGATAAGGGGAAAGGCGCTGAAGGCTGTTTCCATTACCCTGAAGGGGACCATTATCGCATTTTTTGTAGCAACGCTTATTGCCTCTTCTCTCACATTTTTATCCTCTTCCGTGTTTTTCGGAAGACGGTAAGCTTCCATTATCTTGTTGAAGGCATCAGTATCATCATCAACGAGTTCGAGAAGCTTGTTCTGGATGGTTTTCCCTTTCTCAGCCCAGTCGGAAAACTCCTTCCACCTGTCATCCCAGCCTTTCTTATTACTTGAAAGATTGGCAACCATTGAGCCAAGAGCAGCACCCAGGGCTCCCATATATGATGCTATTGAACCACCTCCGGGAGCCGGAGATTCCGAAGCAGTCTCGTCCATGAAAGCTCTGAGGTTCATATCCGCAAGCTTCCTGTTACCTTTTTCAGCCATAACGAATTCGATTATTTTTTCTTCAGGGTTAAAAGGATGAATATCATTGAGACCCATCGATTTGACCGCTATTTTAATAAGTTCAGTGTCTGACACACCTGACGATCTTTCCTGTTTGGCCAGGAAATATCTTCCGGCATCAAGTATTGCCTTAATAGGGATAAGTCCTACCAGCTCGGAGCCTGTCACCCTTACACCACGAGCATCAGCTTTGCGGCAAACTTCGTCAAAAGCAATATGAACAGGTGTGACTGAGATGTTTGTAAGATTCATTGATATTTGTGTGATCCCGTATTCCTCAATATACCAGCCAATTGCCTTAACGCTTTTAAGTGTACCAGGAACACTTATTTCTTCACCCTTCTCATTTATAATTTTCCTACCGTTTTCCCTGACATCAAAAGCTATTGCATTTGCCCTGCGGATGGATGTAGTATTAAGGTTAACATTGAATGCCACCAGGAAATCCCTCGCACCCACTGCCGTGGCTCCTGACCTTATATTCATTTTTGCCGGTCCGAAATCGGGTTTCCAGGCAGGATCGGACAGTTTTTTCTGCAGCCCCTCATACTCACCTGCCCTGCAATTAGCAAGGTTCCTCCTCTTTTCCTCGAATGCTGCATTCTCGTAACAGTACACCGGAATTTTAAGTTCCTTTCCTATTCGCTCACCAACTTTACGCGCATATTCAGCTGTCTCTTCCATGGATATCCCCGAAACCGGAATAAAAGGACATACGTCGGTGGCTCCCATACGCGGATGAGCGCCATGGTGATTTGACATATCAATAACCTCGGAAGCTTTTTTCACTGCCCTGAACGCTGCTTCACAGACAGCTTCAGGTTCACCTACAAATGTTACTACGGTCCTGTTTGTATCCTTACCGGGATCGACATCGAGCAGCTTCACTCCATCTTCAGACTCAATTACATCGGTAATCTCCTTTATGACCGACATATCCCTTCCCTCGCTGAAATTCGGGACACATTCTATTATCCTCTTCTCCATTGATCTTCTTTTCTGTTCTCTGTGTATCTCTGTGGTTCTCCGGATTTCCTCTGTGTAAGTTTTAAATCATTTTTATTACACAGAGTTCCACAGAGAAGCACAGAGTACTCCAGAGTTAAATCACTTTGCCTTTTAGTATTATGGTTTCAATCAAATCGCTGCCAAAAGCATATGGCATAAATTCGAATGATGGTATTGTTTTGGTTATAAACACATTAGCCACTTTGCCGCGTGCTATGGAACCATGCGTTTCAGATAGTCCCATTGCATAGGCGGAATTGATTGTTGCTGCATTTATCGCTTCTTCCGGAACCATCTTCAGCTTAATACATGCAAGCGAAATGACGAGCTTCATATTGCCTGAAGGTGATGATCCCGGGTTGTAATCGGAAGCCAGGGCAACCGGAAGTCCCGCATCAATCATTTTCCTTGCAGGTGGATCGGGCAGTCCGAGAAAAAAGGCTGATCCCGGAAGAAGTGTAGGCATTGTCTCAGTTCCCAGGAGTGCTTCAATTTCTTTATCACCCGACCGTTCAAGATGATCAACTGACAGAGCATTATATTTTGTTCCGACCTGGACTCCTCCTGAAAAATCAAGTTC
>JAPLDY010000079.1 GCA_026391595.1 Bacteroidia bacterium
CAAAGGGTATACCACACCCGATGGCTTTGAGGAAGTGAAAGCCTACTGGACTACCGGAAAGGTTGGAATGACAGGAACCTCTTATAATGGTACGATCCCGTTTGCAGCTGCAACAACCGGTGTGGAAGGACTGGAGGCAATCATCCCTGTTTCGCCAAATAACTCCTATTATCATTACTACCGTTCAAACGGACTTGTCAGGAGCCCGGGCGGATATCTGGGCGAAGATGTGGATGTTCTCTACGACTTCGTTCATTCCAATCCTGACAACTGTGCTTACTGCGACAGTGTCTGGAGGAATAACGACATGCTTAAAAACCATGACAGGGAGACAGGAGATTATAACAATTTCTGGAAAGAACGCGACCTGATGAATTACATGAAAGATTTTAAGGCAGCAGTTCTGATGGCTCACGGATTCAATGACTGGAACGTAATGATCAGCCACAGCGCACGCTTCATAGATGTTTTAGAAAAGAAAGGTGTTCCTGTTCAGGTCTATTTCCACCAGGGTGGTCATGGGGGGACACCTCCTTTTAGCATGATGAACAAATGGTTTACCAGGTATCTTTTCGGGATACAAAACAATGTTGAAAATGACCCTAAAGCATGGATTGTCCGGGAGAATGACGACAGGTCAAAACCAACTCCCTATGCCGGTTACCCTAATCCGGATGCAAAACCAGTTCGGTTTTTCCTGACTCATAGCGCTGAAAAAACCGGATCCCTGGTATTGACAAAAGTGCCCGGTCAGGGTGCCGAAACAATTGTCGATGATGTTACATTCAGCGGAAGCGTCCTGGCCCAGTCAGATTCGCCGGTCAACAGGCTGCTCTTCGTCACAGAGCCGCTGAAAGAACCGGTGCATATTTCAGGAACTCCCACGATAACCATCAAAGCGTCAAGTGATAAGCCAGCAGTCAACCTTTCAGTGTGGATGGTTGTAATACCATGGACTGACGGCAGCAATGTTAAATTAAATGACAACCTGATAAACCGCGGTTGGGCCGACCTCCAGAACCACAAATCGCTCTGCAGGAGCAAGCCTCTTGTTCCGGGTAAATTCTATGAAATGACCTTTAACCTGGAACCCGACGACCAGATCATACCTGCCGGTAAACAGATCGGTCTCATGATCTTTTCAAGCGACAGGGAGTTTACATTGTGGCCGGAACCCGGAACTAAGCTTACAGTCGATCTTGATGCAACATCAATTACTATTCCGATAGTTGTAGGAACCCCCGTCACGCTGAGCGTGACTGCCCCCTGAAGGGGGCATAAAACCAATCCATAATTATATCCTGAAATGGGGTTTAGCCCCCCTTTAGGAGGGATGGGGGTTACTAATCCATAACAGCCTTTCTGTTTGATACAGAAACGCTTCCGCCTTTCCCATTGATAATACTTCTGACAATACTCTCCTTATTGCCGTTGAGCCAGAAAATGATCATATGATGGATCTTACCCTCCAGTGCAACAGGTGTTTCGATAGCATTGTCAACGATAACAGGTGCATTGTAGAAGACGTTATAAATTCCTATCCCCCAGGCTTCGTGACTTGTCACTTTATCTGAAACTTTGTAGGAAGCATAGCCGTTTACTCCATCATGTTTCCAGGCATCTGCTGTCGGAGGGTCATAGGGCATCTCGCTCTGGTAGAAATAGACTCTTCCGTTATTGCCATTCCAGAGGGTCTGATACTCCTGAAAATGTTCATTGAACAGGCCGTAAACAGTCACATTATTGCCATTCACGGTTATCCCGTTGGCCCCTCTGTTTTTATCCCAGCCTACGCCGTTGCCATGGTCGGCTCTCCATAACCAGACATGATCTATGCAAACATCGTTACTGTTTATCATCAGGCAGCTTGTTGCAGATCCCAGAGCTGGTCCGCCAACTCTGAAGAAGATATCATAGAGGAATACCGGATTTTTTTCATGCGGCTTTAATGATCCGGGTTCACCGACCTGAAAAAGTAATTCAGAATGCATGGATCCGGCATCAATTGTCAGACCGCAGACAATAACTCCGTCAACATCAGATATTTCTATTGCTGAATTGCCAGCTTCAGGTATGAGTGTTGCAAGACCAATACCCATAATTAAAGTATTTGGTCTGGTTATTTTCAGACTCTCTTTCAGGTAATATCTTCCTGGAGTTATCAGCAGATTTTTACCTTTTTTCAACGCAGCATTTATTGACACTGCATCGTCGTATTCCTCCCTGACTATATAGAATTTTTTCATCGGGATGATTCTCTCTGTCTCTGAACCCGCTAGCCATCCGGGACCGCTGGAGTTATACTTAATTGGCGGGACCATCACATTGAATCCTTTATTACCTGCAGTGATCCAGGGTTTTTCGCGTATTACAGGAGTCTTAATGATCTTTGTAAATGGTTTTTCAGGCCACTCTCCATCGGGCATCCCGTTCACTCCGACAAACATCATGTTCCAGTTGCTTCCCACCCATTGCCCCATGTCGGAGTTCCTTGTGAACCATTGCTGCTGAGGACCGGATGATATGGTTCCTTCAACCTTTGAATCGGCCAGGTATCCGCCGCTGGCATAACCTTTGTCGAAAAGCTGAAGGTTACCTTTTATATATACTCTGCGCAGCGGAGCTGCCTGAGAAACACCCCAGACCATAGTGGAATTTTCGGTTGGAAGGATAGTCAGGTTTTCAACTCCCCTCCAAAAATTTGTCAGCACACTGTTCCCATGAGTTGTGTTTGCCCTTACTGCTCCTTTGATTATAACATCTTCAGGAGAATTGCCAAGCCCAAGCACCTGCATGTAATATTCAACCTTTATATCGAGCTCATAAGTCCCGGGTTTGAAAAGCAATGCAAAACGGTTTTTGCTGAATTCACTTCCACGTCCGGACTGCATTTTGAAAACAGAATCAACAAGGCTCTGAACTTCCTTCATATCCATCGAAGGTTCAAATACAAATACATTTTTACCCAGAACAGATGAATTATATTTTTCAGCAAATGAAGGAAGAGTGGCTTTCTGCGAAATGACGCATGATACTCCTGAATACAGGATAATTAAAACTATGATTAGTTTCTTCATGATAGCATGATTGCGCGACCTTCTAATTTGCTTTAAGCCTGTTCACACGTATCCCTATAGATGCCTTATGTTGCTCCTCCGTGGAGTTGGGATCTTTCATGTCGAGGAAAAGCTTGCAGGGCAGTTCATTACACCCACCGCAATCTTTAAATCCTTTTTTGTTAACGGCACAATCGTACATGGGGCAGACTTTCGATGGCATCATCTCCTTTGCCCAGAAGGTTGAACCTTTTACACTGATACACCCGGTACAGGTTTTGTTATAGAATTCGCACTCATCGCAAATTAATCCACAAGCTGATATGATCATAGGTTATAAGGTTTTAAGTTAAATATTTGAGATATTATTAGTAGGTCTTGCAGGTCTTGCAGGTCTTGCAGGTCTTGCAGTTCTTGCAGGTCGCTGTTCATTCCGACTATAGTGAAAAATTTAGCGCCTTTTGTGAACAGCTTCATTACATCTATGAGCCAGTAGCAGAAAGCCAGGGTCAGGATCGTCCATCCACCACTGGCAAACACGAATGATGAAGTGGCTATTTTCTTAATAATGGGAGTGATGTTCAGCAGGTCGAGCGAGTAACCGGCAACTAATGCTGAGGCGCCGGCAATGGCCAGTGTCAGGAGCTTCTTCTTTGCAGGCTTGTCGCTCATCAACAGCTTACCGCAGAGAACACCCCAAACGGTATGTGCTGTTGTAGAAACAAAATTCAAAGTTGCCCAGGGTGTCCTATGGTTCACTCCTTCTATTTGCAGGTTGACCCATGCACCGAGATTCTCATAATTAACCCATGGATGGTTAAATCCTTCCACCGGGAAAAAACGGTAGGCAAGGTCAATAAGCAGGAGGATTATAAGAGTAAATATTATCTGAAACTTAGTGCTCTTATTCATTATAAAAAATGCAACAAGGTAAGTAACAGATAGTTGTGCAAGTACGTTCTGGAACCTGAATACCAGCTTCCCTGCAGCTGCGAAATAGAGAGCCCATCCGAGAAAAAGCAATAACCCTGATCTCCTGAATGCATGAAGGGTAATTTTCTTCATGCTTTCTCCCTTCTTCAGTCTGTTGGCTACGGCAAAAGGAATAGCCACTCCCACAATAAACATGAAAAACGGCTGTATGAGATCCCAGAAGTGCAACCCATGCCACTCATGATGACTGAACTGAGTTCCAAAGAACTGAAGGAATCTGCAGTCAGCTTCCTGAAAATGATCATACAGCAGGCTGGCCTCGCCGGCAAGAAGAAACATCGTAAATCCCCTGAAGAAATCTACCGACATTACCCTTCCTGGAGCCTGGGAACTTAAATCTTTCATATCCCGCTGAAATCAACATTATCGATCATCAATGAGGGAACCCTGAAAGAGCTTCCTTCTATTATATCATTGCCTGCTTCTGCAAGGTTCATCCATATCTGCGTCATGTTGCCCGTGATATTCATCTCATTGACAGGATGTATTATTGCTCCGTTCTCAACCAGGTATCCCTCGATACCGTATGAAAAGTCACCGGTGGAACCATTACAGTTGCCTCCGTTGAACCCGGTGACAAGTATCCCTTTCTTCAACGATTTTATCATTCCATCCATATCCCGGTCGCCAAGTCTGAACACAACATTTGTTATACTTCCTGATGTGGGATCCATGCCAAGTTTCCTGCCATAATAAGTATCAATATAATAGCTGCGCAGAACTCCTTCTTCAATAATCGGTCTCTTGGCAAGAGCCAGTCCCTCACCATCAAAATATCTTGAGCCAGGTCCTGATGGAATTGCAGGATCGTCAAAGATTGTCAACACTTTTGAAGCTACAGGCTGATCTTTTTTACCTGCCAGGAACGATTGTTTCTGGTAGAGGCTGTAACCCTGAAGTGCACTGAAAACAGGTGAGAGCAGGTTTGCTGCAACACGGTTTTCCATTATCATGGGATATTTCCCGGAGCTGATCTTTGTCGGGCCGATCTTTTTCAGTGTTCTTTCGAGAGCCTTCTTACCGATATCTGTTTTCTTCAGTTTATCGAAAAAAAGTGCTGACTCATACCAGTAATCTGAAGGACGGCCTTTATCTGTTTTTACTGAGATTTCGGCATAAAGATCAACATTGCTCCTGGCAGAATCGCCTTTAAAACCATTGCTTGTGACCAGAACACTATTGCTCAAACTATCTGAATAGGAAGAGGTTACAGATATGATCCTTCCATCCTTTTTAAAGGCCTCATTGAGAACAGCTTTTGCCAGATCTATCTTTACAGGTGTTTCAATTGATGCAATTGAAGAGTCAATAACATTGAGATCGCTGCCTCCTCCCTTGTAGTAAAGTTCCGGGCCGGGAAGCATACGGTATTCATCTTCTGCCAGATAACGTGTAGCGGCTATTCCTTCATCGACGAACTTCATAAGTTCATCCTTCTTCATCCTGTTGGTTGAATGTGATGAATATTTCTTGTCGACATATAGGTTGATAGTCATGTTGTTGCGATTCGATTCACTGAGCTTGTCAATTTGCTGGTCGCGTATTTCGATTTCGCTGCTCCGGCTTTCATAGATTGACACTGAGGCCTGCTGTGCACCGTTTTTCAGGGCATGGGCAATGACCTGTTCAGCCAGATTATATTTTTCTTGTGTATTCATATCGTGGTATCTTTTTATCGTTTATGCATTTACTCCGCCTACAACCAGCTTTTTGATCTTAACTGTGGGAAGTCCCATTGTTACAGGAACACTCTGTCCGGCTTTGCCGCATGTCCAGGTACCATCTGCGAGTTTTGTATCGTTTGCTGCCATTACAATATCGGCCAGCGCCTGCGGGCCGTTACCTATAATATTTATATCCTTGATAGGCATTGTCAGTTTTCCGTTTTCGATAATATAACCGGCCTTGACGAAGAAAGTGAAATCCCCCTGCCCGGTATTGACCTGGCCGTTGCTGAAACTGTCGACATAGATCCCGTTCTTCACGCTTGCAATTATCTCCTCTTTCTTATGCGGACCGTTCTCCATCCTGGTGCATCTCATTCTCGGGACGGGCATAAACCTGAAACTCTGCCTGCGTCCATTGCCTGTTGGCTTCACCTTGTAATATGCGGCACTTATGCGGTCGTGTAAATAACTTGTGAGCAGACCATCTTTTACTATCACTGTGTTTTCAGTGGGGCTACCCTCATCATCGAAATTCAATGACCCGCGGTTTGAAGGAAGTGTGCCGTCGTCGACTATTGTTATAAAGTTTTCAGCCACCTTTTTGTTGAGCTTGTCAGAGAAGATCGAAGTTTCCTTTCTGTTGTAATCGGCTTCGAAGGAATGACCTATTGCTTCGTGAAGAAGTATGCCCGATTCGCCGGAACTCATTACCACTTCCATCTCTCCGGCCTTTGGTTTCCCGGCTTCGAACTGAAGGTTTGTTTTTTCGACTGCATCTTTTGCCAGAGTATCGACAAGATCATTTGTCAGGAATTCCGAACCCATTCGGGCTGAACTCGATACACCGAAATTCTCAATACGGCCATCCTTCTCCATAACGCAGGTAGCATTAAGATATACAAGTGGCCTGTAATCGCAGGCGAGAAGCCCTTCTGAGTTATAAAAGAGGATATATGAGGTAGTGTCACCTATGGAGGCATTCACCTTTGTAACTTTAGGATCAAGACCAAAGATCTTTTCATTTACTCTCTCGAGGAACGGTATCTTGTCCTTCACCGAAGTGTCTTCCCATGAGGTAGTTACAGGATAGAGGTTTGGTGCCGTGTATTCACTGATGTTTTCAATTATGGTTTTACCGGTGTCGTTGGCAATACTTGCTGCGGTGTTTGCAGCTTTGATCATGGCTTCCGGCGAGATGATCTCAGTAAAAGCATATCCGGTCTGATCGCCCTTGAGAACCCTTATACCGACGCCATAAGTTACGTTTGAGGAAGCCTGGTTTACTTTTCCGTCTTCGAGGTTGCTGTAGTTATTGAGAGTGTGCTCAAAATAAAGGTCGGCATAATCGCCTCCCTTCGACATTGCAATGCGTATCACCTTCTTAAGCAATTCAGGAGTTACCTCGAAATGGTCGAGATAAGTGCTGAAATTACCGGATAGCGCTGAGCCTTTGCAGGATTGGAGCAGTGAGGGGATCACCAGTGATCCGGCTGCCGTTATCCCGCTTATTCTGATAAAATCGCGGCGTTTGTATAACATGTCTGAAAAGATTTAAATGATGGTTAAATATCAGTTAATAATTTGAGAATTCAAAATAGTTAAGAGGAGTTAAAGAAAGTTGAAGAAGGTCTAAGAAGGTTGAAGAAGTTTAAGGGAGTTTAAAGGAGTTTAAGGGAGTTGAAGAGGTATAAGAGAGTTGAGTAGAGTTTGGACTGCAAGAGTGCATAACAATTACCTGTCAGATATCTTCCTGTATAAACCATATATAAACAATACGGCAGACCCGGCCAGGAACAGGCCGATAAATATCAGATCGATTATATCAAACTCCCATACCCACGCCCTTAAGAAAGCTAAGAATCCCAGAAATAAAAATAATCCTCCTGCCACGAATGGAGTGGCACTTGCGTTTATCTTCAGATGCTTTTTAATTTCTTCTGTTGTAGGATGTTCAAAATTTAATGGTTTGTCAGCATAACATTTCCAGCACATTTTTTCTTCTATTTCTGTAAGTTCATGGCATTTAGGACATCTCCAGAATCTCTTTCGCTCGGCCTCGATCTCCTCCTCCGTCATTTTTTTAGCAGATGGTTCAATAATTTCGTCCAGCCCCAAAATCTTTTTTATGTTCATGGTCATGGTTCTTTATCTATTATACAAAGTTATGTCTTATTGGTCTTTATTAATTTTTCTTGATCGTATGAAGATCCAGATCAGTAATATTCCAAGTCCAAGCGCTCCCGTTCCTACTATGGGAACAATAATTTCGACTGGTTCATGATCAAAAAGAAATTTAATATAAACGCCCAGCATCATAGCTCCGGCAATGGTAAGAGCAACTCCTCCTCTTAATGCCAGGTAAGACATTCTTTTTCCTGTATTTTTGACAAATTCATCAGTTTCCGTAATATATTCTTCAGTCTGCTCATCATCCTCATTTTCTTCTTCCTCATTATCACCCTGATATTCACGGAATTCCTGAAGATCATCATTCATAAGCTCTTCATTGCTTGTCGAAGATTTCAAAACCTCATCGTAATACCTTCCAAAATCATCAGTGGTTATCAGTCTCCTTTCCCTTGCAGTGACAAGAACAGCATGATAGACATCAATCACAATATCTGCCGGATCCTCGATAAGATTCAGGATTTCATCATCAGTGTATCTGGAGATGTAACCGATAAAGGCATTATAGCTTTCCCAGTTGATCCGTTTAGCCTCCTTTGCCTTTTTTGAAAAATTCATTCTTATCTGGCTTAGCAACCTCTCTTTCAGGTCATAAGAGATCAATCCCTTATCGATGGCGACATGCAATGCGGCTTCCACCATCGCTGGTTCATAGGAGATATATCTGGTTATGATCCTGTCGATCTCACTCTTTTCCTCCTGCCGGAGGCTGGTTACGAACCGGTTGAAATCGTCGGGATTTATTGAATAATCCTGTGGATTGAAATCATCAGTCATGACAGAGTGTTTTGAGGATTAAACCTAAAGGTAGAAAAAAATCTGCTAAATTTACAGCATACAATTTTTGCCATGGATTGGTTACGGGAACTTCTTTTCAATGAATCCGTTGCACATACAATATTGATTTATTGTGTGGTAATTGCAGTTGGAGTATCACTGGGAAAAGTAAAGATACTGGGAGTCTCCCTGGGCATTGCTTTCGTCCTTTTCGCGGGAATAGCCATTGGCCATTTTGGATTTACAGTAAATCATGAGGTGGTGGAATTCATCAGGGATTTCGGCCTGATACTTTTTGTCTTTTCAATAGGTTTGCAGGTCGGCCCCGGCTTTTTTTCATCTTTTAAGAAAGGAGGATTGACACTCAATCTGCTTGCATTGATGATCGTCCTGCTTGGCGGGCTGACCACTGTGAGTCTTCATTATATTACAAAAACTTCGCTCCCTATGCTTGTGGGAGTAATGTCGGGAGCCGTAACAAACACTCCAGGGCTGGGAGCTGCTCAGCAGGCGCTTATACAGGTGTCGGAAGGAAAGGATATCCCCCAGATAGGACTCGGTTATGCTGTTGCTTATCCTTTCGGTGTGCTTGGAATTATTCTTACAATGTTGATAATCAGGAAAGCATTTAACATACGGGTTAAGGATGAGCTTACTGAGTATGACAGGGATCAGCATCCGGCCGAATCGCTACCGGAGAGGATCAGCATCCTTGTCAACAACCCCTGTATCTTTGGCAGGAGCATCCGTGAGATAACAGGTATGATTGACAGGAAGATGGTCATTTCACGTGTTCTGCATAAAGGCGAGCTACTCGTAGCTGCTTCGGATACAATTATTTACGAGAATGACATTATTCTTGTAGTAACCAGCAAGGGTAATATCTCCACGATTGTTGAGAAGACAGGGGCACTAAGCGATATGGATATTGCAGGCAGATCCGGAAGCCTGATCTCAAGACGTGTTCTTGTCACAAACAAGGAGGTTTTTGGCAAAAACCTGGGATCGCTGAAGCTCCGCACCAGGTACAATATTAATATTACCAGGGTTTACAGGTCGGGTCTTGAGCTTGTGGCTACACCCGAACTGATCCTGCAGATGGGTGACAAGCTTACGGTGGTCGGCGATGAAGGATCCTTAGCCAGGGTTACCGAAGAGCTTGGCAACTCTATCAGGCGGCTTGACGAGCCCAATATCATACCTATATTCATCGGGATACTTCTGGGGGTTCTTCTCGGTAGCATCCCTTTCAGGATCCCCGGCATCGTTCATCCGATAAAGCTGGGACTTGCCGGCGGTCCGCTGATAGTAGCGATCCTGCTGAGCCGTTACGGTTACAAGCTGCATCTGATCTCATATACTACCCCCTCCGCCAATCTCATGCTGCGCGAAATAGGTATTGTGCTCTTTCTTGCAAGCGTCGGCATTGTCTCGGGTGAGAAATTCATCCCTGCACTTGTCTCTGGAGAAGGGTTTGCCTGGATGGGATATGGTGCACTAATCACAATGGTGCCTCTCATTCTGACAGGTTTCATTGCACGTCTGGTAATGAAAAGAAATTACCTGGAGCTCTGCGGGCTTATTGCCGGAAGTATGACTGATCCTCCGGCCCTTGCCTTTGCAAACAACATAGCCCAGAGTGAAGCCCCGGCTATTGCGTATGCCACTGTTTATCCGCTTGTAATGTTCCTCAGGATATTTGTGGCGCAGTTGCTTATTCTCTTAATAGCTTCCTGATGCCTGCTTTGACCACCATAGCTTTAGCGTAGGTGGTACGCCTGACGCCTTTTAATATAGTTTTATCCTTACTCTTCTGAACTGAGATCCGTCAAACATGTCACCCATTAGTGTTTCACCTTTTACTTTAAGGCAGGGCATTGTAACATTGAAGGGAAGATCGAATGCAAAATATGTCGAATCGGCAGAATGGGCAGGGGTAATGTATTTTTCCTTCAATCCGAAGGGATGTGTTTTTTCATAGAATTTCTGGACAATAGGCACATTTTCAAAAGAGCCTGCCTTATCATCAACTATATAGGCGATTGAATTGTTCCACTCGTGATTTACGCGCAGTGCATTATTTTCAACCTTGAATCTAACAAGGTAAAACATGCCTTTTGCATAAAGAGTGTCATTTCCGTTCTTAAGGAATCTGGAGATCACAATTTCAGTAACGGAGTACTCAAAATCATCATGATGGATCCTCTCGCCGATGCCGATCACATACTCCTTTCGGTCACAACCACAGGAAATTAGCATAAACATAAATAATACCGGAAGTATCCGCTTCATCTCATTAGCAGTTTGATTACTTTTTCTTTGAAATTTGTATATGGAGGATAACGTACAAAAATATCCAGCATATTCGATTTTTCCAATACCGACCGCATGTTGGAAAACGTCTCGAACGACTTCCTGCCGTGGTACCTGCCTATGCCGCTGGGACCTATTCCGCCGAATGGGAGGTGTGGCGACGCTAGCTGCATTACCGTGTCGTTGATGGCAACAGAGCCGCTTTGTGTTCCTGCCATGAACTCCCTGGCGAGTTTATTGCTGCTCGTAAAAATATAAGCCGAGAGAGATTTTGGGTGCATCCTGACTATTGAATATACCTCGCTGAAGTCGGTGTATGTGATAACAGGAAGTATTGGCCCGAAGATCTCATCCTGCATGACAGGATCATTTGGTTTGATTTCGGTCAATATTGTCGGGGCTACATAACATGTTTCAGCATTAATACTTCCTCCTGTAATTATTTTTCCGTTCTTCATCAGTGATCCCATCCTGATGGTTTTGTCTGAATTGATTATGTGAGCGTAGTCTTCGCTTACAGATGGGTCTTTGCCATAGAATGTTTTTATCTCCTTAACAATTAGTTCCAGAAAACGGTCTTTTACCTTTTTGTCGATAAGAAGATAATCGGGAGCTATACAAGTCTGACCGGCATTTATGAATTTACCCCAGGCTATCCTTTTAGCTGCAAACTCAAGTTTTGCATCACCTGCAACGATACAGGGATTCTTGCCTCCCAGTTCCAGGGTTAAAGGTGTGAGATTCTCTGCAGCTTTAGTCATCACCTTCTTTCCTACCGTGATGCTACCGGTGAAGAAGATGTAATCGAACTTATAATTCAACAGGAAGTCACTCAGGGAATGCTCTCCTGCTATCAGACAAATAAGATCTTTTGGGAAATGGCTGAGTATTTTTGAGATGATCTCTACCGTATTTGCAACCTTTTGTGAAACTTTTAACACTACACAGTTACCTGCAGCTATTGCGCCCAATGCCGGTTCCATGGCCAGCAGGAACGGATAGTTCCATGGTGACAAAATAAGCACCTGTCCATAAGGCTGCGGCAGAATATAACTCCGGGCAATAAACTGGGTCAGTGGAGTCTTTACCCTGGACCTGCCTGCCCATTTCCTGACCTTACGTATCAGCAGGTTAAGTTCGGAAAGCACCATCCTTGATTCTGTTGCGATGACCTCAAATCCGGGTTTGTGAAAATCCTTATGGAGAGCCTCCTTCAATTCCTCCTCATGGCTCAGTATGAGAGACCTTAATTTTTTCAGGTTCTCAAGCCTGTAATTTATATCAAGTGTTTTTCCTGATTCAAAAAATTTCCTCTGGCTTTCGAGGATTAGTCCGATCTTTTCCTTTTCCATTCGCTTTCGAGTTGTATTAATTGTGCAGATAATTCTAGCTCAGGAGCTCCATCCTTTTTAGCGACCAGGCTCATCGCGTATTCAGCGACTGCTGTTATCGTTAGTGAAGGATTAACTCCTATATTTCCCTGAATGACCGAACCCGTTAAAATAATGGTCCTTTTCCTCTTTGCCACCATCAAGATTTACACCGACATATACAGTCTCGAAAGTGTCATCAGCATTCATCTCCTTTGAAACCTCCTTAAGTACAATATCTTCAGCATTAAGCTTTTTGTATTTTTTCCTTCCAAGCATGAAAGAAGCCCTGTCATAGAAAGGTCCCAGAAGACTCTTCCAGTCATTGAACCCTGCCCATGAAGTATTCAGAAAGAAGTCGTTCTTTGGAATATATAATGTACTGGCATATACCAGACTACCACCGCCCACACCTGTTCCGCTGAGGATGCTGGCAGTAGTATAGAATGACAACTTCTGAAAGCCAAAAAATCGTAACGATGGGATCCAGAGGTACTTGCGAAGATTCCAGTTTGTCCTTGGGAAATCGGATGGATTAAATCGCTTCCCTTGTTCAAGGGTGAGCACTTTATAACATTTTTCCACAAGCCGCAGACTTGCAACACTTCCTCCGAAACCGGAGCCTATTACAATATAATCATAAACCATTGTCAATGATTTTCAAAGGTGTAAATATAGGAAGTAAGATGAATTATAATGAATAGCAAATAAAAATTAAAAAGAAGAGGGAGTGGGAGAGTGGGAGATTTTAATATCAGAATCTGAAGGTATATGTGTATTTAAGAAGGATTGTTCTTGTAGATGTAAGAGGCAATGTTGGTGTTTCCCTCATAAGGCTGGTGTTCAGACCTTCATCATATACAAGCCAAAGATCGTTTCCTTCCTTTGGATTGAATCTGAACCTGACGTTTGAATATACTTTATTTACTGAAGTATTATACTGAGCGAAAGCTGACAGTGAAGTCTTTGTAGTGAGTGTCATTTCTCCTTTTACACCGAGAATGTGATTGGTAAATTGTATAGACCTGTCGGGAAAATTAACATAATCAAGATTATAAGTAAGATTTACACTAAAGCTGGCGCCAATGTTAATTTTTGGAGTTGCACTGAATGATAGCTTCCTCCCGTCATAAAAGCTGCCTGCTTCACATTTGAAACCAGATGATAGGGCATGTTTTGAGGATGTAGAGTACTGGGCTGTTAAAAACATAAACAGATAGTTGCCCGGAGTAACATTTGCCTGGTTATTACCAAGTGGCAGGTCTTTAACCAGATCCTCAGATTCAAGTGTCAGGGTCGCAGTACCGGTTGATCCCTTTCTTGCTTCAAAATACCATTCAAGGGCGGAAAAGGTTGTCTCATGCAAGCCGCTCCTGGTATTCCAGAAGTCATAATATGTCAGTGAGGTTTTGTGATATTTTATAGGCTTATTATTCCCTGGGAGCCATCCATAACGCAATATTCCTCTGTAGCCATAGTAATTATCCTTCGCTTCAAAACCAACACCGGGATTGAATTGATCACCAGACCAGGTATAAACAAAATCATATCCAAACCCTGTCTGAAGCCTGTGTTCCCATTCAATCAGAAACCTGGAAGGGAACATGTCGAGGAACTTATTTGCAGAGTCATTCTCAAATGTTTGTGCCCATCTTATTGTCAGGTAATCATCACTGATCACTTTTACAACCCCGTCAAAACCGTATCCAAGGTTGTAGTTCCCGTTCATTCCAAGCTTGCTTGTTACAATCCCACCGATATATGAATTCTGGTTAAATACGCTTCTTTTAGTTCTGAACACGCCAAAATTCTCTGAAGGGTTTTCTTCAAAATGTGATGTCTGCAGATCAAGGAATCCGATATCCCATTTATTGATTCTCCCTGTCATCCTGGCACCACCATAGATCCTTACCGGGTATCCATCATAAAGGCCTATTCTCCTGCTGTAAAACATGTTATTGCCACCGAGGAATGAAAAATCGAAAACATCAGCTTTTTCCAGGAAGAAATCCCTTTTTTCCGGAAAATAGAGTGAATACCTGGTAAGGTTGATTTTCTGATCGTCGGCTTCAACATCGGCAAAATCGGTATTGACTGTGAAGTCCATTGTAAGGTTATTCGTAAGACTGTATTTCAGATCAAGTCCGGCTTCATATTTGAAAGTGGAGCTCATCTTATATCCTGTACCGGCCTCATTAACCTTATTGGCCTGACCAACCCCTACTGATAAATAAGGAGCAAAATAAAGAGGCTTATCAGGATTAATGCCATAAAATACAATAGGTGCAGTGAGAGAAGGTTTATAAAATGGACCCGCATAATCCGGCGGAATTGCAGGAAATGTAGACATCTCTGGCATAAGAAGGCCAGGGCTGCTCCTAAGGACAGTAATCCCCATATTTGTACTGTTGTTTTCTGTCTGGAACCTCAGGCTGGAGAAAGGAATTCTAATCTCAGCAGACCAGCCTTGATTACTGATTGCTGTCTTAACATCCCAGAAAGTATCCCAGCTCCAGTTTACATCAGCAGCAGGATCGGCATAGTCATTTTGAAATTGTGTGTCCAACCTGACGCCATTAGGATTGGTATAGAAACCGAAAGCATTTTTTCTGTCATAATAGGAATCGAGAGTAATCCCCAACCAGTCACTGGAACCTGTCCGGTAATCTCTCTTCTTTCCAACAGCTCTTATATTTGAAGGATCCTTGAAATTGATATATCCCGAAACGTACAGGTATTCATCATCATAAAGTATTTTTGCTACTGTGGTTTCAGTTGGTTCTTTCCCAAAATCAGGCTTGTGCATTACCATTGGCAATGCCGGCACCGACTGCCACACCACTTCATCCGGGATCCCGTCAAAGTTAATGGCACCGGTCATCCTTGTGATGACCATTGGTGTCTGGGGTAATAATTCTGAAGAGAAAACTATCAGCATTCCGGCAAGAAAAATTCTTAACATGTTGATTGGTTTACTTTTATATCAAATGTAAAACAACTACCAACACGAAGCAATTTTATTTTTTAGTAGTCTCCGGCTTGAATTTTTCGCTGATAAGTTCAGGCCATTGGAGGTCCATAAGTTCCAATGCCTTCAATACTTCAACTGCAACTGCATAGAGCTTTTGCCAGTTTTTGTCGGCAGGGACAATGTGCCACGGAATTTCATTGCAGGTGTTGAGGATCTTTTCGTAAACCGCCATGTACTCAGCAAATTTTTCACGTGTATCCCAGTCTCCATCTTTGTGCTTCCAGTATTTTTCCTCCTGCTCGATACGTTCCATTAGCCTCTCCTTCTGTGCTTCCATGGATACATTAAGGAAGAACTTGAGCACTTTGGTGTTGTTCTGTTCCAGAACCTGTTCGAATTCATTAATAATATTGTAACGTCTGGCGATCACCTCAGGAGGAATATATTTTCCGACCGTAGGAACAAGTATGTCTTCATAATGTGAACGGATGAACACCATCGTCCCTCCTTTCCCGGGAACCACCTTATGTACCCTCCAGAGGAAATCATGAGCATATTCTTCATCAGTCGGTTTTTTGAAGCTGAAGGTGCTGAAACCTACAGGGTTACAGTATTTCAGGAGGCCTTTGGTGACTCCGTCCTTTCCCGAGGCATCCATCCCCTGCATGACAATAAGCAGACTGTGTTTATTACCAGCATACATCTTGTTTTGAAGCACTCCGATTCGCTCCAGTATCTTTTCCGTTTTTACAAGGATCTTGTCTTTGTTCCACTCCTTATTGAAGGTTGGATAATCTGTAAGTTTTATTTTCATTTTTTTATTTTTTACTCCCCAATCCTGCAAAGCGGGACTAGTTATCAAATATCTTAGTACTCAATTTCTGGCCACCTTTTCAGCCCCCTTTAGGGGGCAGTCACACCTGGGTGTGACGGGGGTCTGTTACTTCAGGACTTCATCCAATTTATTAATCAGCGGCTGTGCAGATATCTTTGTACCCACAGCCCCCATCATCCATTGCTGCGGAGTGAGGCGTCCCTGTTTGAGTATGCGGTCGAGCTCCGAAGTAAGGTTTTTGCCCTGGAGAAACTCCTCGATCTGAAAATGAATAATACGCCCGTATGAGTAATTCGGCAGGTAGAGGGGTGTGTTCACCATGTGCGAATAAATGGCAAGAAGCGGCGAGTCTTTTACCCCGATGACAGGTGCAAAATATTCGTTCCAGACTTCAACAGCAGTGACTGTCACTTTATTCTTAAGCTGTGAAACTGTAGCTTCCGGGTTTTCATAAAGCCATTTCCAGACTCTCATCTCTACCATACCGACACCCATTATTTCCATAAGGTCCCATGCAGCATCAAGAGTCTCCATCTTTGTTTTCTCCGGATTTTCATCCTTCATTCCAAGGAGCATCAGATCGCGGCTCTGGAAGACATAAGCCATCGCTTCTGTACATGCCGTATTGGGAACTCCCGACATCATATAATTGTCGATATCATACATTGAAATAGTCTGCTCAACATTATGTCCGAACTCATGAACTGCAATATTATAACCTTTATAGTCCATGCCCTTGTCTGATATCCGGGTACGGAGATGGGAAACGGATCCCTTCATAGCTGCTCCGGCAGCATGACCTGATCCGCGGGCAGGGTCAACGACGATCTTATCGGCCAGGTATTTTGCCCTCTCCGGGCTCCATCCCAGCTTCGTCAGAATTGCAGGCAAATTGGCTTTAAAAGCTCCGGGATCCGGATAAAGTGCCGAAGTCTTTGAAGAAAGAAGTTCTTCAGGTATGCTGCTGCGCGTTTTGAATCCGTCATACCAGATATCAAATGGCCTCAGATCGCGGCCAAGTCTTTTGCTGATTATGGATGCAATATTCTTAAGTTGCGGGGACCTCATATAGGTATCAAAGAGCTGTTCTACCTCGGGTTGGGCAATCTCCATCTCCCATGAAAACCTTCGCAGGATGGCTGTATTCATTTCCGGAAAATATTTAGCCACAGCCTGATGTGCCTAAAAGATACTGAGTATCAGCTGGTACAGTGTGTCAGGTTCATGTTCTGCTTCCACGGGAGTGCCAGCTTTAGTGACTTTGTTTGAGAATGGAGCCCATTCAAATTCAGGATTGTTTATTACAACTTTTGGAATATCCTGATTAATAATACGTTCCATCACCTTTGTTATCATCTCCTGTTTCTCCGGGCCATTTTGCTTATCGGCATAATCTGCTTTCAGCTCATCCCTCAGGTTCCAGTGAGAAAGAAGGACCATATCATCCGGGAAAAGCTGGCGGCCGTCATCGGTGAGAAGATGTCCCATGTGAATATTATATTCTGCAATGTACATCTCCCCATCGCCCAGCGCAGCGTCGAATGCCTGGTTTACGTCAGCGGGCACACGGGCTACAAACATATCGCCTAGTCTGGCCATAGCCCATTCTTCACGGTTCCATGATGGTCCAAGCTTCTCCTTTTCGGCAAGGGTATAATAAGGAAAATTGAGTGCTACTATGAAAGCGATCTTATTGGCATAGAGATCATCCTGAAGGTGAGCTCCGACCGAATAGTTACCGAACATGCGGTCTATCTCATCAATCTCTCCGGCATCTTCATCGAGGACCTTCTTAAGGTCCATTGATGCTTCATTGAAATTTCCATAGATTGATTCGAATGGCGGCAGTTATTAATGATCCATTTATAAGACCAGCCGAGTCAGATGAAACTTTTTTAGTTTCGGTAGTTGTACAGGCTGCGAAGAGAACCAGAAGGGAAAGAATGAATGTGATTTTTTTCATATTAAATATTTTTTTAAATAAACCCTCCCATGAGGGGATCCTTAAAAGAGAAACTGTCATTGCGAGGATTCCCGATTTATCGGGACGACGAAGCAATCTCCATACTATTCCACGAACTGTTTTGCATAGTATTTCGCAGTGAGCTTCTCTCCGGTTGCCTTTTCTATCATGTCGTTCCAGTAATATCGAGCGCCCGGCATAAACACTTTGCTCTTAAGATATTCGCCTACAGCCTTTTCTCCCACAAACGACTTGTTATCGGTAATATTTGTAATAATATAGCTATAGAGTTGTGAAGCCAGTACTTCGCCCAGCAGATAATTATGGTAATAGCAGGGATAGAGTGCAACATGTATCTTGGTAGCCCAGTCAGGCATATTCCTTCCTTCTGGTTTTTTAAGCATCTGGTATTTTTCAACCAGATCCCACCATAGCTTGTTCAGGTCTTGCCGTGGATCCTCGTACATCGACTTTTCAAAGTGGTACATCACCTGTGCCCAGCGGCTGAAAACGAGCATCTGAAGACGCAGGGCCTTGCTGCTGTTTTCAGATATTCTTCCGGCTTCTGCTTCATCGATTATCCCCATCTTTTGCATCCACAGGGGATCTGTGGCAAAGCGGCCCATCAGGTTGGCAATTGCCTCGGTGGTGAAAGTATGTGCATCGGTCCTCAGGGTGAATGGAAGAGATATATCATGATAGTATGAGTAAACCCCATGGCCCAGCTCATGAAGAATAGTATTCATCCAGTATGAATCGGGTTTTATGTTGTCGAGAGTCCTGACATCTCCTTCACGGTCAATATCAGTGCTGAAGGCATGCTGGTTTTTGCCTGGCTTCTCGTACAGGTCGCTTCTGGCAATTATTGCATCAACGTTCAGGCCGATGCCATCGTAGAAGGCTGCGGCAAGTTTTACAGGATCCTGGTTTTCATAATATTTATCGAAATCGACAGGATATATCTCAGGAGCCTCCTGGAAATATCTGTTCTGGTAATGCCACGGCTGAAGGTCAGCTGCCTTGATCTTGTAGCGTCCGGCATAGTATGAATCAATCTCATTTTTAAGCTGTGCGAAAGCATCTCTTGTAAGGTTATCAAGCTCTTCAAAAATTACTGTCACCTCTGCAGGATCCTGACCCGAAAGCTTCAATGTCATCTCATGAAAGTTGTTGAAGCCTAGATTCTTTGCAATAAGGTTTCGCTGCTCAACCAGTTTGACGATATCTTCAGCAACAACTGGTCCTATCTGTTTATGTGCTTCCCAGGCTTGCTGTAGATCAGTGCCTGAGGTTGAGTTTCTCAGGATATTTTCAACCTGGTTGTCACTCATCTCCTTACCAGCCACAACAACCCTGAAGTTCAGGTACTTCTTGTTTATCCCGGTTTCCATCCTCAGTCTTGCGGCAATAAGACTTGTATCAACCTGTCCGCCCAGGTACATATTATATATGAGTTCTAGCTGACGTGCAAGTATCGGATCCCTGACCTCGCCGGATTCCTTTATCTCTTTAAGTAAGGCGAAAGCTTCCTTGTCGGCATAAATCTTTTCAGCTTCAAATGCAGCTTTCTCGCTTAATGCCAGGTCAGCATCTGTTCCGGTGATATTTGCATTCCACGAGGTAAGTGCCGCCTCCTTGTAAAGAGGGATTGTTTTTGCATCATAGCTTGTCAGGAATGCGCTTAGCTTTTTTTCCATTTTTTCCTGTTTTGAAGTGCATGAAAGAATAAAAACAGATGCCGCAACGCATACTGTGATGATTGTAATTTTTTTCATAGGGTATTTTTTAAAATTCCGTAATCGGGTTTTATTTGTCCAAATTTACAAATTAGAAGCTTCCAAGAGTGTTCAGTTGATTAATTTACTACTTTTCAATTAAAACTTATAAATTTGATAAAAGTCATTTCAGGAGTTGCTCCGGATAAGATTTATTATGGTTAAGAATTGGTTTCCAGTCATATGTATTGCCTTCCTCTTACTTGCCCAATGCAATGGCAATAAGAAGAAAGACAGGATTATTACCTACCCCTGGCCTGTTAATGTTGCGGATCTGGACAGCTCTTATCTTTTCAACGGCAAGACACTGGATGGATGGGAGATAGCCAACTTTGGACCGGAAGGACCGGTTTATGTATCAGGTGGCGAGATTATCCTTGGCATGGGAGAAGGATGTACCGGTATAACCTATAAAAAGGATTTTCCGGAAATGAATTATAAGGTAACCCTTGAGGCAAAACGAGTCTCAGGAAATGATTTTTTCTGTGGCATGACGTTCCCGGTGGGAAAAGATCCCTGCACCCTCATTGTTGGCGGCTGGGGAGGTGCAATTGTAGGCCTCAGCTGTATCAATAAACTGGATGCCTCGGAGAACGAAACAACGAAACTTATGAAGTTTGACAGTGATCGTTGGTACAGAATTTGTCTTATAGTTAAGAAAGACACTATAAAAGCCCTTATCGATGATGAAGTTGTCGTCGATTTTGCGAGAAAAGACAAGATTTTATCAATACGGCCCGAGGTAGAACTTTCGAAGCCATTCGGGATAACATCATGGTACACTACGGCAGCGTTAAAGAATATCAGAGTGGAAAGGACTGTTGAGTGATTTTTTGAAAAAAAGGGGGAGAAACGGAGAGTGGGAAAGTGAAATCCAATTCACCTATAAGAAGACTAATATGAAAAAGAGTATATACCTTATAATAATAGCTGGCATGCTGGTGTCCTGCAAGACCAACCAGCTATATCTGAATGTGATCGAACCGGCTCCGGTGACGATTGCGAAGGATATCAAAAAAGTAGGAGTCATCAACAGGAGCATGCCCACCGATGAAACCAAGATACTCGATGTAATCGATAAGGTTTTGTCGCTCGAAGGTGTGGACCTCGATAGGGACGGTGCCGAGCAGGCAATACAAGGACTGTCGGAAGAGCTTATGAATAACGCAAGGTTTGATGAGGTTAAAAATCTTAACGACATCGACTTCCGGACTCCCAAGCTCGGGATATTCCCTGTTCCGCTTTCATGGGAGATTATAGACAAGGTATGCAAGGAGACTGGCTCCGACGCTCTTTTCGCTCTTGAATATTATGATACCAACACAAGGCTGAGTTACACAACTTCAGATGCAGGAACCAGGGAAGTCTTAGGGGTGAAAATCCCTGCTGTTGTGCATCATGCCAATATGGAGACAATCGTGAAAACAGGGTGGAGAATTTATGATCCGGTCAACAGGGTGATAGCCGACCAGTTCAACCATCACGAGTCGATAGTATATACAGGGAATGGAGCCAGTCCGTTGGTTGCCGTTGCAGGGCTGATCGGCAGAAAAGAAGCCATAATTGATGTAAGCAATAAAGCAGGTCACAGCTATGCACTCCGTATCATACCATTCAGAAACCGTGTCTATCGCGATTATTTTGTCAAGGGAACATACAACTTCAAGATAGCAAAACGGAAAGCACAGATGGATATGTGGGATGAGGCGGGACAGCTCTGGGAGAAGGAGACCAGCAGTCCAAAGCGAAAAGTCGCCGGCAGAGCCTGTTATAACATGGGGATAATCAACGAGATAAACGGCAACGTGGACGAAGCTCTCAAATGGGTTCAGAAATCATATGCTGATTACAATATCAGACAGGCAAAGGAGTACTCAAGGATACTTGAAAACAGACTCTATAAGCTTCAGGTAATTAATGAGCAGGAGTAATTTTCAGGCTGCAGGAATTTAATGTACCTTTCGTCTGTATGAAAAGATGAGATATTTTTGATGAGAAAAACCTTTTACCTGTTTCTGTTATTTCTTTCGTTTTTTACAGGAAGCACACTTTCTGGCGCTGATAATAATAGCGTTAAAGAGGAGCGTCCGAATATTGCCTCACCCGATTCTTTAAGGGAAAGGCAATTTCTATATAACGGCACAGAGTGGAAAAATCAATTCAGGAGAATTGCCGGCGATCAGTTTCTTTTTACAAATATTTTCCTTCCGGGATCAATAACATTCAATGGAAAGACGTTTGTAAACGTACTGATCAGATATGATATTTACTCTGATGAAATAATGATCCCCAGGAGCCTTGATCAGATCATCCGTCTCAATAAAGAAATGGTCGACAGCTTCTACTATGTTTTTGACAACAGCTTCTACAAGTTTATAAAGATTAACGAATCCTCTCCCTTAGAGCCCAGAGGTTATGTAAACGTCCTGTATAATGATATATCAGCTCTTTATGTCAAGTACGAGAAGAGAATTACAACGGCGATAACGGATAAAAGCGATGGCGAGTTTTACCTTGTTTACACTATTTATTTCGTAAAAAATGGTATTCCCATGCCTGTGTCAGGATTTGACGACATCTGCAATATTCTTAAGAATGAAGCATCTCTGTTGCGGAAATTTGTAAAAGAGAATAGCCTGAAAGTAAGCAGAAAGGTCCCTCAGAGCTTTGTTCCTGTAATCAGGTATTATGATAGTTTGAGTAATAAATAATCTTCTATGAAACTGAGGATCAGCCTGATCTTCTATGTGATCTTTCTGTCCGCAGGTCTGCAGGCACAGGAGAGGTATCCGGTTTCGTGGAATTACAACAATCAATCATTCACAGAATTTGTTACACTGGCTGAAGCAAGGCTTCCTGTCAGGTTTTTTTATAAGGATGAATGGATCTCAGATCTTGTTCTGGCTGATTACAGGGGATGCAAAAACCTTTCATGCATCCTTGAAAATCTATTCCGCGGCAGATCTCTCTTTTATACTATCGATGAGAACGGCAATGTTATAATTACAAAAGATTTTGCGATGGTTGTCAGGGACAAAACGCAAAAGGAAGAACGCAAATTCGTTGCCAACTCGGCATATACTGATTCGCTTGAGAAACTACGGAAAACAGAAATTCTGTATCTCGAGATCGGTAAAAGAGCTGATGCTAACCTGCCGGGGAATGTAGTTGTATCGGGCTATATAACCGACAGCGAAACAGGTGAAGCATTGCCCGGTGTAACGGTATTCATCCAGAGGCTTTCAGCAGGGGCAGTCACAAATGCGAACGGATACTATTCGGTTTCACTTCCCCGGGGAAGCCATCTCATTCAGTTTTCATTTATAGGAATGAGAGAAACGAAAGTGAATCTCAGGCTGAACGGACCCGGAGAGATGAATCTCAATATGAAAAGCGTACTTATTCCCCTGAAAGAAACGGTAGTTACAGCTGATAGAAATGTTGTGCTTCAACGTTTTGAAACAGGAGTTGAAAAGATCAGTGTCCCTTCACTGAAGATGTTGCCGGCTTTCCTGGGTGAACCCGACCTGATTAAAAATCTTCTTCTTGTAACCGGGGTTCAGTCGATAGGAGAAGGTGCAGCAGGTTTCAACGTTAGGGGAGGTTCGGCAGACCAGAACCTTATCCTTTTGAATGGTGCACCGGTTTATAATACTTCACATTTTTTCGGATTTTTTTCTGCAGTAAATTCAGATATCATAAAGGATGTCACCCTTTATAAAGGAGGAATGCCCGCCCGTTTCGGAGGAAGGATCTCGTCTGTCCTTGATATTGCAACAACTGATGGTAATAAAAAAGAGTTCTCGGGGAATGCCGGCATTAGCCCGGTTACTGCTCATGTCATGGTTGAAGGACCTCTGATAAAGGACACATTATCGTATCTGTTGGCGGGGCGGGCAACATATTCAAACTGGCTTTTCGGGATTATCGACAGTTACAATCTTAAAAACAGTAAGGCATCATTCTACGATCTTAACGGAAAGCTGACATACAATCCCGACAGGAACAACAGGCTTGACCTGTCAGCATATATCAGCCACGACATGTTCGGTTTCGTCACCAATACTATATATAATTACAATAACAGGATCCTTGGCATTAACTGGAAGCACTTCTATAACAGCCGCTTCTTCTCACTCTTTTCTTTGAATAACAGTTTCTACAGATATGATATTGAACAGAATGACATTCCTTCAGAAGAGTATATCCTGACATATAAAATTAACACTACTTCCTTAAAAGGTGATTTCAATTTATACAGAGGTCTCCATGAATTAAACTTCGGTATAGAGATGATTTATAATTCGCTTCTTCCGGGCAGTTACATGCCCGCCAGCGATTCCTCGATTTTCATGCCTCATATGATTGAACGGGAAAGAGACCTGGAGGGAGCAATCTATCTTGATGAAAAGTTTAAGATAACTGAATACCTGTCGGTTAATGCAGGCGTAAGGTTCTCATCATTCTTCTTGTTTGGCCCCCGTACCCAATACCTGTATGATCCGAATTTTTCAAAAAGCTCCTCAACGATTACTGATACAATTTTCTACACTTCAGGACAGCTGATAACCAAATATGGTGGCCTGGAACCTCGTGCCTCCGTGAATTTGAGAATTGCTGACAATAGCTCAGTAAAGGTAAATTACAACAGAACCCGGCAGTATATTCATCTTCTCACCAACTCCACTTCCATATCGCCGACAGATACCTGGAAAATGTGCGATAATTATCTGAAACCCGAGATCGGCGATCAATATGCCATTGGATACTACCAGATGCTGTTCAGGAAGAAGGTTGAGACATCTGTAGAGCTATATTATAAGGATATCAGAAACATGATCGATTTCAAGGGAGGAACCTCACTGGCTATGCTGCGTAATATTGAACAGGATCTTATCAATGTCAGGGGCAAGGCATACGGGATTGAACTCTCACTGAAAAAAACTGAGGGCAAGTTCAGGTACAATATTGGCTATACATATGCCCGCACCTTCGTAAAGAGCACAGGTAAATTCAGGGATGATGTGATTAATGAGGGGAAGTGGTATCCGGCAAATTGGGATAAACCCAACGATCTTGTCATTACTATGAATTATCTCTTTTCACGCAGGATAAGCTTCTCGGCCAACTATACATACAGTACAGGTCGCCCGATAACCTATCCCCTTTCAAAATACAAGTTCAATGATATCATGCTTATACATTATTCTGAAAGGAATAAATACAGGATCCCATATTATTCAAGGCTGGATATTTCGTTAAAGATAAACGGCAATCTTAAGATTAAAACTATAGCACATCCTTACTGGACTGTTTCATTATATAATGCACTTGCAAGAGCTAATGTTTATTCAGTCTATTTTGTTAAAAGGTATGATAATATCAGGGGATACCAGCTCTCAGTCTTCGGCACTGCAATACCATCAGTTACGTTCGGATTTGATTTTTAGTTATTTATGAAGTATTCCAAATCGATATTATTCTTAATCATTACCCTTGCAGGGTGTGTTTCCGAATATATCCCCGGATTGAAAGTAAATGAAGAAATGCTGGTGGTGGAGGGTCTCATTACTGACCAGCCCGGAGTGAATACGATTAAAATCTACAAGACACTTCCAATCTGGACAAGGGATTTCCGCACCGATCTGAAAGAAACAACAGTTTGGATCAGCGACGATCAGGGGAGAATTGACTTACTCAGACAGGCGGAGGTCGGTACTTTCTGTACCGATCCGGCAACATTCAGGGGCATTCCCGGAAGGAAATATACTTTGCATTTTAAGACCTGGACCATTGATGGATATCGTAACTATGAGTCGCTTCCCATGGAAATGATACCTGTACCAGTCATTGATACAATTTATTATGAGAAGAGGAACTATATTTACGATCACCTGCCTGCAGAAGGATGCCAGATCTATATGGATACTCATGATCCTTTAGATTCATGTAAGTTCTACCGGTGGAACTATTCCGAGACATGGGAATTCCGGCTACCGTTTCTTGATGTAACAAACAGGATTTGCTGGATATCCGCTGCATCGAATGAAATATTAATAAAGAATGCCTCAATCTTTTCTGAAGACAGGATAATAAGATATCCCTTGAAACTGATTACCAACCCGGTTGACAGGTTTGGTTTTAAATACAGTCTGCAGGTCACCCAGTATTCATTGAATGAGGATGAATATTATTACTGGGAGCGACTACAGAACAGTATTAAACAGGTTGGCGGACTCTATGATATTATTCCATCAACGATTCCGGGCAATATTTTTTGCAATGAGGACAATCTTGAAAAAGTGCTTGGATATTTCAGCGTCTCCGCAGTGAAATCAAAAAGATTTTATATCAAAGATTATTTTGTCGGAAGGAACGCAATGTATGTTGACTGTGTTGATTCCATATCTTATGGCATTAATGCTTTTGCAGGTGACAACAGTTCATGGTGGCAACTCTGGGATTTTACAGATTCAATTCCACCCAGAAGGATATTGACAAATAGAAGGGTATGTGGTGATTGCACTTCAAGGGGGACGAATGTGAGACCTGATTTCTGGGACGATGATAAATAGAGTTATGAGGTATTTTATTGTGATATTATTCTTCTTAATTCTGGTTTCAGGATGTGTCTCTGAATATATTCCCGGGCTAAAAGAAAATGAGGAAATGCTGGTGGTAGAGGGTATGATATCTGACCAGCCGGGGGAGAGCACGGTAAATATCTACAAGACATTGCCTATCTGGACAAGGGATTTCAGGACAGATGTCGAAAATTGTAAAGTATGGATCACCGACGATCTGGGCAACGAAGACTTGCTCCGGATGGTTAAAACAGGAACTTATGTTACCGATTCGGCTGCTTTCAGGGGCATACCCGGAAGGATATATACATTGCATTTTACTGCCAAGGTCAATGGCGGACTGCATACATACGAATCGATTCCAATGAAAATGATCCCTGTTCCGCCAATAGATACCATTTATTTTGAGAAGCGCGACTATACCTATCAGGGCATTCCAACTGAAGGATGCCAGATCTATCTGGATACTCACGACCCATCTGATCTGTGCAAATTCTACAGGTGGGACTATTCAGAGACATGGGAATTCCGTTTGCCATTCGATGTGGTGAAAAACAGGATTTGCTGGGCCTCAGAAATATCGAAGGAAATAATGATCAGAAATAATTCAATAATTACAAAAGACAGGATTTTAGGGTATCCTTTGAAATTGATTGAAAATCCTGTTGACAGGCTGAGTGTGAAATACAGTATCCTGGTCAACCAGTATTCCATGAACGAGGATGAATATTACTACTGGGAACGATTAAAGAATAGCGCTGAACAAGTCGGAGGACTCTATGATATAATTCCTTCAACAATACCGGGCAATGTTTTTTGTATGGATGATAATCTTGAAAGAGTGCTGGGATATTTTAGTGTTTCCTCAGTCGCATCAAAAAGAATATTTATTAAGAAGGACTTCACCGGAAGAAATGGTCTTTATGATCTGTGTTTGTCAGATACACTCAAAATTACTACCAACATGCCAGACACGATCCCCGGATTAAGGGGATGCTTTTGGATGATTTATGATTATTCTTATTTGGTGCCACCATATGTGATATTGACAAAAAGAAATGTTTGTGGTGATTGCACTTCGAGGGGAACGAATGTGAAACCTGATTATTGGGATGAGGATAAATAACGTGTAATGACAACGGAGAGATATTATATTGAAAGAAAGAGACCGGCCTTTATTATAATATTGCTGCTATTGACTTTATTCCAGGTCTCAGGGCAGGCCGGGTACGATATGACAACACGTATCTCGCAGCGCTTCCAGAGCTATTGCAGGTCAATACCCTGGGAAGAAATATATATCCATACCGACAGGGATGAATATATAGCGGGAGAAGATATCTGGTTCAGCGCATACCTTTTCGACAGGCAAAGCTTTAAGCTTTCATTACATAGCAAAATAATATATCTTGAACTGCTCAATCCGTTAAACAATCCTCTTATTCAGCAGAAGATCCTTTTGCAGGACGGACCGGGGCAGGGACACTTCAGACTCGCTGATTCTCTCACCTCAGGTACCTACACCATAAGAGCTTACACAAAATGGATGCAGAATTTTTCACCCGGGAATTGTTTTATGAAGGATATCAATATTTACAGTTCGCAGCCTTCAAAAAAATTCTATAAAAAAGTGGTGATTGAAGAAGTACAGTCCGGGACAGATTATCGGTTTTGGAACGGATTAATGATGAAAGCAGGCAGCAAGGAGAACGGAGACGTCGATATTTCAGTTGAAGCACCCAATGACACACTGGATGCCAGGAATGATAAGTTTTACATTTTTATTCTGTCGCATGGGAATATAGTTCATTCAAGCGCTGATAAACTTACCGGAGGTCATGCAAGGATCACTGTTCCGGGCAAGACCTTTTTGCCCGGGATCAGCCAGATCACGTTATTTGACAGTCTGGGCAGACCGTTAAGCGACAGATTTATTTATATCCGTCCTCAGGAAATACCTCAACCTGTTGCGTTGGCAGAAAAGGACAGCATTAAAACACGGGAAAAGATCTCCCTTGAATTCCTGTTCCATGAATCTTTATCTGATTTGCATCATCCCGGCCTCAGCGTTTCAGTCACTCCAAAAACTAATAATACCGGATCTCCTGATCTTAATGAATACCTTGTGTTCGGGACCGAATTCGGCTAATATCCAATGACTGTGCTGAATGGCA
>JAPLDY010000080.1 GCA_026391595.1 Bacteroidia bacterium
AATTCATTCATGCTCCAACAGTGGAAATTTATAGCCGATATTATCTATTATTATGGCGAAGACAATAATATTACAGCTCTGTTCAGAAATAAATTACCCGATATTCCTGATGGCTTTAATTACGATTTTGTAAATGCTGATGCCCTTGTAAACCTTCTGTCAGTTACAGAAGGCAAAATCATTACCCCAGGCGGAATGAGTTACCGGTTGCTGGCTCTTGACCCGAACAGTCAGAATCTGTCATTGCCTGTTCTTCTAAAGATTCGAAGCCTGGTTGAGAATGGGGCAATAATTGCCGGTCCCAAACCAATCCAGTCTCCCAGCCTGAGTGACGATCAAACTGTTTTTCAGTCAGTTGTAAACGAACTCTGGCCTCCTGAAAAGGGTGAAAAGAGTTTCGGGAAAGGCAAGGTATTTACCGGACAGACCATTGCTGGAGTAATGACAGTCCTGCAGATTGCACCTGATTTTGATTACACAAAACCTGACGCCGGTACTAATCTTTTATTTGTACACCGTAAACTGGCAAAAGCCGATATCTATTGGGTAAATAACCGTAATAACCGTGAAGAAAAGCTGGAAGCCACATTCAGAATTGAAGGTAAGATCCCGGAGATATGGCAGCCGGTTACAGGTAAGACAGGAGAAGCATCGTATGTAATTGAAAAAGGAGTTACCAGGGTTGCTTTGAACCTGGAACCCAATGATGCAGTAAATGCTGATACCGGAGTGAAATATTTTTCAGGAACCGCAACTTATACAAAGACTATTAATGTCCCGGGCAATTGGTTAAAGAAGGGTGAGCATCTTTGGCTGGATCTTGGGATTGTAAGGAACCTTGCAGATGTAGCGGTAAATGGAAAATCGCTCGGAATTATCTGGAAGAAGCCTTTCCGTATTGAAGTTACCGATGTATTGAAACCCGGTGAAAACCAACTCGAAATCAAGGTAACCAACCTTTGGGTTAACAGGCTTATTGGTGATCAGCAGCCTGATGTTGCAAAAAAATATACTTATACGACACAGTCTTTTTACAGGGCTGATTCACCACTGTTGCCTTCAGGACTTCTGGGCCCGGTACAGATAGTTAGTCTCTCTGAAAATTAAACCCTTTAACTATGGTAAAGGTTATCAAATCACCCTCTGTAATCAAAGCTGCCGGAACTAAGGGAAAAATTATTAAAGAATTCATCGGGAAAGTCAACAGCAAAACATCCGAGGTGAGCATTGCAATGATGAAGAGTCCAAAGGGATGGGAAGAGCCGGGGCAGACTCCCGAATTTAATGAATACACTCTTGTACTTGAAGGTAAGCTGAAAGTATGCACTGCCGGAAAAGAGATCATTATTTCCAGGGGAGAAACTATTGTTGCAAAAAAGGATGAATGGGTAAAGTACAGCACACCATTTGAAGGAGGCGCTGAATATATTGCAGTGTGCGCACCGGCCTTCTCTCCTGAAACTGTTCACAGGGATGATGACCAGTCTGGTTTGTAACAATAACTTAATCTTGTACAGCATAATTAAAAAGTACATTTGCTGCTAAATCTTCAGCCTATGTTTACAAATCCTGCTATAAGTGCCAGAATCAGGAAAAGTTCGCTAATTATTTTTCTTATATTTTATCTTATATCGCCAAGCCTTTTCAGTCAGCAGAACCAGGAATCCAGGTCCGAATATCTTCCTGACCTCGATGGGATCATTAAAACAAAAGTTGAATTCGATCTCAACAACTCGCTTATGCGATTTGAAGTTAGAAATGCCCGGTTTGGCGCAAAAGGAAAAATTAACAACTACATGTCTTACAAGGTAGAGTTAGATCTTTCTGATGAAGGCAAAATGAAGATGCTTGATGCTTATGTAAAGTTTACCCCTCTGCAGAATCTTGATATTTACCTCGGGCAGAGAAAGATCCCCTTCAGCACCGACTATATGCGAAATCCCGCTGAAAACATATTTGCCAACAGATCTTTTCTTGCAAAATATATTAACGACGGCATGCGGGATATCGGTTTTTACGTTGATTATAAGATAAATACAAGTATCCCTGTCGATATTCTTCTTGGTGCAGTGAACGGTACAGGCAATAATAATCCAAAGTGGATCGAAAAGCCCAATCTTGTCAGCAGGTTGATCGTTGGAATGGAGAAGGGATTCAGGGCAGCCGGGAATCTTTATTACGGAGAGGCCGAGTATAAAGACCATCTGGCAATGTTAGGAGGAGAACTAAGATTCACAAATGGAAAAATCTTCATAGAATCAGAATATATAAGCCGGAACTGGACCGACACCCTGTCTGCACGGGTACATGACGACGGAATGTATATCCACTCCTACTATAATTTCATGCTGGACAAGAAGATGATCAAGATGATATCACCGACAGCAAGATTTGATATGATAGGAAACTCTGTATTGGGAAATGATATTGATGCCAGCAGGCTGACCTTTGGTGTCAACGTGGGCTTTGAACAGAAGCCATTTTATTCAGAAATAAGGCTGAATTATGAAAACTACCTGAAGAGCAGTCTCCCGGTACATACCGATAAACTAACCCTGGAGTTTATTGCCAGGTTCTGAAGAATCACTTCCTTTTTTTCTCTTGTTTATTGTAGCCTTGACAAGCAGATAAATAACAAATCCTGCACCTAATACGTAAAGGATTTTGTCAAGGTAAGGAATGATCTTTTCACTATATTCATAAAGATAGTAGCCGATTATTGAGAGGATTATATTCCAGATACCAGCACCCACAAAAGTATATAGCATAAAATCGCGCAGATTCATCTTGGCTAAACCCGCCGGGATTGAGATAAGATGTCTTATCCCCGGTACAAGCCTTCCAATGAAGGTGGATGATTTCCCGTTTCTCAGAAAATACTCTTCAGCATGGATTACTTTTTCTTTCGACAGCAAAAATATTCTCCCGATTTTTGAATCGGCGAAACTGTAAACCAGAGGCCTTCCCAGATAGTATGCAAGAGTATAATTTATCAGCGATCCGCATAAAGCTCCGATGGTTCCGAAAAGGACAACCAGGAATACATTAAGATCGCCCTGTGCTGCTTTGGCAGCGGCAAATGGAATAACCAATTCTGACGGAAGGGGAAGAAAAGTGCTTTCAATAAGCATCAGCAGTGCCACCGTGAAATAGTTCAGGTTGGCCATGTACCAGTCGAGAAGTGTTTGAAAAAATTCCATTATTCCTTTGCCTCAATTAAGGCGTCAAAGATAGCCAACATTTTATATTGACAATAGTCGTATGAAGTTTTAGGCAGGATCAGTTTTATCATTTCCTGAGGATAATTTCTGAAGGAAGATTAATCTGGACGCTTGCGTTTACAGGTTCTCCAAAATCAGGCGTACCATCGCTCTTCCATGTAAATTTCTGAGCTCTTGGTGAACGGTACCTTCCGCATCCCTGTCCTGAAGAAGAATTGGCATGATAAAGGATCCAGTCCTCCGTCCCGTCGGGAGAGGTGAAGAAGGAGTTATGACCTGGAGCATAAGCATTAGCTTCAGGCTTCTGTTTAAAAACAGGAATAGGATCTTTCTTCCACGATAAAGGATCGAGTAGATTATTCCCTCCGGTAAAAGTGAGCATCCCGAGACAGTAATTATCTGTCCAGCATCCACTTGCAGAATAAACAATGAACAGCCTTCCGTCTTTCTGCAATGCTACTGGTCCCTCGTTGACATTAACATGCGGAACGTCATTGGGAAACAGAACCGTCAATCGCCCATTTATCTGAAGGGTCCGAAACTTTTCCCTTAAATTCCCAAACCCCTTCAAGAGGATCTGAAGAGTTATTTTCTATGACATACATACGGTGATTTCTGTTCTCACCATCGTCAGCTGCAAAATAGATATACCATTCCCCGTTTATAAAATGAAGTTCAGGAGCCCACAGCTGCTTTGAATGAGATGTACCTTCCGGCGGGGTCCAGACAACCTTTCTTTCAGATAAAGCAATTTCATCGAGGTTTTTGCCCTTACAGATGAATAGATTGCCGCCTGAAGTACTGGTATAATAATACATGCTATCCTTAAAGGTTATCCATGGATCAGCACCCGAAGAGAATATTGGGTTCGTGAATGTACTGGCAACCTGCGCTGTTTGGCCGTATCCACAGGCAGAAACCGCAAACGCGGCCACTAAAAATATTATCCTGAGACCTGCCTTCACTTTTTAAATGGTAATGTCACGACGTTTACAGAAGAAGGATCAAGCATTACTGCCAGTTTCTTACCCGAAACAGCAATCGTTCTGGTAACCGGACTAATATTTTTAGGATTTGAGATAGAGTTGTAATCATACATTCCTTTTGCCTTGAGGGTTTCTATCTCTCCGCTTTTAGCATATGATGCCCCTTCGAGATTAAAATTCACTGATTTAGTTGATTTTGAGACATTTACGATCTTGATATAGAGGTTGAAATTAGTCTTGTCTATTACTGCTGATGCATACACACTGTCAGCTCCTTCAAGTGGATTGCCTCCGCGCAGGGCCGGTATCACCTGTGTTCCCTTATGGGTGGAGAACATTTTCTGTACGTAATAGTTGGGAGTACCGATCGTCTGCAGGTTATCGAACCAGATAAGGTCGGGCCGCCACTGCCAGGCATCAACATGAGCGAGAAGGGGAGCATACGAAGCCATATTCACAACAGCAGCATTTCTCTCCAACCCTGTCATAAAGGCGGCCTCAGTCAGAGCGCTTAACCATGAGTTGCGTGATTCAGGCGCTGAACCTTCCCTTCCATGGGCAGCATATTCTCCGGCAAAAACTTTTATACCGCTCCGGTCATAATTATCATAGCGTCCGGCATTCTTTAAGAACCATTCCGGAGGCATGTAATAATGCTCATCTATAAGTGCAGGACCAAGCTTTTTGAGTTCTCCCCATGCATAATCGAAATATGCCCCGGAGGCAGAGGGTCCTGATCCCGAAACAATCTTTATTTCCGGATGCTTCTCTTTCAGTGCTTTTTCAAACAATTTGTACCTCTCAATATATTGTTCATCCCATTGTTCATTGCCGACTCCAATGAATTTAAGGTTGAATGGTTCAGGATGTCCCATGGAAGCTCTCAGTTTTCCCCATACTGATGAAGTTGATCCATTTGCAAATTCGATAAGGTCGAGAGCATCCTGGATATAGGGATCCAGTTCATTCAGGGGAACAACTTCTCCGGCATTAAACTGACATGACATTCCGCAGTTAAGAATTGGAAGCGGCTCTGCTCCCATATCCTCTGCAAGCTGGAAATACTCGAAGAATCCGAGTCCGAAAGTCTGGAAATAATCCGGAGCCTGCCGGTTCCTTATCTCCATATTCCAGCGGTTGATTATCATCTTTCTGTCTTCAACCGGACCAATAGTATTTTTCCACTGATAGCGGTTTGTAAGGTCCCTGCCTTCAACAATGCAACCTCCGGGGAATCTGACAAATCCCGGCTTAAGGTCGGCTATCATCTGAACTATATCTTTCCTCATCCCTCCCGGTCTTCCTTTCCAGGTATCGGCCGGGAAAAGTGAAACCATATCAATATCTGCTGATCCCTTTCCCATAAACATAATACGCAACATGGCTTTTGGTTCAGTAGAGGATGCCTTAATGGATGCATGATATTTGCGCCAGGCAGTAGTAAACCCTATTGGCTGGGCTGCTCCTATCAATGCACCTGCCGAATCAAGGATCTCCACCTTCATTTTAATATCTGAACCATCTGATATCCTTGCATTTATAGAGAAATTATACAGGTTATCCTGTTTTATTCCAATGCCCCGGAAGCCCTGGTTGGAGAGACCGAATGCTCCGTTTCCGGCATTGACATAAACAGTAACATAGTGAGGATTTCCGCTTTTTGCCGGGGAATAGAAAGTCGGAACGACTCTCCCGTTTCCATTTTGCAGTACCTGCTCCCATCCTGTCAGCGGGAGCGTGAATTCGAACGATCTGTTTTTCACGAGCTCGGCATAGATACCGCCGTCTGCTGCAAAATTGATGTCCTCAAAAAAGACTCCCCACATTGTAGGCTGGATGTCGCATACAGGTTTGTTTGCCAGGATGGATATTTCAATGGGCTGCTGACCTGCTACGGTAAGCTGGATTGCTGCAGCAATAATCAGAAGTATTTTTTTCATAATAATAATGTATTCGGGTTACTATTTATTGAATTTTATAATGGATGCTGCCTCATACATTTTTCTGGTCGCTTCTCTCAGCCTGCTCTCAGGTACTTTGACGACCTTTCTGTCATAGGTCATCAGCCCGTTGCATTCAACCTCGACGTCGGTTGTCTGAGTGTAAATTGCAGCAGAGAGTCCTCTGTTTATGAATGTGACGATCTGGTTCAGGTAACCGTCATAGGTCATGAAGAGAGTGTCGGCATTTCTAAAAGACCTATATCCCCAGTTGTTCTTATCGAGCCATGTATGTCCCTCAAGAGGAAGTCCAAGGCCGCCGAACTCACCAAGGACAAGAACCTGTTTTGATCCGAAAATTTCAGGCTTCGGCATTACAGGTCCCGGATAATTATGCATATCGAGAATATGTCCCACTTCATGGAAGTTACCGCCGCTTGCACAGTTGACCAGTCTCGACGGATCTTTCTGCATAGTCCATTTTGTGATCTCCACGCTCTTGAACTGGCCCCATGCTTCATTGAATGGCACCCAGACAACTATGCATGGGTGATTAAACAGAGATTCAATTATTGAATTCCATTCTGTTCTGTATATAGCCTCCGATTCTGCGGAGCGGGTTTTATCATTGCCTCCTTCCATTCCCGGATTAGTGTTCCAACTGTGTCCGCCAAGATCACCGCTTGGCATATCCTGCCAAACCAGCATGCCGAGTTTGTCGCAATGGTAGTACCAGCGGTCAGGTTCAGCTTTAACATGCTTGCGAATTGTATTGAATCCCATCTCTTTGGTCTTGACTATATCGAACATAAGAGCCTCATCGGTTGGTGCAGTATATAATCCATCAGGCCACCATCCCTGGTCAAGCGGGCCGTACTGGAAGACAAATTTGTTGTTAAGCATCATTCTCAGGACGCCGTTTTCATCAGGTATCATGGATATCTTTCTCATCGCAAAGTAGCTTTTCACCTCGTCGATCGGTTTGCCGTTTCTTCTGACAATAATTTTCAGATCATAGAGAAAAGGAGTATCAGGAGACCATAATTTTGGTTCCCTAACCGGAAGATAGACCACAGATCCGATTGCTGTTTCCTTTTCGGAAATCATTTTGTCGCCATCCCAGGAAGAGATATATACCATATCGCCCTGCAGCTGGTCAGCTACTTTGACATCAACTGCAAGAGTCTGATTATCAATATCAGGGATCAGTTTTATTGATTCAATATGTGTTTTTGGAACTGCCTCGATCCATACTGTTCTCCAAATTCCTGTGACTGAAGTATACCATATGCTGTTAGGCTTGGAAACCTGTTTCCCTCTTGGCTGGGGACCTTTATCAGCAGGATCTGTCACCTTAACCTCAAGAAGCTGGGGTCCGCTGCCTTTCATTAATGCAGTAATATCGAAGAAGAATGGATCATATCCGCCCTTGTGGGATCCGGCCTTTACACCATTTATATATATCTCTGATGACCAATCTACTGCGCCAAAGTGAAGCAGAACATTCTTCTTTTTAAATGTTGAAGGCACGGTGAATTTTGTCCGGTACCATAATATATTGTCCTGTCCGACTGGTTGACTGACGCCCGACAGCGCCGATTCAACAGCAAAAGGAACCAGTATTTTCCCCTGGAAGACTTTTGGCATTTGTTCACTTGCCGGGGTTATAGCATAATCCCAGAGGCCGTTCAGGTTCTTCCATTCATTACGGACCATCTGCGGCCTTGGATATTCAGGAAGCGGATTCAGAGGATTCACTTTCTTAGCCCAGGGTGTTGTGATCTTATTGCCAGCGATCTTCCAGGCAGTATTTTGGGCAACAACAAAACCGGCTGAAAATAAAAAGGCCAAAATCATAATAGGTATCTTTTTCATGTTTTTTATGGTTTGATTCTAAAATGGATATTCTTGAAAAAAGATTTTAAATTTAATTAATATTAGCCTCATCCTTCAATATAGATCTCTCAGTTTTTTACCGGCCGCTCCCTCGCGGCTCCCCTTTTATTGTTTCCCGGCCTCTCCCCCTCAGTCCCCCTCTCCCAGGAGAGAGGGGGATGATAATTCGTTAATTATTAATCTTACTTCTCCTATTACAGATTCGACATTATTCAGAACCTCCACATTTTTAAACCTGATAACCTTAATCCCAAATCTCTCAATCTCCCCTGAGCGACTATCATCATATTCTACACTTACTTCACTTGAATGTATTTCGCCATCAACTTCAATCACGAGTTTAATCTTATGGCAATAAAAGTCTGCAATAAAGAATTCAATAGGGTGCTGTCTTCTGAAAATAAATCCATCTCTTCTAAATACTCTCAGTCTTTTCCATAAAATATTTTCTGCTGTTGTCGGTTTCCTTCTCATGCGCTCAGCCAATCTGAATAAATCAGGCTTAGCCCCATAATACATGTCCCTCTCAACCGATTTACCTATATATACCATGGATTAAGCTTATTAAGACCCTATTCTTTAAGCCCCTCCCTCTTGGGGGAGAGCCGGTCCCGCTTCGGCGGGAGGTTTGGGGAGAGGCCTTTATCGTTAAATTTCACGCTACTTTCTTTGCCAGCCGGGAGGTTTGGGGAGAGGCCTTTTATCCACCCCGGTACTGCATTTACAAGAATTACGATAACTGAAATTATGATTGCAACGGTAAGTATGAGGTTGATCAGTCCCGGCACCATTGTCGCACTGTCAAGGACCTGAGGGATATATATATTTTTAATATTCAATATGGCAGCGGTCATGGTCGTAACACCGACGAATGTCATTGGCACAAGGGTAACCCAGGCATATTTCGCTCTTCCCCGGTTTATGATGTATGATGTCCCTATTGCAAGGGCGACTGTCGCCAACAGCTGATTGGCCGCGCCAAACATAGGCCAGATAGTCGAAACTGATCCCGTATAGATAAAGTATCCCCATGCTAAAACAATTATGCCGCTTGCGATAAGGTTGCCTGGCAGCCAGTTCGTTTTTTGAAATGGCTTGTATACTTTTCCGAATGCTTCCTGCAGAAGAAACCGACCTATGCGTGTTCCGGCATCTATTGTTGTAAGGATGAACAATGCCTCAAACATTATCGCAAAATGGTACCAGTACGACATAAGGTGCTTCATACCAGGGATAGAGGAAAAAATGTAAGCCATACCAACGCCAAGGGAGACTGCTCCCCCGGTCCTCCCGGCAATCTTTTCGCCCACGCTGGCTGACAGCTGAGCGAGGTTGGTTTCAGTGAAGCCCATCTCATGAAGCCTGGGAAGTATAGCCTGGAGCTTATCGACCGGCACATTTATCTGAAAATAGTCGAGCGGGAGCAGGCTTGTAGCAGCTATCAGTGCCATGATGCTGACTGCTCCCTCAACAAGCATCGCACCAACGGCTATGGGTTTAATATCTGATCTGTTCATTATCATTTTCGGTGTAGTGCCTGAACTCACCAGAGAATGAAATCCGGAAATCGCCCCGCAGGCAATAGTAATGAACAAGTAGGGAAACAATCTCCCGGGGATGATCGGTCCTCCTCCTTTTCCGAATTCTGTGAATGCCGGCATTTTTATCTCCGGTGCGACTATTATAAGACCGATAGCCAGAAGTGCTATTACGGAAATCTTCATTATGGAGCTCAGGTAATCGCGCGGCGAAAGAAGAAGCCATACCGGAAGAACAGAGGCAAGAAATCCGTATACTGCAATAATTATAGTAAGAGTCTTATGATCGAATGTGAACCAGGAGGCGAATTGAGAATCAGGAATATAGCGGCCTAAAACCACAGCAAGGATAAGCAGGATAACACCGACTATCGTGGCTTCAACTGTTTTTCCCTTGCGGATGCGGAACATCCATATACCCATCAGAATGGCAATGGGTATCGTCGAAGCTATTGTAAAGGTCCCCCAGGAGCTTTCAGCAAGTGCATTTACAACTACCAGGCCCAGTCCTGCGAGTGCAACAACTATGATAAGAATTATGGCAAATGTTGTTGTGATCCCGCTCACCTTATTTATCTCAGCTTTTGCTATCGCTGCCAGCGATTTTCCGTCATGTTCAACCGATGCCGTAAGTATCACAAAATCATGTACCGCTCCGGCCATCACTGCACCGATGAGCATCCACAGGAATCCGGGCATAAAGCCAAACTGAGCGGCAAGAACAGGCCCGACAAGGGGGCCTGCTCCTGCAATGGCAGCAAAATGATGGCCAAAAAGCACCCATCTGTTCATCGGGTAATAATTCTGTCCGTCATATAACCTGTGGGCAGGAGTCGGACCAAGGTCACGGCTGACCGCCACCTTTGCAGCAACAAAACTAAAATAGAACCGGTAAGCCAGAGCAAAAAGCACAACAGTACCGATCACAACAGGCATTGCATTCACAAAAGAATATTTTTCAGGATAAAAAGAACAAAACAAAATTAATATTTCCGGACACCTTTTCAACGAGGCTTGTAAGTAAAAATACTCAATTATGGCCTGTCAGGTCCTGAGAATTAGAGAATCACATTGTATTCTGATGATTTTTTGTAAATTGCATAGCAAGGTAAGATCTGGTTATTAACAAAAAATATTTGTCCTGTTTAATTTAAAACAATCAAAAAATGAGTGTAGAACGTACATTTGATCTTCTCGACAGGTACAGAGAAAAATTCATGGACAAGGATGATGTTCTCTGTGGAAAACAGAACGGTGTCTGGGTAAAATACAGTACCCGCGATTATATCGATTACTCGTATAACTTCAGCTATGGACTTCTGGAGCTGGGTATTAAAAAAGGTGATAAGATCATAACCGTTTCAAACAATCGACCTGAATGGAACTTTGTCGACATGGGCATGTCAATGATCGGAGTTATCCATGTCCCGGTTTTTGCGTCCCTCAGCATCTCTGATTATCAATACGATATAGAGCACAGCGAAGCCTGTATGATCATTGTTGCCGATAAAAAGCTGTTTAAGGCTGTGAGTCCTGCTGTCGCACTCACAGGAAGAAATATTCCAATTTATTCTTTCGATGAGATAGAGGAAACTAAAAACTGGAAAGATATAATAGAAGCCGGAAAGCTGAACTCCGCCAGACATAAGGATACCGTCGAAAATATAAAAAACACAATTCAGCCAGGAGACTTTGCATCTCTCATTTATACCTCCGGAACGACTGGAAAAGCAAAAGGCGTAATGCTGACGCACAGGAACATGGTCAGCAATTTTCTTTCTGCGGCATCTGTCTTTAATCTTAGCCCTCAGGATAAATACCTCAGCATATTACCTTTATGCCATGTAGGAGGACGACTTGGCAACTACCAGACACAATACAGCGGAACCAGTATCTATTATGCCGAGAACATGGGCACAATAGCTGCAAACATGGCAGAGCTTAAACCTGATGGCTTTGATGCAGTTCCAAGGGTGCTCGAGAAATTCTACGAGGTCATCATCTCAAAGGGCAATAAGCTTACCGGCATTAAGAAGAAATTGTTTTTCTGGGCCGTCAGCCTGGGATTGAAATATCAGCCATTTGGTGAAAACGGATGGTTCTATGATATGAAGCTGAAGTTGGCTGACAAGCTTATTTTCAGCAAGTGGCGCGAGGCTCTTGGTAACAGGGTCAGAATAGTAGGCTGCGGAGGTGCAGCTCTCCAGCCAAGGCTCGAAAAAGTTTTCTGGGCAGCAGGAATTAAGATAATTAATATGTACGGTCTCACAGAAACATCACCGATAATAACCATCAACCGGACAGAAAAGGGTAAGGTAAAATTAGGATCTGTCGGGATGACCATTGAGGGAGTTGAAGTGAAGATCGCCGAAGACGGCGAAATTCTTTGTAAGGGACCATGCGTTACACCCGGATATTACAAGGATCCGGAACTGACTAAACAGGTTTTCGATGCTGAGGGCTGGTTCCATACGGGCGATATAGGGCATCTGGAGGATGGAAAATTTCTCATGGTCACCGACAGGAAAAAAGAGATATTCAAACTCTCCAACGGAAAATTCATCGCGCCGCAGATAATTGAAAATGTTTTCAAGGAATCTCCGGTAATTGACCAGATAATGGTAGTAGGCGAACATGAGAAATTTGCATGCGCGCTGATCTCCCCGAATTTCAAATATTTCGACGATTGGAAAAAGTCCAATATCATCTCTTTTGAGAATAATGAAGAACTGATCAAACAGCAGAAAGTACAGTCATTCTTCATGTCGGAGATAGAGAGGATCAACAAGAAGCTGAGCACACCTGAAAGAATAGCCAGGTTCAAGCTTATACATGAAGAATGGACTCCGGGCACAGGCGAACTATCACCTACATTAAAGCTGAGACGTAATTTTATCCAGGATAAATACAAAAACCTTATCACTGAGTTGTATTCGAAATAACCTGAATTATGAAATTACACAAAGTATGCGACAGGAAAACTGAAAAAATGTTTCTTGACACCGCACGGGTGATCTACAAAAATGATAAGAACTGGGTTTGTCCTTTCGACAACGATATAAAAGCTGTATTCGACCCGTCCAAAAACACTTATTTCAAGCATGGGAAGGTCGAACGATGGGTTCTGACAGACGACAATAATCATCTAACCGGAAGAATAGCTGCTTTTATCGATTTCAGCCTTTCAAATACTTATGACCAACCTACTGGTGGAGTCGGTTTCTTTGAATGCATTAACGACAGGGAGGCGGCATTCATGCTATTCGACACCTCAAGGGAGTGGCTTAAAGAACATGGTATGGAAGCAATGGACGGACCAATTAATTTCGGGGAGACGGATAAATACTGGGGACTTCTGGTAAATGGCTTTACACATCCGTCGTTCGATGTGCCATATAACCACCATTATTACCAGGAACTGTTTGAGTCATACGGGTTCCGGGTGTACTATAAAATGGAAGGGTTCCATCTCGATATCACTAAACCCCTTCCGGAGAGACTCTCGAAAATAGCAGAATGGATCCTGAATAAGCCGGGATACGAGTTTCATCACTTCACATGGGAGGAAGAGGAAAAATATATAAAAGACTTTGTGACGGTATTCAATGAAGCCTGGGCTTCGTTCAAGGAACATTTTGAACCACTCGAACCGGCATATATACATGAAGTGCTCAGGAAAGCTAAACCAATTGTAGATGAGGAGTTTATATGGGTGGCCTATTTTGAAGGAAAACCAATAGCCATATACCTCATGTTCCCTGACCTGAACATGATACTGAAGCATTTAAACGGCAAACTCGGAATAATCGACATGATCAAATTCATGTGGCTCAAGAAGATGAAAACCATGACAAGAGCAAAGGGTATGCTTATGGGTGTCATTCCAAAATACCAGAATCATGGAATTGAGTCGGCATTCATATATAACTTGCAGGGAGTTTTCGAACTTAAAAAGCATTATACTGAAATTGAGTTCTCTTGGGTTGCCGACTTCAATCCAAAAATGAGAAAGATCTTTATAGCGGTAGGCTGTGTCCCAGTTAAAAATTATATCACCTACAGGTATCTCTTCGACAGAATAAAAGAATATAAACGATATCCGATACCAGAAGAAGTGTGAAGTGCCTAAAGTGCTTGGAGTACTTAGAGTTAATAATTTAACTTTTAATACTTTTTGTACTTTAGGCACTCCAAACTTTAGGCACTTTTTTAAATATTTATTATGAAATATGACATTATAATAATCGGCGGTGGACTTGGCGGGCTGACTGCTGGTGCCAAATTATCGAGGGAGGGGAAAAAGGTTCTTCTCATCGAACAGCATGACCGTCCTGGTGGCTGTGCAACCACTTTTAAAAGAGGTGATTATACCATGGAAGTAGGACTTCATGAAATGGATGGGCCCTCCCCTTCCGATATAAAAACAAAACTCTTCAACGAACTCGATGTTTTCAAAAAAGTCAGTTTCATTGAAATTCCTGAATTCTATCACTTTATCAGAGGAAAAACTGAAATAACTATCGCTCATGATCCTGAAAAAGCCTCGGAGATACTCAAGAACGCATTCCCTGAAGAAAAAGAAGGAATAGACGCTTTTTATTTCTATATCCTTTACCCGAAGAAAAGAATAATTGAAATAGATGCTCCGAAAGACAGAAGTCTCGGAGAATTCCTGGATTCAATAATCTGCAATGAGGAGCTTAAGCTAATCCTTCTTGGAAACCTTGGATATTTCCACGACGATCCTTATTCAATTTCATTAGGCTATTATTCAGCTGCACAGGTACGATATTTCAATAACGGGGCAAGTTATATCAAAGGTGGCTCGCAGCAGCTCTCCAGCCATCTTGCAACCTATATAAATGAACATGGTGGTGAAGTTATTCTTAACCACATGGTTACAGGGTTCATCATTGAAGACGGCAGGCTGCTGGGAGTTACATACAAGAAGAAGAGAGGTCCTGACCCTGATACTCTGAGAGCCTTTGGAGATGAAATTATTGTCAATTCTTCTGTACCCGGACTTGCGGAATTATTACCAGAAAAAGAGGGAGCCGCGCTGAAAAATGAGATCGGAGTGCAAAAGCCAGGAGCATCACTGCTGACAGTATATTTTGGCTTCAGAGATTACCTGAAGAACATCGGCCATAAGCATTATTGCATATTTGTTTATGACGAATCAGTAAAAAGCCAGGCGGATATCCTGAAGAATAACAGGGGAGATTTTAATAACCGTAACTTTACCTTTGTCGATTACGGGCAGTTTGATTCTGAGCTTGCTCCGGAAGGAAAGAGCACCGGAGCTTTGTGTTGCACGGATTATTTATCTGATTGGGAAAACATTTCTGAGAAAGAATACAAATCAAAAAAAGAGGAGGTTGCCAGAATTTTCCTCGGCAGACTCGAAAAAATCATTCCCGGAATATCAGCTGCGACAGAGTACATTGAGGTTGGGACTCCATTGACAGTAAAACGTTATACTCTCAATCCGGGTGGAGCAGTTTACGGTTTTGAACAGAGACCCTTCAAACCTGCAATTGATATAGGTAAAATATTCGATAACCTGCATATCGCATCCGCCTGGGGTAAAACGGGAGGAGGTTTCTCGGGTGCAATTTACGGGGGCTATATGTGTGCAATTAATATAATGAGGAAGAGACCTGCAGTACGGCAGCCGTAGAACTCATTTGAGTCTAACAATCCGCTTTTTTAAAGGCTGCTCAATTAATATAGGAACTTTTTCAACGATCGTCCTTGATGTATCAAGCTGCAAGGCTCTGTCTTCAGGTATGCTGAGATACCGAACCAGGTTCCTGATGGCCAGTATTAAGTTCTCCCTGTTTGTCAGCTTGAAATCACGGATCATAACCCTGTCTATGAGGACAAACTTGAAGTCTGCCGGCAGACCATGTTTCCTGAGCGAGTCATAGCTGCTTTCAAGCTTTATTTCGCCAGTCTGGACCATGTCCTCAATGACTTCCCTGAAATAGAGGTTTATTTTCGGATCAATTTTGAATCCTATATGAAAATCAATTCGAATCAATATTCCGGGAATAATGTGAGTGACTTTATATTCAAACCGGTTTGGGTCATCAACCTTGTCTACATGCAGGAGCCAGTAAGTTTCAGCACGCTTGGGCTGCTTCCTGAAAATTGAATGCATAACTTTTGATTCGACCTGGTCCATCCTGTTTGCCTTTATAATATATGCAAGGTTAGTTGCAAATTTTGGTACAGTCTTATCTTTCTTCAGGTCCTTGAACATTTCAAAAAAATCTTCCAGTTTAATAAAGGAAATATGCCGGTTCTTTATTTTCCTGCCAAAGTACCAGCCATACATAATAATTGAATAGACCGTCGCAAGGAGCAGTGTGAACCACCCCCCGTACCTGAATTTATGCAGGTTTGCTATAAGGAAGCTGGTTTCAATTACAAGGAAAATAATCATGAACATTATTGTCAGGAAGCGGTTCAATCCCTTCTGATATAGATAATTGGACAGCAACAATGTGGTCATGATCATTGTGATGGTAATTGCTAGCCCATATGCCGCTTCCATGTTGGAGGATTCCTTGAAAAAGATCACCACAAGACTGCACATAATCCACAGTGACCAGTTCACAAATGGAAGGTAAACCTGACCTTTCACAAAAGTGGGATTCATAATCTTAACCTGCGGCCAAAAATTGAGTGAAACTGCTTCGCTGATCAGCGTGAACGATCCGGTTATGAGAGCCTGGCTGGCAATAATTGCCGCAGCAGTGGATATTAATATTCCAGTCAACAGGAACCACTTCGGCATTATGGAAAAAAATGGAACAGCATCACTACCCGGGGTATAGCTCATCATAAGCCACGCACCCTGACCAAAATAATTCAGTACCAGCATTGTTTTTACAAATATCCAGGATATACGGATATTTTTGCGACCACAATGGCCAAGATCGGAATAAAGGGCTTCAGCTCCTGTTGTACAGAGAAAAACTGCTCCAAGGAGAATGAAGCTGCCAGGATATTCGGCCAGAAATCTGACCGCATAAACAGGATTGAGTGCAGCAATGATCTGAGGATAACGCGTTATCTGTCCGAAACCAAGTACGCCAATCATCAGAAACCAGATGACCATTACTGGTCCAAATGTGGTTCCGACAAATTTAGTGCCGAACTGCTGGATGAAAAAGAGAACTGCAAATATCGCTAGCACAATAGGTATTACCGATATTTCAGGATTTATAAGCCTCAATCCTTCTATCGATGAAGTGACTGTTATTGCAGGAGTTATGACTCCATCAGCAAGTAGTGCTGCTCCTCCTATTAATGTTATAATGGCAATCCAGGGAGACTTCCTCCTTATTAGTGCAAAGAGCGAAAAAATGCCACCTTCACCTTTGTTATCAGCTCTGAGTGTTATGATCACATATTTAATGGTAGTTTGCAGAGTCAAGGTCCAGAATACACATGAAAGAGAACCAAAAACAAGGAGCTTATTAAACTCCGAGGCACCGCTTACAATTGCCTTTATCGTATATAACGGGCTCGTACCAAGATCACCATAAACGATGCCGAGGGTAACCAGCAATCCTGCAAGCGATAGCTTTTTAATGTCAGAAGAGTGGTCAGATACTTTCATAATGCTCCCGGATGAACCAGATTATTGTATGCGCTTGATCCTGTAATGCACAGGTCTGTCAATGGTAATGGGAACCTGTTCTTCTATTGTATTCGTCGAATCCAGGTTAAGCGTCCTGATGTCCGAAATGCTTAGTCTTCTTACAAGCGAATGGAGTGCAAGGGTGAAGTTCTCCCATGTAGAAAGTGTATAATCACGCGACATAATCCTGTCAATTAGTATGAATTTGAAATCTCCTTCAACAGCATGTTTTTTAAGTGAATCATAGCTGCTTTGAAGCTTTATTTCACCTGAATTTTCAAGATCCTCAAGAACTTCCCTGAAATAGAGATTAATTTTTGGCTCCACCTTAAATCCCAGACGAAAATCAATTCTTATAAGTATACCGGGAATTATCTGTGTAACCTGGTAATCGGACCTGTTAGGCTCATTTACCCTGTCGACATGAAGAAGCCAGTATGTATCAGCTCTTTTGGGCTGTTTTTGAAAAATAGAATAAATGACTTTTGATTCAACCTGATCCTTCCGGTTGGCCCTTATAATATATACAAGGTTGGTTGCCAGCCTGGGGACAGATTGATCCTTGCTCAGGTCCCGGAGCAGATCAAGGTGCTTGTCAAGATCGGCAAAAGTTATATAACGGTTCTTGATCTTCCTTCCGTAATACCAGCCATACATTATAAGGAAATATATGGAAGCGAGCAGGAACGTGAACCATCCACCTGAGTGGAACTTATGAAGATTGGCTATCAGAAAGCTTCCCTCTATAGTAATGTATGTCATGAAAAGTAGCAGCACCAGCCTGTGATTAACACCTTTCTGCAACAGGTAATATGAAAGCAGCAGTGTGGTCATGATCTCGGTAATGTTTATTGCCAGCCCATATGCAGCATTCATGTTAGATGATTCATTAAACCAGATCACAGTGACGCTACAGGCAATCCACAGGACCCAGTTTACAAACGGAAGGTAAACCTGTCCCCTTATCCATGTGGGATGAAGGATCCGTACCTTCGGCCAGAAGTTGAGTGAAACTGCTTCACTTATGAGGGTGAATGATCCGCTGATTATAGCCTGACTTGCGATTATTGCCGCAGCCGTTGCCAGAAGGACCCCCGGAATAATGAACCACCCCGGCATGATCTCAAAAAACGGATTTATATGTGGTCCTTTCTCCATGTTATGCATCAGCCAGGCTCCCTGCCCGAAGTAGTTAAGAAGCAATGCCACTTTTGCAAAAGTCCAGGCGCCTCGTATATTCCACTTTCCGCAATGTCCTAAATCAGCATAGAGCGCTTCCGTTCCGGTAACTGCCAGAAAAACAGCTCCAAGCAGAATAAATCCACCTGGATATTCTATAAGAAACCTATATGCATAAACCGGACTCAGTGCCTTCAGGATTGACGGATGCTGGATCAATTGCAATAATCCAAGAATGCTCATTACCAGGAACCAGATAAACATGATGGGCCCGAATGAGTTCCCGATTAACTTGGTTCCGAACTGCTGGATAAAAAAGAGAACTCCAAGTATGATCAGAACAATAGGAACTACAGGTATACCCGGATTCAGAAGACGTAATCCTTCAACAGATGAAGTGACCGTAATGGCAGGTGTGATAACACCATCGGCCAGCAATGCTGATCCTCCAATCATGGTGAGTATTGGCGCCCATGCAGATTTAGTTTTCAGAAGAGCCATAAGGGAAAAAATGCCACCCTCACCATTGTTATCAGCATTCAGGGTGATGACAATATATTTTATTGTGGCTGAAAGAGTCAGTGTCCAAAAGATGCACGAAAGGCCACCATAGATCAGCAGTTCATTGTAGTTGTCGGCTCCCCCGTTAACAATTGCCCGCATTGTATATAGCGGACTTGTTCCCAGATCGCCAAAAACTATACCCAGGGTCATCAGGGCCCCTGCAAATGTGAATTTCTTTATATCATTTTGATGATCTGCCCTTTTCATGAATCTTCGCAGCAACCTTTTTAATGCCGCTTCTTAAGGAAGGGGTCAAAGTTATAAATAATTTATCTTTGTGCTCTATGAAGATAAAAATCATTAACGGCATACCCGGAAGAGCGACTGTTTCCTTATGCTTCATATGTCTGTATATAAGCTCGTTGGCACAATCATCAACAGCTGCTGAACAGAAGATTTC
>JAPLDY010000179.1 GCA_026391595.1 Bacteroidia bacterium
GGATTCATGGGGATGCGGCAAAAATCTGTATCGTTACCAATTGATAGATAATCGGGCATTACTTCATATGTAACTTTATGCTTAGTGCCTGCTGAGTCAGCAAATTCTCCATTTATTGTCCTCAAATTGCGCAAAAATCCCGGGATATTTCCTGAAGCCACAGCTTTATATATCTCCTCTTCGCGTTCTTTCAGCGGTAGTTGGGATATGCGTTTCATAAAAGCAGAACCGGATTCTGACAACGGATTTCGCGGTGGTATGTTTAATCGTCGTAGCGGGATTATAATTGAACCTGATATAAAATCTGTATATGTCCTCGTACCAAAATAAGTGTACCCCTTATTTTCATATCTAGTCCCACTCAACATACTGTGAATAAATCCATTAAGCTCAACCTGTTTTGTATGATAGATTTTCCCTCCTGGATTTGATTTCAGAATGATTTCAATTCTTCCACCCAATGCTTTGTTCCATTGAATTGAATCTTTCTCTTTTCCCCTGAAGCGGAATGAACCTGACAGGTATTGCTTCATCATTTTACTTCTGTACCAGGTTCCTCCGGTTGGAGAAACAAGCGGTTTCCCGTTATAAATAACCACACTGTCATTATAAGCCAGAGTACACAGGAATTTCTTGTCACCTGACTTCAGCCATCGAATAAGTTTTGGACCATGAACAGTATCCTCATAACCATAATTGCTGTCGAGAAATGCAATCCGTTCAACTTCAAGGGGGATTTCAGCAGTTGATTCGATATAGCTGAAAATAAAACGACCGCCGCCACTATGGCCATTAAGCACAATATGTGGATTCCATTGTGCAAAAATCCCGGTTACATTATCTACAATCTTCTTTATTTTACTGATTGATTCGGGCGTTTTGGCTACCCATGCCGGCCAGCTCTTAAGCGAGTTTTCGAGATAAACCACGACGACAGTCTGATCCTTCAGTATATTCCTAAGAAACCTGGTTTGTGCCGCAATATGCTGAATATCAAAATGCCAGTCGTCGCCAGGTTTCAATCTTTTGCCATATGTCTGTTCAATTGTATTTCCGTTTGGGAGAGCATAAAATATCAACAGAACACTGCTATTTTCTTCGAATCCAGCAAGAGGTGCATTTATCAGTATTCGTGTTCCGGGAGGAGAATTTTCAATGACCAGCTGCTGTTCATTAAATGATCCAGAAGGCTTAAATCCAGGCAGAACCTGTGCCTGGATGCTGACAGGAAGAATTATAGAAAACAGAAAAATTACAATTCGTCTCATAGGCCTGAAATCAGCTCATTCATATTTTCAATCAATAATGTGTATGATTAACAACATTATCTTTTAAATAATTAAGATTTTCTTTTAAATCTTTGTTTGTATATGTGGCGTTTTTTGAGCCGTAGACCCTCAGTACACCCTGGTTAATTGTAATGACCTCTTCAGCACCCAGGCCCGTAAAATCAAACATGTGGAATACCATGTCAGGGAAATAGAGCTCGCCTTCTCCCTTCTCGTTTAACCTGAATTTATACCAGAAAACTTCTTTTTTACCTTTTCCGCGCCAGTTGCCGGAAACGAAATCAGGATTCCCGTTCAATGGAGAGCCCTTCGGCCACATAGACACTAGATTTCCCTTATTATCAAACCAATACAACTGACTCGACAGACCTGGTTCGGAAGTTCCCCTGAGACCATAAGTTCTGCCTCCAACCACAGTTTGCGGACCCGGAACATCCTTCAGGAAATAGCCAACCTGGAGCTGCTGGCTATGTTCTGCAACATTCTGCCAGATAATTTCTTTTGTCATTGCTTTTAAAGCATAAACGCCCACATCGCTATGTGCTATTATAATTTCCGGTTTCCCGTCATTGTCAATATCACCAAATTTATAGCTGTCGGCGTGGTCGTGGTTATCATAAGTAAGGTCAAAACGGTTCCATATTTCCTTCCCCTTTGAATCCAATAAAAGGGAGCCGACCAGTATCTCATCAATTCCGTCATTGTTCAGATCGACCGGGTAGACATAGTGGCCCATGTTATCCTTTTTCCTTTTTTCCGAATGCTGCCACAGATGTTTCAGATCTGCATCATATAAATCAGTGTTGATAGTACCTCCCATATCTGTAAAGACGGCCAGTTCATTCGGGGTACCCTTTGATAACTTTGCAATTGCCAGACGGAAATTGTTGTATTCATGAGGCAAAGGCTGGGTGGGCCATTCTGTTTTACGAAGTATTTCACCGGTTTCTCCGTTCGCCATCACCAGCCATTCCTTGCCATCGATAAACCTCCAGTGGGCCACCTCTGCTTTACCGTCATGGTTGAAATCCCACAAAACGCCAGGCGCTTCGAACGATGAACGGAGCCTTTCATTTTCAGCCGGAGCCTTCCATGACCAAAGTTCTTTTCCGTCGTTATTGAAAACAGTGGCTGAAAAATCACGGGAAAGTATCATGAAGTCCGTTCTTTTATCACCATCAACATCTCCGAATTTGGCAATGCCGGAAACCGGGAGCTTATATTCCTTAATCAGCTGAACATCAGGATTTAACTGGTAAGGAATTATATCATTTTCTTTAAGATCTGGATTTTTGCTTAATACCAGGACATCCACTGTTGATGACGGAGTAATTCTCGTCAACCTCACGGCTGCCTTTCCGGATTTTAAATTAAATGTTCCTCCCTGCCGCCAGCATAAAGTACTGTCGCCAAAAGTCTGATCAGTTACCGAATCATCTACTATAACTTTGAATCCTTTTCCCTTAGCGCCGCTGCTTCTCACATACAAATAGTATTTACCGGCTTCGCGGACATCAACCCATGTGATCATATTTACAATGGAATTCAGGACTAATGCTGTATTATTAAAGTACCAGGAGTCTCCGGAAGCTTCGGCAATAACATCAGATTTAGGCATACGATCCAGGAAATCGGAAGCTGGGATAATTACTGTACCGGCAGAGGGGACTTTCTGGGTAAAGGCAGATATGCTTATGATCAGAATAACAATTATAAGAAATAGATATTTTCTCATGGATCGGGGTTATAAAAATTTTAAGAAAGATAGAAAATACTGATTTCAAATTGGCTATCAGGTGGTGGAATAATTCTTAACCCCAGCCCCGGCCTCCCGATGTCGCGGGACAGGCACTCCGCGCAGCTTGTTTTTAACCCCTTCCCTTACTTTTAAGGGGAAGGGTTGGGGTTAGGGTTAAGTCATAATAAAAGAGGTAGTGCTTACCATATTTACTGGTATCACATTTTTTATTATTTTTGCAATCCAAACACACGGCGCACCTTCACCAGGGTTTCGGTGCACACGGTCGGTTAACCGAGTGGCTAGGTAGCGGTCTGCAAAACCGTTTACGGCGGTTCGAATCCGCCACCGACCTCTTCCCCACTAAAACCCCTTGATTATCAATGGGGTTTTTTTGTTGTGGGGCAGATATTGGGGCATTTGGGGCAAGTTTTGGAAAGTAATCAATTACTTTTTTCATTTAAATGGCTCATGAAAAAGTAACAACTTACTATTTTATCGTACTCAAAGAACTATTTTGTTTCTTCTGCTTTTGTTTCTTCGTTCTTGTGCTCTTTATGGTACTTTATAGCTGCACTTGAAAGGTCAATCAGGTCAGCGTTTCTTTTTTCCAGTTTCTTAACTAATTCATTAAGTTCCATAACTGTTTTCAAGGCTTCATTGTGCTTCTTCAGCAACTCAGAATATTCCTTTTGCAATTTTTCGATTTCAGTTTCATCTGTGAGAAACATATCCCCTGTACCTGTAAATAAATAAGTGGGATTAACATTTGCGTTCATAATGAGAGCCGTAATTGCCTTTGTTGATAGCAT
>JAPLDY010000038.1 GCA_026391595.1 Bacteroidia bacterium
CCAGAAACGTGCAGTACGATGGTACATTGACTGTGGTGATGATGATTTTCTTTATGAAGGCAACTCGATGGTTCACATTGCAATGAGGAAGAAAGAGATACCCCATGAATTCAGGATCCGTGACGGAGCTCACTCCTGGACTTACTGGAGAGCCGCGTTACCTGCTGTACTGGAATTTGTTTCAATGAGCTTCCATCAGTTCTGAGAAATGACCCCTTTTCTTATTTCAGATTAAACTCCTTCCCCCCCGGGGGAAGGCAAGGATGGGGGTCTATTCTATAATGTTTTTTTCTGCTTCGATGTCATCTGGAACATTATTCTCATTGCAAGCCTTATCATCTGGTAGGAGAACCAGCCTGACAACCTGTTGTACCAGGTTTGCCGCCTGTTATACTCTTCGAAGGTTACTTCGCGGCAGTCATTTTTGATTATCGACCTGAGAAGCTCTTCAAACTTCTGTGCAAAGGGTTCATCAAGTATACCTACATTTATCTCAACACTTGCATAATCACTCACGTGATTCAGGTTATAGCTTCCTACTGTGCTCCATTTTCCGTCGACAGTCGCCACCTTGGCATGCAGATTTGAAGGCAGGTATTCATAGATCCTTATTTTACTCCGGAGTATGAAGTCATAAAGAAAATGGGTTGCCCTGTCAACCATTGGGGCATCTGACTCGGCAGCAAGTACAATTGTGATATCAACGCCCCTGAGACTGGCATTTTTCAACAGCTTTCGCTCGTTCCGTCCCGGAAGGAAATAGCTGGCAAGGATCACAACCCTGTTTTGGGCATGCCTTAATGCAGAGCGGTAGTTTTTCAATATTTCTATCTTATTCCTGTACCAGTTATTCTGAAGGACTTTAAGTTTTACATTTTCTTCATAGTATTCGGGTATGTGAATAACTTCATAAGCACGCTCCTGCTTTGAAATGAATTTTTTATTCCAGAGCCTTTTAAGGATCGAATGTATCTGTACACATTCAGGTCCTTTTACTATCACTGCAAAGTCGAGCCATGCCTTTTTTGAAGTTGTTCCATGATAACGGTCAGCAAAATTCAAGCCCCCGATCAGAGCCACCTCACCATCGGCCATTACCACTTTTGAATGAAGCCTCAGACTCAGCTGAAATCCGTTCGTGACAAAAGTCGGTGAAAAAAATCTGAACAAAATTCCGGAGTTCTCAATACTGTCGACAAACTCATTTGAAAGATACTTGGTGCCGTACGCATCAAGGAGCAAATAGGTTCTGACACCTCTTTTTGAAGCTCTTATAAGTGCATTTATTATCCTTATTCCGGTTTCATCCTCATCAATCAGATATGTGTGAAAATGAATGAAATGCTTCGCCTCATCAATGATCTTTTCAACGGCAGCAAAAAAAGATTCTCCGCTCTGAAGAAGATTGATCTGGTTCCCGCCTCTGTAGTTATGCCGGTATAATGGGATCTTCATGCTGTCACCGGAATATTATGCCTTCTGCAAATATAAGACTTTAACTAGTCTGTAAAGACTTTTTATGTTACTTTACACCCTGAAAAAAGATGCTATGAAAAAGATCCCTCACTATAAATTTCGATCAATATTATTATTGATCTTACTCGTTTCGTGCAACAGAACAGAGACCAATATAGCGGGGGAACCTCCGTCTCATCCAAGGATCCTCCTTCTAAAGGGTGAAGAGACATTGATCAGTCAGAACATTGCAGCGGAACGCGAGTGGCTTGCAGTCAGCAGTTATATTTTAGACAGGAGTGAAGAGATGTTTGATCTGCCGCCTGTAGAAAGGGTGCTGATCGGAAGAAGGCTTCTCGATAAGTCGAGGGAAGCGCTCAGGAGGATCTATTATCTTTCTTACAGCTACAGGAAAACAGGAAATTCAAAATTTTTTGACAGGGCGGAACAGGAGATGCTTGCGGTAGCAGGCTTTTCAGACTGGAATCCAAGCCATTTCCTGGATGTTGCGGAGATGACCATGGCGATGGCTATAGGCTACGACTGGCTTTACGATAATCTATCGGAGCAATCACGTATAACAATCAGAGAAGCAATAGTAAACAAAGGATTGAATCCTTCGCTTCTGCCAGAAAATTCAGGCTGGGCTAACGGTTCCAACAACTGGAACCAGGTTTGCAATGCAGGAATGGCCTTCGGCGCCCTGGCGGTTTATGAAGATTACAGGGAGCTTGCCCGGAAGATAATTGACAGGGCAATCCTGACAACCGGACTCCCCATGTCGGAATATGATCCTGACGGAGCATATCCGGAAGGCTATGGATACTGGGGTTATGGAACAAGCTTTCACGTAATGTTCCTGAGCGCAATGGAAAAAGCATTCGATAATTATTATAATATTCCTGTTACAGAAGGCTTTCTGAAAACTGCTGCTTACCTTGAGAACATGACCGGTCCTACAGGTATCCCCTTCAATTATTCCGACTGCGGTTCCGGAGCAAACACCAACCTTGCAATGTTCTGGTTTGCCAACAGGATTAATGATCCTTCAGTCCTCTGGTCGGAAAAATATTTCCTTCAGAACAAGACTTTATCATCAGATCGCTTCATGCCTTCACTGCTCATCTGGAGTGCAGGTCAGACTGTCAGCGGGATCACACAACCGACGGATAAAGTCTGGGTTGGACAGGGTGATAGTCCGGTGGCACTAATGAGGACAAGCTGGACTGACAAAAATGCCATTTTCGTTGGGTTCAAGGCAGGATCTCCTTATGTCAACCACGGTCATATGGACGTTGGATCATTTGTAATGGATGCCAACGGAGAAAGATGGGCAATGGATTTCGGGATGCAGGACTACAACTCATTAGAATCGGCGGGCGTGGATCTGTGGAATAAAGCTCAGAATTCGGAACGATGGACAGTATTCAGGTATAACAACCGCGCACATAATACACTTACTGTTAATGACCAACTTCAGTTAGTATCCGGTAATGCAGTGATGCAAAGTCATTCGGAGCAGGCAGATATGATGAACGCTATCTCAGACATAACTGCCGTTTATAAGGGACAACTAAAGAAGGCTGTCAGGGGTGTTGCGATTGTTGAAAACCAGTATGTTATGGTCCGTGATGAAGTAGAGACGACAGGTTCCGGGACGTTAATAAGGTGGAACTTGCTGACTTCTGCCGCAGTTACCATTACCGGAACAAACACTGCAGAGCTGTTAAAGAATGGCAGGAAGCTGGTCCTGAAAGTTATTGAACCAGCAGGCGTTACTATGAAAACATGGAGCACAGTATCTCCTAATTCTTATGATGCAGCGAATACCGGGACAATATTTACAGGATTTGAAGTTTCATTTCCTGCTAACAGTACGGCTTCACTGACAGTTCTTCTTCTTCCCGAAGGAGCGCAGGAAAACGGCTCGGTATCGGTAATGAAGCTTTCTGATTGGCCTGTAAGTTCTACCAAATAATTCCTGATGCAGGTTCATTTCATAGCTATTGGCGGAGCGGTTATGCACAACCTGGCAATCGCACTTCATAAAAAAGGCTTCAGGGTTACAGGTTCTGACGATGAGATATTCGAGCCTTCAAGATCACGTTTGGCTGAATATGGTCTTTTACCAGAGAAAGAGGGATGGGATGCCGGCCGCGTTTCGAAAGAGATTGAAACAGTCATCCTTGGAATGCATGCCAAGGCAGATAATCCCGAACTCATAAAGGCACGTGAGCTTGGAATTAAAATAATGTCGTTCCCGGAATATCTTTACGAGCAGACAAAAAACAAAAAAAGGATTGTCGTTGCCGGAAGTCATGGCAAAACAACAACAACAGCCATGATAATGCATGTTTTCAAATACTCAGGGATAAAATTTGACTACATGGTAGGATCATCCATTGATGGTTATGAAACCATGGTTGGTTTATCCGATGATTCGGAATTTGCGGTCATTGAAGGTGATGAGTACCTCACCTCACCTGTTGACCGGCGTCCAAAATTCCATCTGTACATGCCTGATATAGCTGTACTTAACGGAATTGCATGGGACCATATGAACGTATTCCCCACTTTTGAAAATTATGTTGATCAATTCAGGATATTTGTTGAGAAGATCACTTCCGGCGGATGCCTTGTCTATTTTGATGGCGACCCGGAGGTAAGGAAAATTGCCCTGGCATCGGTAAACAGTATCAGGAAGATCCCATACAAGATA
>JAPLDY010000170.1 GCA_026391595.1 Bacteroidia bacterium
ATCAAAGTTAAACCATCAAAAAGCCAAAGTCAAGTTTATTTTAGAATCCTTACATGTGTCACTAATATAAGCCTAATATAAGGGCATCTGTAAAAAGTGACACCTAACTGCAAAAGCCAGACGTCTTGACCACATTTGGCCGATCAGAAGTTCACTCTACATAAATAACTAAACAATAAGCACTTAACTCAGGATTTTGATAATCAATTTGATCCGGCCAAAGGTGGTCAGAGCCACTGGCTTTTGCACTTGATGTCATGATAAATATATTATTGCAATCTGCCCGGCCAAATGAGGTCAACATTACCGGCTTTTGCAGAGGTACTTCCTGGCGTATTTAAAGTTTATTTTGCAATTATTCAAAGCATCTTAGTGTTTTGATAAAATAATCAGATTCTAATTTAGCATACGCATCAACGTTTTTAAGATCAACGCCAATTACAGTATTATCATCACCGGATAATAGTATCCTAAGCATATCTATAGGATGCTTTTTCAGGAACTTCCTTGCATCTCTTTCAAGAATGCCATTTGAAGTAATGTTTCTGCCACTTACTGTTCCACCAATAAGATTAATTGTCAGAATTGTCTCACCTGATTTGATCAGGATCTTGCTTTCTTTATTAAAAGAGAGACTTTGTGAAGTGGAGGTTTTTATCCAGAGCATAAAGGAAGTATCTTTATTTTGGATATTTTCAGATATCGAGAATTTATAGTCGCCCGTAAGTCCGTTATTTATGGCAGTATTCACATTTGCAATAAAGCCTACTACTTCCCAGTTCGTAGTCTTTACCGTTGTTCCTGTAAAAGGATCAACTTCATTTTTCTGCCAAGCACATGGAATCGATATAACCGGAGTCTGACCTGTACTTTGTTGAGTCCCCTGGGTTTTAGGTTGCACTTTATTTTGTGTTGCAGGTTGAGTTTTAACCGGACTCTTTTTTTGTGGAGACACCTGAGTTTTAGTCTGCACTTTCTTTTGGGGAGTCGTTTGAGTTTTAGCCTGACCTATGCTTTGTGTACATATTAAGACAAAGCAGAAAAATATTATACTGACTGAAACTAGTTTTTTCATAATCTTTAGAATTAAGTTGATCAAAGTTACTAATTTCTAAATAATAGGATAAAACAAAAAGCCCCCGGAGCTGATCCGAGGGTTTGCCGATGCTGAATTGGAGTAAGGATTTTCCGGCATGTAAAAATAAATTTGCTTTGTATATCTCTATTGAATAATTTTATATTGTGAATCTAGACTTTTAAGACTGATATATGGGAACTATACCAGATATAGTATTTTTAATTCTCGGTTTAGCCTATTTGATGGTTCTGTTATCAATTAGAAACACGTTAAAAAGAATTGCCGGGGGGAAAAGAAGAAACCAAAATGAATGGAGTTTAGAAGATCAGTTAACACATCGGGTAAAATATTTACATCATTGCAGACATATTGAAAGACATCTGAACCACCATAAATCCAAAACCCCTCATATTGCTGTTAGTAGCCTGACTAAAAATTAAAAGAGGGTGTCAAAAGCCTATATCTTGCCCCCTACCCCCTGCCTTGCTCCGCCGAAGCGGCTACGCGAAGGCGAATAAGGGGGTTTTGTAAGTATCAGATAATCAGAAGTTCCGCTTTGCGGAATTTAGGGGCTACCAAAAAGAAAGAGGCTTTTGAGACAACCCCAACTGCATGATTGCCGATTCTGTTCAATAAATTGATAGTACAATTGGAGACATACTCACTATATTACAAATTAGGATAACAGCTCTGATATCCCCAAAAATAATTATTTGACCCCTTGAAAGCCTAACTATATCCGGGTCCGCCATTTGAAAATGAAGAAGTTGGAACGACCTGGCTCCTTAACAAATTCCTAATACACAAATTAATAATTAAAATCGATTTCAAATGAGAGCTGTCACCTCCTTAAATCAGAATATATTTCTGTCAGGAAGGCTAGCATCAAAGCAGATTGTTGTAAGGTAGGGACAACATGTCCGGGAGCACCATTAATTGTGGAATTAGTAAATTCTTCTGCCTGCTTTTTAAAGCCTGGCTTGAATCCATCTAATCCTGTTTCCTGAATATTATTAATAATCTGAGGTTTATATTGTCTTGCAGGCTTCTCCCTGGTCGGCTCTATAATGGTGAATCCCTTATATATTGTGAGTTCCTCCAGTGGACATAATTTAAAAATATTTTCTGACTCAGTGTAGATTTTTACAGAATGATTTTCAGGAGCGTTCCAGACAGAATTTATATTTACAGGGATACCGTTGATTTTAAAAAATCCCATAAAATCATTTCTGAAAGAATCTGTGGCAATTGGAATAAAGTTCTTCTCGGTAGGCTCAAAACAATCAATAAGGTAAAAAATCAGATCAAATACATGCGATGAATTCTGAATTAGCCTGTACTTGATCAACTTTTCATTTAATCCTTTTACCGTTTCAGGGATATCAACAGAAATTGAAATAATCTTTTCATTCGATAATATTTCCCTCAGATAATCAATGATTTCGTAAAACCTCCTGTTATATCCTACCTGATATCTTTTTAAATGATCGCTAGAATATTTATTAATTATCCTGCTTGTTTTTACAGGATCAATTGCAATTGGTTTTTCAAAAAACGCAGGAATTCCGGTTTCAATAATTTCCTCAAAGATCAGATCAATTTGGTCCCAGCCTGGGATTACCCATAAGAAATCAATTTTTGACTTAGCAATTAACTCCTTCCAGTTTGTGAATATTTTTGAAATATGGTACTTTTTTGCAAATTCTTGCGCGTTCTCTTTATTACTTCTATAACATAAGCTATCAATGTTAATTCCTAAAGAATTAAATACATCAGCATGGAAATGAGCTATTTTACCACAACCTATGAATCCCGCTTTTAATCCTTTCATATTATGTAAAATTCAAATCAGTTATTGAATGCTTATTCAGGTAATCAAATAGAATCTTATGCTGATTAAATGATTCTTCAATGGACGGAAGATTAATTTCTGACAGGTTGTTTTTCATAATGTTTTGAATTATTCCAGTCATATAATTGCTTACAAAAGAGTACTCCAGCATTTCTGTAGTAATTTTCTGAGGATTTAGCTTTTCGACAATTCCCATAATTCTCTGATCCTCGAAGACGGAAATTACCAGATCACTTAATATTATTTGTGCAGTTCGTAAATTTTCCTCACCTGAATTATTTATGTAACATTTAAAATCTCCGGATTCAAGCTCAATACTTCCAACTATATCAAAGTATCCAGCTCTTTTCTGTTCATAGGTACGGGAAAACGAAGAATTAATTAATGTACACGATTTCAGATCAAACAGCCAAAAGAATAAATCAATCTGGTGAATTCCTGCACAAGCCAATCCGGTTTTAGGTAAATTTATATAAAGAATACCGCCATCTTTCTTTGTGATGATAGATTTTATCTTTTGATAGAAAGGTTGTATTCTGTATGTAAAATCAACAAACGAAAGAATTCTGTTTTGTGCTAAAGGCTCCATAATTTTCAAATACTCTTTCTCCTTTTGAGCAACGGGTTTTTCACATATTATAGCTCCGGGGATTCTGCATATAATCTTTTCAAGCATATCTGCTCTGCCATATGATGTGGTTGCAACAATTACAAGAGTATTTTCATTAATCAAGGATAATACCTGATTGAAATCTGACACGATTTTATACTCTAATCCTTTTAGCCCGTTCGGTATTAAAAATTCAGGTACAGTCTGAACTGCATTTGCAGAAATATCGTACAGGAACAAATCGATGTTACAGATTCTTGCAATAGCCTGTATATATCTCTTCCCAAGATTACCAACACCTAAAAGTATAATTCTTGTCATATTAAAGTCTTTCCAGAAAAGTTTTTCTTTGCATGGGATCCTGTTCAGCAATAAGAGGATCACTGTAAAATGAATCATTCACAAGATGAGTAGTCGAAACTTCTTCAATTATTGCTCCTTCATCAGAATAAAAAGAATGCAAAACTCCCTTTTCAATAGTCACTATATCGCCCTTGGTCAATTTCTGGGATATGCCGTTCAGTGTCAGATTCAATTGCCCGTTAAGAATATGAAATGTCTCTTCTTTTTTAATGTGCTTTTGCTCAGGATGTATTTGTCCGGGGAAGAGAATTATTAACTTTTTACAATATTCCCTGTTTATGAGTCTGATTATTATACATCCGAACTTATCGAAATTTTCAATCCCGTAATGATGATTCAACTCAATATAATAGTTTTTAGACAAAATCATTCCGGTCTCCGAAATAATAGCTCTGGCCTGATGAATAATCTTTCTTATTTTATGATATGTGTCTTCGGAATATGTTTCATACAGCGCTTCTTTCTCTTTATAACTCCTGCTTGTAACATACCTGGCTCGGACTTTTCCGAAGTCACCTGAGGTTACCTGCCCTTTATTGCACGGTATGGCAAAAAACACATCCTTATCACTTATAAAAGAGCCTTTCTTTATAGGTCTGTTCAGGAAGACTCCTCTCTTTAATGATAATAACGATTCCAGTTCATTTGAGTCAATTGTTCTTTGATTTGAACCAAGAATTTCTTTCGCCTTTAGATAAGATTCAATCCATTTTTCTGTTTCTGAGGGATTTAGTGAATAAGAATTCAATTTAATTTCATTGGTGGCTATTCCTACATGCCGTTCAAAAATTGTTGCACCAATTGCCGTTGCAATTTTTATTACTTCATTATTGCCGGGTGCTTCATGCCCTGAATATCCAATAGGGATTTCCGGATATCTTTTTATTAGCTTCTGTATAAAGTTAATATTCAAGTTCTTATCCGGGGCAGGGTAAATAGCAATACAATGCAGGATACCAACCTGTTTTAATCTATGAGTAAGAAATGAAACCAGGTTGTCAATCTGCCATAGTTCCAATCCGCCTGTAGAAGCAATCACAGGTTTTTCAGATTTGGTTATCCGGGTTATCAATGGCCAGTCATCAGATGAGCAACTTGCTATCTTAATAACATCAACATTATTCTGATCTATAAGATCAACTGACCGTTCATCAAATGGTGTACAAACTGTTATCAACCCTTCTGATTTTATTGTCTCAACCAGTGTTTTAAACTGATCAGGTTTTAATTCTGTTGACAGAAACCTGCCAATATGTTTGGCTTCTTTATCATTCCGGTAATCAGGATGTATAAAAGTATCGAGGTGGCGATACTGCAACTTAACCCCGGCATTGAGCTTGTATTTTCTGGTAATCTTTGCCATTTCCTTAATAATCATTATTCCATGAGGTAATTTACCCTGGTGATTATTAGCAATCTCAAAAACGAAGAGATCCTTAAAATCTGTCATTTTACTTATCTCTCTTTTAAAGTTTACTTATATTCAAATTCCTGTCATCAATATAAAAATCTGCTGAAGGTTTCCCAAAAATCAATTCATGATATCTGACACCCCATTCATTCATTTGAGTTGCAGTCAAATCTTTCCAGTCTTTCCCGGTGAGTGTCCCTCGTGCAGTAAACAATATAATCCGGTGACCGGCATCAAATAATCTGTTTATTCTTGATATATTCTCTATCACAGGAGTTGCCAGTGCATAATTGTTCCCGGGAGTTATGTTTGCGATAATACCATCTATATCAATGCAAAATGTTTTAATAGATTCATCATTAAAAGAAATCCTTTCTGATAATCTGTATTTAACATTTTCGAAATCTTCCTCGCAGTCTATATCATATTCTTCATCCATGACATACCCTAGAATTATATCCCCTGAAAGAGATCCTTTTTCAAGAATAGTCTTGGTCCTTATTACGTCTACAGAAGCATTTTGAAAGTAGGTAACCGGCAATTTCTGCCTGGGCTGATTGTACGGCTCATGAATTAGCTTATCTTCAGTAAAAGGTTTTAGAACAGAATCTTGCGAAAGAAACCACATTTTATATGGGATATGAGATCTATTCATTACTACCGATCTTACTGAATCAGCATCAGGCCTTGATATCAGCAAATCTATCATGGATGAAATATCCTCTGTTTTACGTACAGGATGAGTCGGCCTTAGCTGAACACATATATCCGGAAGATAATTCTCCTGAGTTCTTAGCCAGTCTAAGGCATGAACAAAGAATTCATAATCATTTGATAGATCACCTGATATATCTTCAGGTCTGAGAAAAGGAACTTCAGCTCCGTATGATCTTGCTATTTCCGCATAAAGCTTACTGTCTGTGCTTACTATTACCCTGTTGATCCTGTCACAATTCAATGCATGTTCGATCGAATAAGCCATAAGCGGCTTGGCAAGCAAAGATCTTATGTTTTTATCGGCGATTGACTTTGATCCGGCTCTGGCGGGAATAATAGCTAGTATTTCCAAAAGTATATTGTTATAATTTTCTATAAGGACCTTCTGCACAGGACTGGAAGGGTTCTTATCCTGTACAATTGAATATGAAGAATTTGGAACGACCTGGCTCCTTTTTGTATTATTGGATTTCTTTCTTAAGCTTCGACATCTTAGTTATTGGATAGGCATTTGTCAACCCCCAGTAACTTAAGAAGCCATACCCTCCAGGTTTAAGTGAATAATGCTTGATAAATAAGGGATTAAGATCATTAATATTGATGAATACTGCTGCGATAGTTGCAAGGGGTTTTGTTTTACATAAATTCTCTTCGACTAAAATCACACCAATGCGGTTTTTGTATTTGATCTGATCTATATTAAGATCCTTAATCATGACTCCTATTTCCTCGTCTGAAATAGTGTAATCAATATTATCCGAATAAACTTTTTGCCAGTCGACAAGAGCATTTGCTTTAGTTACATATGAGAAATCCCATTCAACTGCCTCCCTTTCTAATTGTTTTTCCACTACGTGTCTCCAATTTTTTTCGATCAGATTATTAGCATCCACAAAAAACCTTAATATATCCGACTTATTACTGAACTCATCTGCCTTCGTTAACTGGGCTTTTGTATAATCTGCTCCAAAGAAAACGACAGTCACATCAGGATTAAAAATATCCTTTTTTGTCTGGGCTGAAGCCAAAACCGGAATGAATAAAAACAGGATAATAAGCTTTTTCATCGCAAGTAATTTTAGATTATGAAAGTTAAATAAGTTTTAAAACAGTCTGCTTAAGAACATGTACCAATCCATTGAATTAGTTTATCTATAAATAACTGAGACAAAACCTGAAGGCCATCCATCTCGCCAATAAGAAATAGCTACTGATTCTCATAGCTTTAATGGTTAATTGTTGAGATTATATTAACAAAGTTACACCTTGCATAAGCCAAAGTCAATTTTATTTTACAGACCGGATTTTACTACCACAATGGTGCCTTTGAACCGTTGCGCCCTTGCGCCCTTGCGCCGTTGAACCGTTGCGTCTTTAAACCGTCGCGCCGTTGTGCCATTACACCTTTACACCGTTGCACCTTTGCACCGTTGCGCCTTTGCGCCATTACACCGTTGCGCCTTTGCACCTTTACACCGTTGCACCTCTGCACCGTTGCGCCGTTGCGCCTTTGCACCATTGCACCATTGCACCTCTGCACCTCTGCGCCGTTGCGCCGTTGTGCCGCTGCGCCATTACACCTTTGTACCTTTTCACCGTTGCACCTTTGCGCCTTATTATGTACTTTTGTAACTATTACTAGTCGGGTTATATGAAAATATTCAAAGAAATGGAGATCCGGTCAGGGAAGGAACAACTAGATCCACAGATGACAGCTGAAAAAGTAAGATGCCTTATAATTGGTTCAGGACCAGCAGGATATACTGCTGCTATATATGCTTCAAGGGCAAACCTCAATCCGGTTCTTTATACAGGTCTTCAGGAAGGAGGTCAGCTTACAAATACTACCGATGTTGAAAATTTCCCGGGTTATCCAAATGGAATAACCGGACCTGAAATGATGGAGGATCTTAAAAAACAGGCCCGGAAATTTGGAACAGACATACGCTTTGGCATAGCAACTGATGTTGATTTTGCCGGAAATACCCGGAGAGTTATAATAGACGACAATAAATTAGTCGATGCAGACGCAATTATCATTGCCACAGGAGCTACAGCCCGCTATCTGGGACTGGAAGCCGAACAGAAATATGCCGGGATGGGTGTTTCAGCCTGCGCTACATGCGACGGATTTTTCTATAAAAAGAAGGATGTCGCTGTTGTCGGCGGAGGAGATACTGCAGCCGAAGAGGCTACCTATCTGGCCGGCCTCTGCAATAAGGTCTATCTTGTTGTCAGAAGGGATGTTTTGAGGGCATCAAAGGCTATGCAGGAAAAAGTGAAGAATACGTCAAATATTGAGATCTTATGGGAACATCAGGCTGTCGACCTCTTTGGCGATAATGGGGTAGAGGGAGTCGTGCTGGTTAAGAAGAAAGGCACACCACAGGAGGAAACAGTAAAGATAAAGATCGACGGTTTCTTCCTGGCGATAGGACATACTCCGAATTCGGATCCATTTAAAAGATTTATTGACACCGATGAGGTAGGATATATTAAGACAATCCCGGGTACGACAAAAACAAATGTTCCCGGAGTCTTTGCCGCTGGTGATGTACAGGATCCTCGTTACAGGCAGGCAGTTACAGCAGCAGGCTCAGGATGTATGGCAGCTATCGATGCAGAAAGATATTTATCTGAATTACACAAATGAAAACTTTTAAAAAAACCTTCAAAATAAACGCAGAGCCATCTGACGTTTATTCCGCGCTTACGAATCCCTATACCATTGGGCTCTGGTCGGGATACCCTGCAGCAATGTCGGAAGAACCCGGTAGCGAATTCTCATTATGGGAAGGCGACATAACAGGCAAAAACCTGGAATTCATTAAGGATAAGAAAGTTGTTCAGGAGTGGAATTTTGGAGAGCAGAAAGAGAAGTCAATTGTTACGATTACTATTCAACCTGACAGGGAAAATTCACAGGTGACTGTCGAGCATACCAACATCCCTGATGATGATTTTGATGATATAGCAGAAGGTTGGAGGGAGTATTATTTTGGTGCCATAATGAATTTCTTCAATCCTAATTTCTAAAAGATTCTCTTTCAAGTATTAAAAATTGTTAACTCCTTAATAAATAGTTCGCCGGTATCCCTATTTAATCGATATTTGTCCTTTATGAAAGGTGTTAAAGCAATGAATCCGGTAAAATCTGTAATTATTGTTTTCCTGTCGTTTGCTATTTCTCATACGATGCATGCCCAGGCCGACACTGTTCGCAACCCGGAACAATTCCTGTTTCCGGAGTTCTATGTGGGAGTGGCCAGAATGCTGAACGGAGAAAAAATTGTTCTTAACCTGAATTACAATATAGTTACTGAGAAAATGGTGTTCATGCAGAAGGGACAGATCTTCGATATTGTAAACCAGTCGCTTATAGACACTGTCTATCTGGAAAGGAAAAAATTCATCCCAAATGAAAAAGTCTTCTATGAGATATTGGTAAATGGAAGGGCTTCTTTTTTCATCCAGCATAAGGGTTCTGTCAAGAGGCCTCCAAGACCTGCTGCCTATGGAGGAACATCAGAGGTCTCTTCTTCAACATATATCAGCAACCTGAGGCTGGGGAATGACAGGTACAGGATGCCGAAAAATGCGGAGATCATCATAGTACCCGGATCTCTCTACTGGATCCGGAAAAACAATGAAATGTACATGGTGTCAGGGAAAAAGAGCCTGCTGAAAATATTTGCCGACAGGAAAAACGATGTGAAGCAATTCATGGGCAGGTCAAAGTTCAATGCTGAAGATCCGGAACAGATCTGCAACCTGGTTAATTATTACAACGCCTTACCCTGATATTCAAAAATCCCGTATAGATCCTCAATACAGGCAAGTACCAGGTTCCCGATCCCCCTGTAATAAATCGATTTTGCATTATCCTGCATTCTCCTGTTCCATTCAGGGAGCCAGGTTATGATATGCTGACCAATGAACCGGTGAATCTCTTTTTTCATTTCGCAGCAACAGGGTTCGTCATCGAACTGCAGATATTTGTCAATCAGCTTAGTAAGAAATAAAAGTTCTATGCCGAGATGATCATCCGGAGCTTTATGCCCGGGTCTGGATCCCCATCCGTAAGAATCGTAGAATTCACCTACCTTTTCTTTGGATCCGTAAGTAATTGAATATCCGGGATAGGCAGATTCTCTCGGTATTGCCAATTGTAAGCCATCTGATGAAAAAAGGTATTTGTAATCCCTTATCAAAACTTCCCTGCAAAGATCCCTGTCGGAGCATGATTCTCTCAGTAATGCCGCACCCCGGATGAAATTTGGATTGTTGCTTGATACCGGCAACTTTTTCAGTATGCCGTTTGAGAAAAAATCTGTAACGCACTCTTCAGTTGGTTCATACAATATCATGCTCCCAGCAAAATATAGAAGCATGTTATATCCCTTCAGCAGATTCTTGCGATCAGTTTGTATATTGTCTTCAACAGGCGTCATCTACGATACTATAATGTAGATAACGATTGAAAAGCAAAATTGTTCGGGTTATTTCGAAAAGTCTACCACCTCATTCGGATAGAGGTTATTGTCGATCTTTCTCTTGAGCTCTTTGAATGCTTTTACTGTATATTCCACATCCTCAAGGGTATGTGAGGCTGTCGGTATCAGCCTGAGCATCACAACATCCCTGGGAACGACAGGATAAATTACTACTGAGCAGAAAACGCCGAAATTTTCTCTCAGGTCATAAATGAGCTGTGTGACCTGGAATAATGCACATTTAAAAAATACCGGGGTGACTGGCGATTCGGTCTTGCCAAGGTTTAGGCCGGCTTCTTTGAGTCCGTTTTGCAGGGCTTTAACAATGATCCACAGGTTCTTCCTGTATTCGGGATGAGACCTGATAATTTCAAGCCTTTTCATTGCTCCGATTGTCATTGCCATGGGAAGAGCTTTTGCATAGATCTGTGATCTCAGATTGAAGCGCAGGTAAGTTATTATATCTTTATTACCGGCAATGAATCCCCCGATGCCTGCCATCGATTTTGCGAATGTTGCGAAATAAAGGTCTATCTTGTCCTGAACGCCAAAATGTTCTCCGGTTCCTGCACCGGTAAGTCCCATGGTTCCAAAGCCGTGAGCGTCATCAACAAGGAAGCGGAAATTGTATTTTTTCTTTAATTCTGCGATCCTGTCAAGTTTGCCAAGGTCGCCTGCCATTCCGAAGACACCTTCAGTAATTACAAGGATGCCGCCGCCTGACTCCTCAACAAGTTTTGTCGCACGCTGAAGCTGCTTTTCACAGTTTTCAATATCATTATGAGGGAAAACAAACCTTTTTCCGAAATGAAGCCTTAGTCCATCCATTATGCAGGCATGAGCTTCTGAATCATAAACTATTACATCATGTCTGTCGACAAGTGCATCTATTATTGAAACCATACCCTGGTAACCGTAATTCAGAAGATAAGCCGATTCTTTATTTACAAATTCAGCAGCCATCTTCTCGAATTTCTCATGATTGGTGGTATGACCCGACATCATTCTTGCTCCCATAGGGTAGCCGAGTCCATAGGCTGTTGCAGCTTCTGCATCGATTTTCCTTACTTCAGGATGGTTTGCAAGTCCCAGATAATTATTCAGACTCCAGCAAAGAACATCTTTCCCCCTGAATTTCATTCTGGGAGCTATCTCTCCTTCAAGCTTAGGGAACATAAAATATCCGTCACTTATCTTCGAATACTGGCCCAGTGAGCCTTTTGTCGAATTGATCTTGTCAAAAATATCCATGTTTTTTTTTGTTTGTAAAATTTTGCCCAAAAATATAGATTTACAAAGTTACGGTTATACCTATAAATACCTAATTTGCCCCAAACGTCAAATGAACAGAATAAACACATATTATTTGCGTTTATATCTGATAATATGAAATTTTATAGTAATTTTGCGCAATTATTTTTTATGAGACTCCGGATATCTATAGCCCTTCTGATCGTGCTGCTGGCAAGCTCCTGCGGCGGATATGAGAAGATTTTAAAAAGTACCGATTTTGACCTTAAAAAAGCTAAGGCAAAAGAATACTTTGAAGCTGCTAAATATATTAAATCAACTGAATTGATCGAGCAGATCCTTCCACGGTTCAGAGCTTCAGAATCGGGAGAAGATCTTACATGGATGATTGCCCAGAGCTATTACGGAATGAAGCAATACGATATTGCAGGAAGCTATTTCAGCTCTTATGTTGACCAGTTCGGATATGGCAAGCATATTGAGGAATCAACATTCATGTCTGCACTTTGCGAATACAACAGTGCACCGCGTGCCGAGCTCGATCAGGATAATACCCGCAAGGCAATTGAGGGATTTAAAATATTTCTTGCCCGTTATCCGTACAATTCACGGAGCGACGAATGCAAAAAACTTATGACAGACCTCCAGGAAAGGCTTGTTGAGAAATCTTACCTGAGCGCAAAACTCTATTACGACATGACACAGTACAAAGCTGCTGTGACTGCCCTGTCAAACAGCCTGAAGGAATATGCGGAGACAAAATACCGGGAGGAAATGATGTTCCTCAAGCTTAGCTCTCTCTCTCTGTATGCTAAAAACAGTTATGATATAAAGCAGAAGGAAAGATATCAGGCTACTCTCGATGACTATTATTCTTTTATGGAAGAATTCCCCAAGAGCCTTTATGCAAAAGATGTAAAGAAAATCTATGAGGATACGGCCAGATATCTGAAGATAGATACTGAAACCCCTAAAGTTAATATACAATAAGCTAATATGGATTACAGAAAATCAAGCGCACCGGTCACAACAATAACACGTAACCTGGATCTGATGAGCCAGGGTACAGGAAATGTCTATGAAACAGTGATCATTGTATCAAGAAGAGCAAACCAGATTGCTGTAGAGATGAAGCAGGAACTTAACAAGAAGCTCGAAGAGTTTGCTTCATATAGCGATAACCTGGAAGAGGTGTTCGAGAACCGTGAACAGATTGAAATATCAAAGTTCTATGAGAGGCTTCCCAAACCAACGCTTATAGCTCTGCAGGAGCTGGAAGAAAATAAGATATTCCACAGGAATACTGATACAACAGTTAAGCAAAAATAAATCTGCCTTAATATGCTGAAAGGCAAGAACATATTGGTAGGTGTAACCGGGGGCATTGCTGCATATAAGACAGCAACCCTTATCCGTCTTCTTATTAAGGAAGGTGCTGAAGTGAAAGTAATCATGACAGCACATTCAAAGGAATTCATCACACCTCTCACACTTTCGACATTATCTAAAAATGCAGTTCTGACAGAATTTTATAATCCCGAAAACGGCAACTGGAACAGCCATGTCGACCTTGGAGTATGGGCTGACCTTTTTCTTGTCGCCCCGGCAACGGCCAACACAATGGCCAAAATGGCGGGAGGCATCGCCGACAACCTGCTTCTGACAACTTATCTGTCAGCACGCTGTCCTGTCTTTTTAGCTCCTTCGATGGATTTGGATATGCTGAAGCATCCGGCAACCATCATCAATATTGAAACACTTAAGGCTTTCGGTAATTTCATCCTTGATCCTGCCACCGGTGAGCTGGCAAGCGGTCTTGAAGGAAAAGGCAGAATGGCTGAGCCGGAAGATATATTAAAGGAAATAAAGAGCTTCTTTACAAAAAAAAAAACAATAAGCCGCTAAAAGGAAAACGCGTGCTTATTAACGCAGGTCCCACCCGGGAACCTCTCGACCCCGTTCGATTTATCAGCAACCGTTCTTCAGGAAAAATGGGTATAGCCCTTGCAGACGCTGCAGCAGAATACGGCGCAGATGTCGATCTGGTAATCGGTCCGGTAAATATACTTCCATCAGATAGCAGCATCAGGGTTACCAGGGTCACAACGGCAAGTTCAATGGCTTCGGAATGTATTTCAAGATTCCCGTTATGCGATATAGCGATCCTTTCTGCTGCCGTCGCTGATTATACACCTGTTGTGGTAGCGAAGGGGAAATTAAAAAAATCGGGAAAGAACATTACACTCAGGCTCAAACAAACAACCGACATAGCAGCTGAACTCGGGAAGCTGAAGAAGAGATCGCAGCTTCTGGCAGGCTTTGCCCTCGAAACCGCCAAGGAGCTTAGCAATGCAAAGGAAAAGCTCAAAAGGAAAAAGCTCGATATCATTGTTTTGAACTCACTCAGGGAAAAAGGAGCTGGTTTTGAGAATGATACTAACCGCATAACCATTATTGACAAGTACAATAATATTGATAAATTTGAGTTGAAATCGAAAGAAGAAGCTGCCAGGGATATCCTTGACAAAATTGTTTCAATGATCAAATAATTTATCAGGATGACATTAATCCGGTTTTCGAAATACATAATCATTTCTCTTGTGGTACTGTTCCCGGCTGTTTCCGCTGCTCAGGAGCTGAACTGCAACGTTCAGGTCTCGGCACAGAAAATACAGGGATCGAACCGGCAGGTATTTGAGAACATGCAGCGCGATATTTACGAATTCATGAACAATACCGTGTGGACAAACAATGTTTTCAGTTATTCTGAACGGATCGATTGCAGTATCCTTATCAACCTTACCGACCAGATCTCTTCCGATGAATTCACCGGTACGATCCAGGTCCAGCTAAGCAGACCGGTGTACAACACAACCTATAAATCCACAATTCTGAATTTTGTGGATAATAACTTCAGGTTCAGGTATGTTGAGTTTCAGCCTCTTGAATTTGACCCTACAACCCACAGGACAAACCTTATTTCTGTTCTTGCCTACTACACATATATGATCCTGGGCTTTGACTATGACTCTTTTTCTCCTCTCGGGGGAACCGAATATTTCCAGATTGCAGAGAAAATAGTTACAAATGCACAGAATGCTCCCGAATCCGGATGGAAACCATACGACGGTTCGAGAAACCGTAACAGGTACTGGCTTGTGAAAAACGTTCTCGATAAGGAATATGAAGGAGTGAGGAGGTTCATTTATGATTATTATATCAAAGGCCTCGATATGATGGAATCGAAGGTAGGGGAAGCCAGAACCAGCATGGTTGAAAGCCTGAAACTTCTCCAGGATGTTTACAGGAATAAACCTGATCCATTCATGTACCTGGTTCAGATAATTGTCGATGCAAAATCTGATGAGCTGATAAGTATTTTCAGTGAATCATTTCCTGAGGAGAAAAGCCGTGTGGTTGAGATACTTACTGAGATAGATCCATCCAATAAATCAAAGTACGAAAAGATTACCGCTGCAAATTGACCTTAATTTCCGTTTATGCTGGCAAAACTTTACGTTCAAAACTATGCGCTTATTAAGGATCTGGACGTTGAACTGGAGAACGGACTTACCATAATCACAGGCGAAACCGGAGCCGGTAAGACAATCCTTCTTGGAGCCCTCTCCCTTATACTCGGGAACAGGGCTGACTCTTCAGTGCTGCTTGAAAAAGAGGAAAAATGCGTCGTCGAAGGGACATTCAGAATAGAAGAGTATGACCTCGAAGAGTTTTTTACATCCAATGAACTCGATTATGAGCCAGTCACTATTTTAAGGAGAGAGATCAATCCTGCCGGCAAGTCCCGGGCATTTATCAATGATACACCGGTAACAATTAATCTTCTGAAGGAACTCGGGGATCGCCTCATAGATATACATTCACAGCATCAGACCCTGATGCTTCATGACAATACTTTTCAGCTTAATGTAATTGATTCATTTGCAGGTACAAACAAACTTGCTGATCGATACAGAAAGGTGCATCGTCGGTATCGTACCCTGAAAAAGGAATATGATGATGCGAAGGAAAAAGCCGACAAGAACCAGGCTGATCTTGAGTATTACCGCTTCCAGCTGAATCAGCTTGAGGAAGCCAGGATCGTTGAAGGTGAACAGGAAGAGCTGGAAAAAGAACAGGAGCTTCTCAGTCATTCTGAGGAAATTAAGT
>JAPLDY010000022.1 GCA_026391595.1 Bacteroidia bacterium
AACTCTTACTATTGCTTTGATTCCTTTAAAATTGAAGTCCTGGATCATTTTCATATTTAAGGTGTTTTTGGTTTATCATTAAAAAATCAGTTACAAACCTACTTATTTTTTATAAATATTTTCAGGAGAACTTTGAAAACATTCATGGAGATTCTTCTCAGCTCCCGCTGAAGCGGGATCCGCTCAGAATGACAGTTATGTACTTGAGATATGGGGGAGAAGAGGCGGAATGTCATCGAAATTCCGCCTCTTCTCCCCTTGACACTTAATAAGAACATGTCATTCCGAGCTTTAACGAGGAATCTCCCTCTCAAACCACAATGTTTAAAGCATGTGGTAAAGAACTTTATCCGGTTGCTATTGTTTATTCATCATTACAAAAGTTTAACTAATTTTGAAAAAAAAGTTATGGCAAACATCACATTCAAGGGAAATCCTGTAAACACATCAGGAAACCTACCGTCAATTGGAAGCAATGCCCCTGAGTTTACACTTGTAAAATCAGATCTCAGCTCTCTCACTCTAAAAGACCTTAAGGGCAGGAAGCTTATACTCAACATATTTCCAAGCCTCGACACATCAGTCTGCGCTACATCGGTTAGGAAATTCAACCAGCTTGCAGCAGGTATGAAGAACACTCTTGTTCTGGCTATATCAAAAGACCTGCCTTTTGCCCACGGACGCTTTTGTACGACTGAAGGCATTACCAATGTCACTACTCTGTCGGGATTTCGCGATACCGCATTTGGCAATGCTTACGGTGTCGATACTGTTGACGGGCCTCTGTCCGGACTTTATGCCAGGAGCATAGTTGTTATTGATGAAGCAGGAAAGGTAATTTATAAAGAACTTGTTCCTGAGACAACACATGAACCTGATTACGATTCAGTTCTTAAAGCATTATAATCATGTCGATGGTTGCTGTTCCCTTGTTTCTGGTTTTTATTGTCAGTAACCTGCAACTGGCAACTAGTAACATTCTATTATGAATTTCTCCAGTTTCCCGGGACAAAAAGAAACCATTTCCAGGCTTATCCGGTCAGTCAGCGAGGAGCGTGTAAGTCATGCTCAGCTGTTTACCGGGCCGGAAGGATGCGGATCTCTTGCCCTGGCTCTGGCCTATGCAAAATATGTCAGCTGCGAAAACAGGACAGATCATGATTCTTGCAGTACATGCAAATCATGCGTGAAGTATGAAAAAATGATCCATCCTGATCTGCACTTTGTATTTCCGGTAATTAAGAACAAAAAGGATTCTGAACCGGTAAGTGACTCATTCATTGAAGAATGGAGGGAATTTGTAAAAAAATCACCATATTTTACCCTTAATAACTGGCTCGATTTAATTGAGGTTGGAAATGCCCAGGGAATGATATTTGCCTCCGAAGCCGGGGAAATAATCAAGAAACTGAGCCTCAAAACTTTTGAGTCGGATTTCAAGATCATGATCATCTGGCTCCCTGAAAAAATGCACCCTTCAGCAGCAAATAAGCTGCTAAAGATGATCGAGGAACCACCTGAAAAAACACTTTTCCTCCTTGTCTCAGATGAACCTGATAAGATTATCCTGACGATACTTTCAAGATGTCAGCTAATCAGAATACCCGGATTTCGGACAAATGAAATAAGCAGTTATCTTGTCTCCTCGTACAGTGCAGAAAAACAAAAGGCTGATGAAATAGCAAAAGTCTCGAATGGCAATATTATAAGAGCTGTGGAATTATTTGAAAACGAGGATTCTTCACTTGTTTACCTCGATCATTTTAAAAAAATGATGCGCTTCGCATGGAAACGCGATATAATATCAATAATTAACTGGTCCGAAGAGATGGCTGCGACAGGAAGGGAGGCTCAGAAAAGCTTCATCCTTTATTCCCTGAGGATTCTCCGCGAAAACCTGATGCTTTCTCTTGGTCAGATGAAAAACAGTCTCGTGTACCTTGCAGGCGAGGAAGCTTCCTTCTCTGATAATTTTCATCCATACATAAAAAAGGATAATATCTATCTGCTGACAGATGAATTCAATCTTGCCCATTCTCACGTTGAGGCTAACGGAAATGCCAGAATCATCTTCCTCGATCTTGCACTGAAGGTTACAAGGCTTATCCGCTGAACATACATATACTGATTGAATTTGATGCATTTATTCACTATTTTTGCGGTTTGAATAAAGGAGCGCGTGATTTTTATGACTGAGAATGAAGAAATAATACAAGGTCAGCCCGGTGAAGAGATTCATCTGCCTGATATGACATACAGACCCGGATGCAATAAACTCGATTGTTTTAACTGGCTCAAGGACCTGCCTGATTCCATAATCGAAAATGAAGTTGTGGAGATCAGATTCAAGAACACCAGGAAAGGATTCTTCAGGAATGTTAATCATCTGAGGCTTGATATCGGTGACATTGTAGCTGTTGAAGCCTCCCCCGGTCATGATATCGGAAGGGTGGCAATGACCGGCACTCTCGTTAGGGAGCAGCTGAAGGAGATGAAAGTGTGCCCGCCACTTGATGACATGAAAAAAGTGTATCGCAAGGCTAAGCCGGCAGATATATTGAAATGGGAGGAGTCAAAGAAGCTTGAGAATACCACAATGCTCCGCTCAAGAAAGATCTCTGAAGAGCTTAAGCTGAACATGAAAATTGGAGATGTTGAGTACCAGGGCGATAAAACAAAAGCGATCTTCTATTACATTGCAGATGAAAGAGTTGACTTCATGCAACTTATAAAAGTCCTCGCCGATGAATTCAAGGTAAGGATCGAAATGAGGCAGATTGGTGCACGGCAGGAAGCAGGCAGGATAGGCGGAATAGGATCATGCGGGAGGGAACTCTGCTGCTCAACCTATATAACCAATTTCCAGTCGGTTACCACCACACACGCTAAATACCAGGAGCTCTCTCTCAATCCGCAAAAGCTTGCTGGACAATGCGGTAAACTGAAATGCTGCCTCAACTTTGAGGTCGATTGTTATATGGATGCACAAAGATCTTACCCATCCAGGGAAGTGCCTCTTGAAACAGCCGAGAGTACGGCATTTTTTCAGAAAATGGAGGTTCATAAGGGCATCTACTGGTATTCCACAGATCCGCATGCTCCTGCCAATCTTGTGGCTATTCCTGTGCAGAGAGTTAGGGAGATACAGACGCTGAACAGGAAAGGAGTAAAACCTGACCGTCTTCTTGCCATTGATAAGGCATGGGAAACTGAACCTGTTTCAGAAGACCTGTTAAAGAATAACAGTCTTACAAGATTCGATCCTGAGCCTAAAAAGGAGAATAAGCACAGACACTTTCATAAAAAGAAAAACAGGAGATTTAATGACAATAAAAACAGGCAGGAGTAATTTTATACTTTCAGTAATAATGCTGTTTGCAATCTCCTCATGTAACAGTAACGTTATCTATACCGATGAAGCTGTAATGCCGGATATGACCTGGAACCTGTTCAGTAATACAGACTTTAGCTTCCCCGTCACTAACACAACAGAAAGCACAGACTTATATTTCACCATCCGTACCGGTTCGCAATATCCGTTCCGTAATATTTTTCTGTTTGTAACCACATCCGCTCCTGACGGAAAGAGCATCACTGACACACTTGAATATGAAATTGCGGATGAAAAAGGCAACTGGCTCGGAAAAGGTTTCGGCGACATACATGAACTTAAGCTACCTTACAGAAAAAATGTTTTCTTCCCGGTAAAAGGCACTTATCACTTTAAAATCCAGCACGGTATGAGAACCGGCGACCTTAAAGGAGTCTATGACATTGGATTGAGAGTCGAGAAGTACGTGCAATAAAGCTTTAGCCATGGGAAAGAATAAGCTGGCAAGGTGGGCTGAGCTGGGAACATTTGACAATGTGATCCAGCATGAAAAAGACGTCGGTTTTGGAAAAGAACATCCTGTGAGGGGGAAATGGAGATCTGACATTTTCCGTAATCAAAATCCAATAATTCTCGAACTCGGCTGCGGCAAGGGAGAATATACAACGGGCCTTTCTCAAAGATTCCCGGGTAATAACTATATAGGTGTCGACATCAAAGGTTCCAGGATGTGGCGCGGGGCTAAAACAGCACATGAGAACAAGTTTAGGAACGCAGCCTTCCTGAGAACCAGGATTGAGTTCATAAATTCGTTTTTTACTGAAGATGAGGTCGATGAGATTTGGCTGACTTTCCCCGATCCCCAGGCCGATAAGAAAAATTCAAATAAAAGGCTCACGTGTCCATGGTTCCTGAATAATTATCGAAGCTTCCTGAAAGACAAGGGGATTATTCATCTTAAAACAGACAATTACGAACTATACCGGTATACAAAGAATATAGCTGAAAGGAATAACCTTTCTGTCATCATAGCAACAACCGACCTTCATAAGGAGCTTGAAGGCAATGAGATACTTCTTATCCGTACTCATTATGAGGACATTTTTCTGAAAGAAGGTTTGAAAATAAATTATCTTGCTTTCCGGCTTGAAAAAAACAGGAACATTGAAGATCCCCGGTCAAAAACAAAAGAAGAGTAACGATTTCTTCCAGAACGTTTATGATGTGACATGCCTTATTCCTTATGGCAGAGTTACATCATACGGGGCCATTGCCCGTTACCTGGGATCCGGCAGATCAGCCAGGATGGTAGGCTGGGCTCTAAATGTGTGCCATACACGTCCGGAATTCATCCCTGCTCACAGGGTGGTCAACAGGAATGGCCTTCTCACAGGCAAACGCCACTTTGGCAACTCATCCACAATGAAGCAGCTGCTTGAAAATGAAGGCATTATTATTGATAATGATTGTATCCTGAACTTCAGTGAGCGTTTCTGGGATCCCTCCAAAGAACTTAATTGACTATTTTGTGTTATTATTAAAAAGTGGTAAAATTGCACCTTGTTTTTAATTAATTTAAATAAAAATAAGAACTTTACAAATGTTCACTGAATCTCAAATATTAACTGCTCTCCGTAAAGTCATCCACCCTGAAAAAGGGCAGGACATTGTTTCTCTCGGCATGGTGACAGATATAAGATTGTCCGGCGACGGGATCTCTCTGACTATAGTCCCTGAAAGATCGTATGATCCGTTCATTTCATCTATAAAGAGCACCATTGTAAGAACCCTTAAAGAAACTCTTGGTCCTGATGCAGTAATTTCCGAAATCTCAGTAAAGCCAGGGATAATTTCGGAGAAGGCTGAAAAGAAAACAGAGGAGCTGCTGTCCGGCATAAAAAATATTATAGCTGTGTCTTCAGGCAAGGGTGGCGTTGGTAAAACAACCGTTGCAGTTAACCTTGCTATTGCACTCGCACGGAAGAATTACAGGGTAGGACTTCTCGATGCTGATGTTTTCGGTCCTTCAGTTCCTATAATGTTTGATGCCGAAAAATTCAGACCTGAGGTAACTAAGGTGAATAACACTGATAGGATCTCTCCTCTCATCAAATGGGGTGTAAAGGTGCTTTCTACAGGATTTTTTGTTGATCCCTCTGATGCTGTGATCTGGAGAGGACCAATGGCATCAAATTTCCTTAAGCAGCTTATGGCACAGGGAGACTGGGGTGCTCTTGATTTCCTTCTCGTCGACCTGCCTCCGGGGACAAGCGATATACATCTGACCCTGGTTCAGGAAGTTGCAGTAACGGGTGCGATAGTTGTTACTACACCACAGGATGTGGCACTTGCTGATGCAGTAAAGGGCATATCAATGTTCAGGAGTGAGAAGATCAATGTCCCGGTAATCGGACTGGTCGAAAATATGTCATGGTTTACCCCTGCCGAGCTTCCTCAGAACAAATATTATATTTTCGGAAAAGATGGAGGTAAAAACCTCGCTGAAAGATCTGGGGTTCCGCTTCTTGGTCAGATACCCCTGGTACAGGGTATTTGCGAAAGCAGCGACAAGGGACATCCTGTTGCCCTTGAAGATTCGATAGCAGGAAAAGCATTCATGTCCCTGGCCGGTGAAGTGATAAATCAAACCGAAAAGAGGAATAACGAACAGCGTCCGACAATAAAAGTACAGTTAAATAAATAAGTATATATGTCAGAGTTAAAAAACATTAAAGATCGAGTCGCAAAAGCGCTGGAGAGGGTAAGACCTTATCTCCAGTCTGATGGTGGAGATATTGAATTGATAGAGGTCACCGACGACCTGACAGTCAAAGTAAAGTTGAAAGGCGCATGCCACGGTTGTCCATACAGCATGCAGACCCTGAAGGCAGGCGTTGAGCAGGCAATACTCAAGGAAGTGCCTGAAATTAAGAAGGTAATTTCTGCCTGACAGAAAGCAACTGCCCAATTTTATTTACCTTTGAAATACTATACACAGGTTAAGTAAGTTTATAGTATTAAATGTCATCTATTGTCTTCTTTAAAAGCCTCATATAAATATCTGGCCCTCGTAGCTTTGCTTTTTTTAGCGACTACCTGTTCCGTGGAAAAAAATACTTCCGCAACAAGGTTCTATCATGGTATGACAGCCAGGTACAATATCTATTTTAATGGATATGAGAGTTTTAAAGCCGGGGTCCTGAAAGTCAACGACGCATATAAGGACGACTATGCCGAAATACTTAAGGTATTTGAATATAGCGATCCTGCAACTCCTTCGCTATGCGGCTCCGACATGGAACGGGCTATCCAGAAAGCTTCAAAGCTCATATCATTAAAGTCAATAACTGCAAAACCGGAAATAAAGGAGAAAGGAAAATCATCCTCCAGGGAAACCGATCTTCTTGAACGAAAGGAATATAATGAATGGGTCGACGACAGTTACCTTCTGATAGGGAAGTCGCGGTTTTATAAGCAGGAATACAATGAGGCCGCTGAAATCCTGAATTATTCCATCACCCAGGCCAATGATAACGCAATAAAAAAAGAAGCCTCCATCTGGCTTGCCAGGATATATAATGAAACAGGCAAGTACAGCGAATCATACAGACTGCTTTCAGAACTTGAGATCACCGATGCATCGCAGAAGGCTCTGAGATCGATGTATTATTCAACTCTTGCCGATCTCAATGTAAAACAGAAGAAATATGCTGAAGCTGTCGAGCCGCTCGAAAAGGCAATAGATCTTTTCTCAGGCAAACGCCAGAAGTACAGAATGACCTACCTCCTGGCACAACTGAATGAACATGCAGGAAACTCTGCCAGGGCTATATCGCTCTACCGCGATGTTGTTAAAATGAATCCCCCTTACGATGTTGAATTCAATGCAAGGATAAACATTGCAGGAGTGTTCGATGTGAATTCCGGAAATCCCCAGGAAATCCGTAAAGAGCTGCAAAAAATGCTCAGGGATTCGAAGAACAAGGATTTTCTTGACCAGATATACTATGCCCTTGGAAGTCTTTCCATGAAGGAAGGAAATGAAAAGGAAGCTCTGGATTATTTTAGAAAATCAACTGCTTCATCCACAACAAACCAGAACCAGAAAGGCAGATCTTACCTTGCTCTTGCAGATCATTTTTACAGTAAACCCGATTTCATGAAGGCAGGTCTTTACTATGACAGCACTGTCTTCTTTCTGAATCAGAAACATCCTGACTATCAGAAGATACTTGCAAAATCGAGAAACCTTAACACGGTCGTGTCACAGCTTAAAATAATTGAAGAACAGGATAGTCTTCAGAAATTGGCCGCTATGCCAGAGTCGCAGAGAAATGCCCTGATATCTACAATTATAAACGAAATAGTTAATGCAGAAAGTGAAGGGAAAACTTCCGAATATGCATCGAGGTACAACCTCGGCCAGTATTATGAAAATGAACAGCGCTTCAGGGATAATATTGATCAGGAGGGTAAATGGTATTTCTATAATCAATCCGCCCTTACTTTCGGAAGAACTGAATTCAAGCGACGGTGGGGCGACAGGCCGCTGGAAGATAACTGGCGCCGGTACAATAAAACCCGGACCAATCCATCGCAGGCTTCAACTATTCCGGATGATGCTGTAAAAAAGGCAGATGACTCCTCAAAAGTGGTGATGGATTATAAAAAACCTGAATTTTATCTGAAGAACCTGCCTCTGAATGATTCCCTTCTTGCTGTTTCAAATGATAAGATCGCAAATGCATATCTTAATGCCGGTAAAGCTTACTACGATAAACTGTCCGATGGGGCAAGGGCTACTGAATCATTTGAAGCTCTACTTAACCGTTTCCCTGAAAATGAACTGGTCCCTGAGGCACTTTACAACCTTTATAAGGTAAATAAAGATATAAATACAGTCCAGTGTGAAGCTTACAGGCAAAGACTTCTTGAAAAATATCCTGAAACCGAATTTGCAAAAATATTATCAGATCCTGACTATTTTATCAAGAAAATGGCAGCCATGAAAATGGCAGAACAGATCTACGAACAGGCATATAATGAATATACGCTCGAGAATTTCCCTGCTGTCATTTCACTCTGTGATACGGCTCTGAAAAAATATAAAGAAGATCAGCTGGCTCCGAAATTTATGCTCCTGCATGCATATTCGGTTGCCAGAACAAGCGATGAACGGGCTTTTAAAGAGGAACTTAATTCTATTGTAAAATCGTGGCCTTCGAGTGATGAAAGTAAAAAAGCTTCAGAAATAATCGCTTACCTTAATCAAAAAATGCCCGAGCTGAAAGCCGAGGAAGAGAAGGCACTTGCACAGGAATTATATGTTATTGATACTATTTCGGCACATTTCTTTGTGATCATAATTGCTAATCCCAAATTCAATATGAACCAGGCTGTATTTGACATAATAAGCTATAATATTGATAATTACACAAATAATAATTACCGTACACAGGGAGAGCTTTTAGATAATAAATACTTAATGATCACGGTGTCAGGATTCGCAAAATACAATCAATCGATGGATTACTACAAATCCTTTGCAACTGAAAAGATTGTACGGAATCCTTCCTCTTCAACGATTTATTCATTCATTATCGACAGTAATAACCTGAAGACATTGAATACTGACAAGAACCCTGAGAGATATCTGCTTTATTTCAGGGAAAATTATTTGAATGAGAAAAATTAAGATACTCTGGACAGATGATGAGGTTGAAGTTTTAAAGCCGCATATCTACTTCCTTGAAGAGAAAGGTTATGAAATTGATACCTGCTCCAATGGAACAGATACCATTGATCTCGTCCGCCAGAATTCTTACGATCTGATCTTTCTCGATGAGAACATGCCCGGACTCAGCGGAATAGAAACTCTCAGGCTCATCAGGGAAGTAAGGACCGACATTCCGGTGGTGATGATCACAAAGAGCGAGGAAGAAGAATTAATGGAAGCTGCCATCGGATCAGAAATAGCCGATTACCTTATCAAACCTGTTAAACCGAAACAGATCCTGCTGGCAATCAAAAAGATACTCGATCAGAAAAGACTGATTACTGAAAAAACATCAACTGATTACAGACAGGAATTCAGCCGCATTGGGAATATGATCACTGCTGCCGGAACGTGCAACGAGTGGATAGAACTATACCGCAAGCTTGTCTTCTGGGAGGCTGAACTTGAAAAATCCGACGACAAGGGAATGTCCGAAATTTTCAGGATGCAGGAGAATGAAGCCAATGCATCATTTGCAAAATTCGTAACAAGAAACTACCTCACCTGGCTTGAACAGAAAAAAAGTGAAGACCCGGTTCTTTCTCCTTCCCTGTTCTCAAAAAAAATCTTTCCGCTGATCAGCAGTACCAGACCCCTGTTCCTGATCCTTATCGATAATTTGAGATACGACCAGTGGAAGATTATTTCTGCTGAGCTTGCAGGACTTTTCAGGGTAATTGATGAAGATATCTGGTTCAGCATCCTCCCGACGGTTACACAATACAGCAGGAATGCCATTTTTGCAGGACTCATGCCTTCGCAGATCGAAGAAATAATGCCGCAGTTCTGGATAAATGATGATGAAGAAGAGGGTAAAAACAATTTTGAAGAGGAACTTTTCAGAAGCCAGCTGATAAGAAAAGGATTAAAGTATAAATGGTCTTACAGCAAGGTAAACAACAGCAATGAAGGGAAGAAGATTAATGAAAAGATCAGGCAGATGCTTGAGAATGACATCAATATCCTTGTCTATAATTTTGTTGATATACTATCGCATGCACGTACTGAGATAGGCCTTATCAGGGACCTTGCAGATGATGAACCTGCTTACAGGAGCCTGATACGTTCATGGTTTATCCACT
>JAPLDY010000133.1 GCA_026391595.1 Bacteroidia bacterium
AAAGAGCCGGGAGCATACGTGGCCCCTGTCCTTTTATAACCACAATAAGCTCCCATCATAATTAAACCATCCGTCTCCCAGGAGAAAAAACTTTACCTCCCCAACAGGTTTTCTTGAAGGGAGAATGGGAAGGAGAATGGGGCTTTTCTATACTTAACACTCAAAATTTATTATTAAAAAAGCAAATTTCAAGAATTGCAGAAAGGGGCACGTTATGTTGAACTTGAGGAAAGGGAAAATGATTAGTTATGCATGCGTGATACTATTTTGTATTGCAATCTTGTGCAGTGTCAAGGCATTTGCTCTGGAACCGAAACCTGATGCCACAACCGCCAAGTGGAGCGGGGAGAATTGGGGTATCGTAAGGATTGTTCCCAGAATTATAAAATATGGCGATCAGGTTCACATTCACGGAATGATCGTCGGCGGAGCTGCATCGAGTCCGTTCTGGAGCTGTTCACAATATTCAGCTTGGACTGCCAATGGTACCGGCACGATCAGTATTACCGTACCCGGGGACTGGGATATGCCGTATACCGGCATTGATAATAATGGAAGCAAGGTAAATGTAATGACTAAGGACGGGGGAGATCCGCCTCCCTATGGCTGGGAAGACAGAATTTCTGACACCTGCTACTGTTATATTACAGATTTCGGTGCGAACGGCGGTTGTCAATCCGGTGAAGTCCAGCCTGATCTTTTCAGAATGATGGATGAATTTAATCCCAGAGAAGGTAATGTGCAATTTGCAACTGTTCTGAGCGGCAGCGGATGGAAAGGGCTCAGTGTTGCCTTTTCAGGGTGGGTTGGCGTTAGCTGGTATGACCGGGCAACGGACTACGTATATGTTGTTTCTGATGAGAGCCTGTTAAATGAGGACTCTGACCACGATGGCCTTCCCGATGCATGGGAATCTGCGCTTTCTCCAAATAAGAGTCTTGACGATTTCGCAGGCGGTAATGCGGTGGCAAGCCGGCAAAGCCAGCAGGTGCAGGTTTTATCGGAGGCAGAGTGGGTTAATCCGTATGCCCCGAGCGAGCCAGGCTGGGTATCTGCAGGTCCAGATGATTGGGATGGGGACGGTTTCTCAAATAAAGAAGAATATTTGAAATGGAAAAACAATAAAAAAGACAGTAATGACTGGCCATTTGATCCCACGTTTATTAATTCCAAAAGTGTTAGCTGTCCTGCAACCACTGCCTTGAAAGAAGATTCCAGAGAGAAAGACCTCCGTATCCTGAGGAAGTTCAGAGATGAAGTGCTCAGCAAAACCCCCGCAGGTCAGAAGCTCATAAGGCTGTACTATGCGTGGAGTCCAGTGATAGTAGAGGCAATGGAAGCGGATGAGAACTTCATGAAACAGGTACAGAAAATATTTGATGGAATAATGCCGTTGGTTGAGAAAGCAGTGCAATAGACTTTTTTGCTTGCTATATCTTTTAAAGAGCCGGGAGCATACGTGGCCCCTGTCCTTTTATAACCACAATAAGCTCCCATCATAATTAAACCATCCGTCTCCCAGGAGAAAAAACTTTACCTCCCCAACAGGTTTTCTTGAAGGGAGAATGGGAAGGAGAATGGG
>JAPLDY010000166.1 GCA_026391595.1 Bacteroidia bacterium
AATTTCTAGCCGGCGCCTGCTAACGAGATTATCACAATGTCGTATCCCGGAAAAACACCCTTTTTTCAGTATGCAGCAACAGATAATGATGGTAATTTCAATTTTGTACTCCCGGCAGATGATGAATACAGGGATCTTATCGTTCAGCCTGACAATATTGGAGCCGGGTATAAAGTAATTCTCGGATCAGCTTTTTCTGAACAAATCCCCCTGACAAAATTAATTATTGATACAACTGCTTTTATTCCGCCCCATATTTTAAAATGGCGCCTTAACAGTAATATCAGCACTATTTATGAATTGTCTAATACCGGTGATGTTGTGAAAGCTGATTCGTCGCACACTGTCTTTAAAAGGTTTTATGGAAGACCTGACTTTGTGCTGAAAATGGATGATTATGTCAGGCTTCCGCTTATGGAAGAAATATTTTTTGAACTGGTACCGCGTGTCAGAATGAAGAAGCTGGGTTCGACATATGAAATCACCTTTCTCGATCCGGCCGGCAACAAACTATATAACGACCCTCCGGTGCTGATGGTCGACGGTGTGATTGTGAAAAATGCTTCAATTATCGGAGATATGAACCCTGACCTTGTTGAACAGATAGATATAGTCTGGGGAGTTTACATGGTGGATGAATATATGTTCCATGGTATCGTAAATGTTATAACCCGAACCGGTGATCTCAGTGCGGTTGATCTTCCTGCAAACGCACTCAGACTTAGTTACAGAATCTCAGAACCTGTTGAGACATTTCTTTCGCCAGACTATTCATCTGATGAAAAACGGCAGAACAGGATCCCTGATTTCAGGAACACTTTGTACTGGAATCCGGCCATAACACCCGATGCGGATGGAAAAATAAAAATCGATTTCTGGTCGTCGGATTATGCCACTGATTACGTGATCAATGTTCAGGGTATATCCCCGGGTGGTGAACCTGTATCAATTAAGAAACTTCTCAGAATTGGAAAGGGAGGACTCCATTGAAATACTTAAATACCAGGACAGATGTTTGCAACAACTGTTTGGGATTTTGATTATTTTCTCTAATTTTCTCCATTAATTTCTCTTAAAAATGAAAAGCAGGAACAAAACATCTCGTCGTGAGTTCATCGCAAAAACAGGAATGATATCTGCAGGTATGGCTCTCGGTGCTTCATCTCTTAAAGCGTCGGTATATAACCGTATCTATGGTGCCAATGAAAAAGTCAATGTTGGATTTATAGGAATAGGGAACCGGGGTTCACAGCTTCTCGGCATCTTTATGGATCAGCCCGATGTCTGTGTTGCGGCCTTTTCAGACCTTTACGGGCCTTACATGCTGCGTGACAGGAGCAAGGTGGATCCGCGATGGCTGCAGGGACTTGGCGGACAGATCCCAAAGATGGGAGAGACATTTACTGAAAAGGTGGAACACTATCCGGACTTTCGTAAGTTGTTGGATAATAAAGATATAGATGCAGTTGTCATCGCCACCCCCGACCACTGGCATGCTATCCAGATGATAAGTGCGGTTAATGCAGAAAAGGATGTATATGTGGAAAAACCCCTTACCGCCACGATTCATGAGGGAAGAGCCATGGTAAATGCGCAGAAGGCTTCAAACCGGGTTATTGCAGTGGGACTTAACCGGCGCGGTGCAGCTGTCTATCAGAAGCTGGCAAAGGAAATAACAGCAGGCAGGATTGGCAAGGTTTCCGTTGGCAAGGCCTTCAGGATAAATAACATGTACCCGGATGGAATCGGCAGGATGAAACCGGAAGAACCGCCAAAGGATTTTAACTGGGATATGTGGCTTGGCCCGCGTGCATTCCGGCCGTACCAGTACAATATTTGTCCATATAATTTCCGCTGGTGGGGCGATTATTCGAGCCAGATGGGGAACTGGGGCGTTCATTATATGGACGTCATACGCTGGATGATGGGAGAGAAGGCTCCTGTGGCAATTAGTGCAGTGGGAGGAAAATATGTTGTTGATGACGACCGGACTATCCCTGATACCATGGATGTTATTTTCGAATTTGCCTCTGGTGCGCTTATCACCTTCAGCATTTATGAAGCAAGCAGCGGCGGATTTTTTCAGTATGGTGAGGTAGAGCTCAGGGGAACCCTCGGTACTCTTAATGCAGGGGAAAACGGTTATAAAATAGCACCATCGAAGAATGGTCAGTTCCAGAAATTTACAAATACTCTTGCAGCAGAGGAAGGAGTGCAGGAAGATATAGGTAAGCAGGCTGGTCTTGGTGATGACAGCACCGGGAATCTCATAAGGAATTTCCTTGACTGCGTAAAATCGAGACAGACGCCTTGGTGTTCCATCGAGGACGGGCACAGATCAACAAGTTTTGCCCACCTGGCGAACATAGCTCTGGCAACAAAGGAACGGTTGCAATGGGACTTTGAGAAAGAGATATTCACTAACAGCCAGGCAGCAAACGAACTTCTTCATTACGAATATCGAAAACCCTGGAAATTATAAAAAATGAAGAACTTACACAGAGGAAATCCGGAGAACCACAGAGAGACACTGAGGCTTTTCTCTGTGTCACTCTGTGTTAGTTTGAGCAGAGCGAAGACCTCTGTGTCACTCTGTGAAAGTTTTCATAAATAATATACTATGACTCAAAACCGAAGAGAGTTTATTTCAACGATAGCAGCTGCCGGAGCAGCAGTCCCATTCATTAATAAACTGGATTCTGGCATTTTACCGACCGAACCGAAAAAATACCCTTTAAGGATATTTTCCAAACCGCTTGACTCATACGATTTTGGGTTCATGTGTGAGTGCATTGCAAAGTCAGGCATTGGCGGCCTCGACCTTACCGTCCGTCCCGGTGGTAAAGTTGAACCGGCTGATGTGGAAGGCAAACTGCCGAAACTGGTTGAGGATGCAAAGAGGTACAACCTGGCTCTGGATATGATGGTGACCGGGATTATCTCAGCAACCGATCCATTGACTGAAAGAGTGCTGAAGACAGCTTCGGGATCAGGAATAAAGCATTACCGGCTTGGTTATTATGAGTATGACTTAAAAACCGGGATATGGGAATCACTGCAGAAGATTAAATCAAGCCTGAAAGAGGTTGCGGCACTGAATAAAGAATATTCTATCCATGGAGGATATCAGAATCATGCCGGGGCACGCGTCGGAGGTCCGGTCTGGGACCTGTACGAGCTTCTGCGTGACCTGCAACCTGAATTTGCAGGATGCCAGTATGATGTAAGGCATGCAATGGTGGAAGGTGCGAATTCCTGGATCCTGGGAATGCGGCTCATTGCACCATATATAAAAACCCTCGCAATCAAGGATTTTACATGGATTACGGGGAATGGCAAACCAAGGGCGGTCACCGTACCTATGGGTGAGGGAATGGTAAACTGGGACTTATTCTTTAAAACTGTAAAAGAGCTTAATATTTCCGGTCCCCTGACACTGCATGTCGAATATCCCTTGCTGGAGAAAGGAGAAGATAAGCTTCCGCTTTTGCAGCAACAGGAGATTATTGTCAGGAAACTGAAAAAAGATATTGATTTCCTGAACGGATATCTTACGAAGTACGAATTAAACTGATATGACAAATTCAAGCCGTAGAAAATTCATAAAGCGCAGCCTAATGGCAGCAGGAGCCGCAGTAATTGCTTCTCCTGCAGATCTGATTCTTACGGGGTGCTCGAGACCTGCACCAAAAAAGATCACTATTTCAATGACTAAAATTGGATTTGAAACTGAGCCACTTATCCGTCCTTTTGGATTCAAGGGCGGTTTCATGAAAGAGATCTGGCAGACTATATCGTACCTCCGGAGCAGCTCGGGAGCTCATTCCATTGGTCTGGGAACCCAGAACGTTCTCTGGTCTGATGCTCAGGTCTTCGCAACACACTCAGAGAGTGCCAGTAATGCCATTATGTACTCAATTACTGACAGGGCGCTAAGGCTTATCAGCGGCCACTCCTTTACCAGTCCGGTTGAATTACTCGACAGTATACTTCCGGAAGTTTTTGAATACGGGAAAAAAGTCACTTCAAATCCACAGCTCCGCAAGACCTTCGCTCTCAATGCTATGGTGGGCATTGACAATGCAGCATGGCTTCTTTATGCAAAGGAAAACGGTATCACTACTTTTGATGAGATGATACCACCGGAGTACAGACCAGCGCTTTCGCATCATCACAAAAAAGTGGCAGCGATACCTTTGATGGCATATACAATACCGATTGAGGAGATCATGGCTGCAACTGACAACGGTTATTTCTTCATGAAAATCAAGATCGGCCAGCCGGGAACGCAGGAAGAGATGCTGGAGAAAGATAAGGAGAGACTGTCGGCTATTCATCTGGCTATCGGCGATGTAAAAACACCATATACTAAAAACGGCAAACTGCCTTATTATTTTGATGCCAACGGGCGTTACGAGAACAAGGATACTCTTTTAAAGCTTCTCGACCATGCAAAAAGCATCGGCGCCTTCGACCAGATAGCCATCATTGAAGAGCCATTTGCCGAAGAGTTCGAGATAGATGTTAGCAATATACCGGTGAGGCTTGCTTCAGATGAAAGCGCACATACCGTTGAGGATGCAATAAAACGCATTCAGATGGGTTACAAAGCAATGGCTCTCAAAGCAATAGCAAAAACCCTCAGCATGACAATGAAGATAGCACAGGCAGCTTATGAACGTGACATTCCATGTTTCTGCGCGGACCTTACTGTAAACCCCGTCCTTGTTGAATGGAATAAAAATATCGCTGCACGGCTGGCTTCATTTCCAGGTATAGGCAATCTTGGACTTTTGGAAAGCAACGGTCATCAGAATTACCAGAACTGGAATACGATGCTTGGGTATCATCCGCGCAAGGATGCCCCCTGGGTTAATGTAAAGGGAGGTGTTTATGAGCTCGACAGGGAATTCTATAAAACAGGGGGAGGAATCTTTGATCCGATGCCGCACTATGAGGAGATGTTTGCGGTAAAGGCTTGACCTTTCTTTGTGATTTCAGAATTACTTTATGAAAGGATTTAACATAAAACATATTTCGGCAGTTTTAATAATCCTGCTGTCGGGCACTATATTATTTTGCCAGCCGGCAGAACCAGGTATGATGTTCGGCGATACTTCACGTATCGGTATCCCATTTTCCAAAGATCCACATGTCATATTTTTCAATGGGAGATATCTGATGTATTACTCAATCCCCCCTTATAAGGACAAATCCAATCCTGTTCAGGGATGGGGCATAGGAATCGCAGAAAGCAAGGATCTCTTAAACTGGAAGAAGATAGGGGAGGTGACCCCTGCTGCTGACTATGAAAGCAAAGGACTTTGTGCCCCATGTGCCAGGGTAATTGATGGTATGGTACATCTTTTCTATCAGACATATGGAAATGGAAGGAATGATGCCATCTGCCATGCTTTTTCTGACGATGGGATACATTTTATGCGGGATATTACAAATCCGGTTTTTCGTCCCGGTGGAAGCTGGAACTGCGGACGTGCCATCGATGCTGAGGTTATAAAATTCAAAGGGAAATATTATCTCTATTATGCAACGCGTGATCCGGATTATAAGATACAGATGCAGGGCGTTGCTATCGCCCCGGGAAACACCAGTTTTAAACATGACGACTGGAAAAATCTTTCAGCTGATTCACCAATCCTGAAGCCTGATCTCCCATGGGAAAAAGATTGTATCGAGGGTGCATCGGTAGTAAAGAAAAACGGAAAGCTGTACATGTTCTATGCTGGGGCATACAACAATGCTCCCCAGCAGGTTGGTGTTGCAGTGAGCGAAGATGCAATACACTGGAAGAGGCTTTCTGACAAACCCTTCCTTGCAAACGGAAAACCGGGGGAATGGAACTCCAGCGAATCAGGACACCCTCATATTTTCAAGGACAGGAATGGTAAGACATACCTCTTTTTCCAGGGCAACAATGACAATGGAAAAACCTGGTTTATTTCGAAGGTTGATGTGAGATGGAACAGGAAGGGACCCTTCTTGAAAAACCAGTAAACATCAGGAAGATTGCTTCGTCCCATCAAGCCGGGACTCGCAATGACAGCATGATTCTTGAAATTGAGATAATGGATGGGGATTCTTCGCTTCTCCGCCATCCGACGGATTCGCTCAGAATGACAAACTATTTTTGATGATGCGGAGAGAGGCGTGAGAAAAGCGGCTGGCTGCTTTTCTCACGCCTCTCTCCTGTGTCCTTTTAAAAGCGTGTCAATTCCGAACGCAGTGAGGAATATCCCTCCCTTTCAGAAATTTATACCGTTTATTCTATCATTGCGAGTCCAGCGGAAGCGGGACGAAGCAATCCTTTTAAACGTATGTAAATACTCCTATTAGTTGTATTTCTGCATAAAAAATTATACCTTTTCATTTAACCAATCAACAATGAAATGTATTTTCAACGTACTGCTAATCTGATAATTAT
>JAPLDY010000094.1 GCA_026391595.1 Bacteroidia bacterium
GGCGTTTAATAATTGTAATTTTACAACTGATTTACAAAACGAAAAGCTATATATATGGCTTATAATTAGGCTGTTATCTGATGTTCTGATTTTATCGGACAACAGAACGGTTTAATTCAGAGGGCCAAAATAAATTAGTTATGAACAGAAACAGATTCGTCTCGATCCTGGGTTGTCTGGTAATTTTTACCGTTCAGGCTATGGCTCAGGCTCCGTTCACTGACAGTGAGATGGGCTCTGAATTCATCAGGGGAATGGAGCTTTTCAACAAGGAAAAATATCCGGCTGCCATACGGTTTCTGGATTCATATATTGAAAACAACAATAATTCTGACGTCATACTGCTCGCAGAGGCAAAATATTACAGATCAGTGGCAGCGCTTCATCTTTTCAATCCGGATGCGTAATACAGGATGATAACCTTCATAAGGACACACCCTGAGAGCCACCGGATCAATGAAGCCTACCTGGCTCTTGGCGATTATTTTTATCAGAATAAAAGCTACCGGAAGGCTGCACTTTACCTTGAGCAGGTTAGGAGGTGGGAATTATCGCAGGAAAAGCTTCCTGAATATTTCTTCCGTCTGGGTTATTCACTAATGATTAAAGGCGACAAGCCCAGAGCAATGCTCATGTTCTCGGAGATAAAGGACATAGACACAGAATACACCTCTCCGGCACTCTACTATTTTTCACATTTAGCCTATGAGCAGAAAATGTACGAGACCGCAATGGATGGTTTTTCCCGTCTGAAGAATGATGAGACATTCGGAGGTGTTGTACCGTTTTATATTGTCCAGATACTTTATCTGAAGAAGGATTATGATCAGATACTGACCATGGCTCCGGAGCTTTTAAAATCTGCCGGACCGGTAAGAGCAGTGGAGATTTATCGCTTCATTGGTGATGCTTATTATAACAAAGGAAATTACACTGTAGCACTTCCTTACCTGGAAAAATTTGCATCAGGGACAAAGATCAGTGCAAGAGAAGATAAATACCAGTTAGGCTACTGCTATTACAAAACCGGTGAAACTGATAAAGCGATAAAACTGCTTCGTGAAATCGGAGCCGGCAACGATGAACTCAGCCAGAATATATGGTTCATACTGGGCGACTGCTATCTTCAAAAAGGGGATAAGAAACGTGCTCAGCTTGGATTCTCGGAAGCCTCAAAGCTCAATTTTGACAAAAATATTACCGAGCAGGCTCTCTTCAGCTATGCAAAGCTGACATATGAAACTTCATATTCGCCCTTTGGAGAAGTTATAAATGCATTTCAGGATTACATTGAACGCTACCCTGCTTCCGACAGGATCGACGAGGCTTACAACTACCTGATCAGCACATATATGCAAGTTAAGAACTATAAGGCTGCGCTTGCATCTCTCGATAAGATACCAAATAAGAGCAGTAAACTCGAGGAGGCTTATCAGCGGGTGGCATTTTTCAGGGGGCTTGAACTGTTCAAGAACATGGAACTTGAACCTGCAATTGCAATGTTCGAGAAATCTCTCAAATTTGAAAAGTACAACAGGCAGCTGAGGGCCCGGGCCGTTTACTGGAAAGGTGAGGCATCATATCGCCTGGGCAGATATGAAGATGCAAAGACTGATTATACTACATTCATCGGGATCCCCGGCTCATCGACACTTGGTGAGAACTCACTTTTAAGGTATAACCTGGGATATTCATTCTTCAATCTTAAGGATTATGCAAATGCAATCACCCATTTTAAAACTTTTGAATCAGAGGTTGCCAATGCGAGATCTGAGGTCATGGTTGATGCCAGGAACAGGATAGCAGACTGTTTTTACATTACGATGAACTATCCCACTGCCATAACTTATTATGACAAGGTGATAGACTTCGGAAAGATTGATGCCGACTATGCTATGTTCCAGAAGGGTTTTTCACTCGGACTTATGAATGATGAGAGGGGCAAGGCTGATGTACTTTCATCACTGACAACCAGATATCCGTCTTCAGCTTATGTTCCAAATGCAATTTTCGAAAGAGGCAGGGCACATGTTGTCCTTGAAGATTATCAGAAGGGTGAAGCCGATTTCAACACTGTGATTACATCATTCCCGGAGAGTCCTTTTGTTCCTCGGGCAATGGTTCAGCTGGGCCTGCTATACTATAATACGGATCAGAACGACAAGGCAATAGCCCAGTATAAGAAAGTTGTTGAGAAATACAAGTCGACACCGGAAGCCAGGGCAGCTCTTACAGGACTGAAGAACACCTATGTAGAGATTAATGACGTGGATTCCTATTTCGCATATATAAAAACACTCCAGGGGTATGGCGACGTTAACCTTGCCGAAAAGGACTCCCTGCTTTATGCGTCTGGTGAAAATCTGTATATCACTGGCAAATACCAGAGAGCTGCTGAAGCATTCAGGAGTTATATAAAAGAATTTCCCTCCGGAAGCTTCCTACAGAATTCACAGTTCTACCTTGCTGAATGCTACAGGAAAACCGGCAATGACGATGAAGCTCTCAAGTTGTTTGTAGCAGTAGCCGGATCACCGGTAAATCAGTTTACGGAACAGTCGCTGAACGCAGCTGCAGCTATTTATTATTCAAAGGAAGTTTATGTATCATCCCTGGAATATTATGAAAAGCTTGAGAAAGGTGCCTCCACATCCGAGTTTAAGATAACTGGGCTGAGAGGTGGGCTCCGGTCAGCATATCAGCTGGGCGATGCTCAAAAAACAATTGCAGCGGCAGATCAGATAACCGGAACTCCAAATGTACCGGAGGAGCTTTCACGGGAAGCAATATTTATGAGGGCAAAGGCAAATTACAGCCTGAACAATTTTGAAAGCGCCCTTACCGATTTCCAAAAAACTGCAAATGAAGTGACAAGCGCCGAAGGTGCAGAATCAAAATACAGGGTGGCTGAGCTTCTTTTCAGGAAGGACCAGATAGACGAATCTGAAAAGCTGGTTACTGAATTCATCGACCAGAATTCCCCGCACCAGTACTGGATGGCAAGGATGTTCATCCTCCTTTCCGACATAAGCCTGAAAAAGGGAGATAAGCTGCAGGCACGAGTGACGCTTGAGAGCCTCAGGGATTATTATACTATTGATAATGATGGTATACTGGATGAGGTAAAAGCAAAACTCGACGTCATCAATGCAGGCAATTAAAGAGATTACTGACTGATACCCGACATGCAAAAGGGAATTTTAGAAATTTTTGAGAAACAGAAGTGAAATGAAAAAAATCCTGATAATATTGCCTCTGATATTCCTGACTTGCCTGGCTGGTTCAGCACAGACGGTTCAGCAGGATCTTGACAGGGAAGTGACTCTTTATAATCCGTATAAGCCCTCTGTACCGGACTTCAAAAAGAGGAGCTATCTGCCTGATATCAGCGATACTGCAAAGCTGAGGCCCGACTTTAAATATGATGTTTCGACCACGGCCTTTTCGCCGGAATATACCATCAGTCCTATTAAGCCTGCTGCTCTGCTTCCCGATCCTCTGCCAAAGCTGTACAAGAGTTACGTAAAGCTTGGATTTGGGAATTATATCACACCCATGGCTGAGATCAGTATCACCAATGAACGCTCAAAGAAAGGAGCAATAGGTTTCTATGCAAGACATTTCTCCACAAACGGTCATATTCGCCTGCAGGAAGACCACGATAAAGTCTTTGCAGGATACATGGATAATGATCTTGCATTATATGGAAAAAAATTCTTCCGCGAAAGCCTGCTTGAAGGATCGGTTGACTTTACCCAGAAGCTGAGGTATGCATATGGATATGATACCACTATTGTCCGTGATGAATCGGATAAAAAAGAGATCAGGATGGGGTATAATAACCTGAGCGCAGACATTTCACTCGCCTCATTGACTCTTGATTCTACGAGCTATTCATATGATTTTGACCTTAATTATGATTATTTCTATCACACCAACAAGAAATCTCAGCATAACATTGGACTGACAGGAAGTATGGCTACAAAGTATGAAGGATTTTATATTGGTTCAGGCCTTGAATTTCAGTATTTCATGCTTTCGGAGCAGCTTTGGGACAAGTCCAAGTATCTCGTGTCTCTTAGTCCTTTTGTTAAGAAGAGCACTCCTCAATGGAACTTCAAAGCCGGACTTCAGTTGCTCCTCGACAGGAATATGACTGAGAAGCCGAGATTCCATATTTACCCGGACGTAAACTTCGGATTCAGCGTGGTACCCTCATATGTCAGGTTTTTCGCAGCTTTGGGTGGCAGACTTGAAAGGAACGAACCAAAAGTGATTATCGGGGAAAATCCATTCCTCATCCGCAACGGAACCTTGTTTAAGCTGCCAAATACCAGTCATAATCTGATTATTTCGGCAGGGGTCAACGGAAATACCGGAATAGGCGGAAATTATGTTTTATCGGCTTCATATTCATTAATTAACGATATGTTGTTCTATGCCAATATAGTGAATACAGCAGATTTTATATCACCTCAGATTGGTAACATGTTCATTCCCCTTACTGACGATGGCGAGCTACTGAAGATACATGGAGAGATAAGCGGGCTGATAAAGGACAAGATCATGTATAGAGGCGAAGCAAACTGGTACAATTATTCGCTTACCCAATATGATTATCCTTTTAACAAGCCGGACTGGGATGCGAGTGTCGGTATTAAGTACAATCTGAGAAACAAAATTATTACAGGAGTAGATGTTACGGCGCTTGGCAAGCGCAGATTTGCAGTAATGAACGAAGCCACGCTGTTCACATTTCCGGATTATGAACCTGTACATGTCAATATCAACCTGAACGCAGAGTACAGGTACTCCAAGATACTATCGCTCTGGATTAAAGCCAATAATATAGCCTTCAACAAGTACTATGAATATGCCTACTACCCAACGCAGAGGTTCATCTTTATGGTAGGATTCAGCTATAGCTTATGAGAGAGTCTTGCAGGTCTTGCCAGTCTTGCAGGTCCTTTACGACTTGCACGACCTGCATGACAAATCTTTCCCTGTTAATTTCTATATTAAATTGTGCATAAAAAATAACATATTTTTAACAGAAAACCGTTTAAAATGTATATATTTGCAGTATTATTTAATATTCATATTATCAATTGCTTATAACACAAAATGAGAGGTCTTTCCTGGTAGCTGTAGGCGGTGAAAAATATATTCTTGTCCTGATTCCCTTAAATCATTTTACTAATCAGTTGGCGATGAGAAGAACAAAGCTCTCTTTTAGTGTTATTTGGATGTTATAAACAGTAAGAAAGATGAGCGAGAAGAAGAAAAAAATGCAGGAGAACAATGAATATTCTGCAGAGAGTATTCAGGTGCTGGAGGGTCTTGAGGCAGTTCGGAAAAGACCTGCAATGTACATCGGTGATATTGGAGTAAGAGGGCTGCATCATCTTGTATATGAAGTTATAGATAACTCCATAGATGAGGCGCTGGCCGGATATTGCTCGAAAATCGAAGTAGTGATCCATGAAAACAACACTATCACCGTAACTGACGACGGACGGGGGATTCCTACCGGATTAATGGAAAAAGAACAAAAATCAGCCCTTGAAGTCGTAATGACAGTATTGCATGCCGGAGGTAAATTTGATAAAGATTCCTACAAGGTATCAGGGGGTCTTCATGGTGTAGGTGTATCCTGTGTTAATGCACTTTCTACACATCTTACTGCAACAGTCATGCGTGAAGGCAGTATCTTTAAGCAGGAATATGAAAAGGGGAAGCCTGTCACAGAAGTGGAAGTGATTGGTAAATCTGACAAATCAGGGACAATAATATCATTTGAACCGGACAATACTATATTCCAGGCCACTGAATTCAACTTCGAGATACTTGCTGCACGCCTTCGTGAACTGGCATTCCTGAATAAAGGAATACTGCTGACGATTAAAGATATGCGTGAGCTGGTAGAGAATGGAAATGGCGGCAAACCGCGCTATGAGGAATTCAAATCAGAGCTGGGTCTTAAGGAATTCGTTGAATATCTCGACGCCAACCGGCAGAGGATAATTGAAAAACCAATTCATACTACATACGATAAGTCAGAAATACCAGTCGAAATCGCCCTTCAGTACAATGATTCTTTCTCGGAAAATGTTCACTCATATGTGAATAATATAAATACAATTGAAGGCGGAACACACCTTGCAGGATTCAAAAGAGGTCTGACAAGGACATTGAAGAAATATGCTGAAGACTCAGGTGCTACATCCAAGCTGAAATTTGACATCAATGGCGATGATTTCCGCGAAGGCCTCACAGCAATCATATCAGTTAAAGTACAGGAACCACAGTTCGAAGGACAAACAAAAACAAAACTCGGCAATAGCGAAGTAATGGGTGCTGTCGACCAGGCTGTAAGCACTATGCTTACAAATTATTTGGAAGAGAATCCCAAAGATGCAAGGGTAATCGTTCAGAAAGTGATACTTGCCGCAACTGCCAGGCATGCTGCCCGAAAAGCAAGGGAGCTGGTTCAGCGTAAAAACGTATTATCCGGATCAGGTCTTCCCGGCAAACTTGCCGACTGCGCCGACAGAGATCCTGCAAATTGCGAGATATATCTTGTCGAGGGCGATTCTGCAGGCGGAACTGCAAAACAGGGTCGTGACAGGAAATTCCAGGCTATCCTGCCCCTGCGGGGAAAGATACTGAATGTCGAAAAAGCCATGCTCCACAGAATATACGAGAGCGAAGAGATAAAGAATATCTTCACGGCTCTCGGTGTGAACATAGGTACGGACGAGGATAGCAAAGCATTGGATATCAGAGGATTGAGATATCACAAGATCATTATTATGACTGATGCCGATGTCGACGGTTCACATATCACAACCCTTATTATGACCTTCTTTTTCAGATATATGCAGGACCTGATAAGAAATGGCTACCTTTTCATAGCAACTCCGCCACTCTACCTAGTTAAAAAAGGGAAATCTGAACGCTATTGCTGGACAGAAGAGGAACGTGAGGCAGCAGTTAAGGAGATGGGACAGGGAAAAGAATCTGCAGTTGGTATTCAGAGATATAAGGGTCTTGGTGAAATGAATGCAGAGCAGCTATGGTCAACAACGATGAATCCTGAGACCCGGACACTGAGGCAGGTAACTATTGAAAGCGCAGCAGAAGCAGACCATATTTTCTCAATGCTGATGGGTGACGAGGTGCCTCCCAGAAGGGAATTCATCGAGGCGCATGCGAAATATGCAAAGATCGATGTATAATTAACCACCTTCCTCCTGACTTGACATCAGGGGTGGTTTAGTCGCCAAAGACTTTTCGTCGTACCTCAACTGCACTATATTGGCAAACCTCGGCGCAGCAGAAGCACCTGATGCATTTATTGTCAGTCAGAACGACCCACTTCTTCTTCTCGGGATGCATGGTTATCGCATTAACAGGGCATATTTTTATGCACTCCTGGCAACCTGTGCAGTTTATGTGTTTAAATACCGGTCTTTTTTCAAATCTCTTTATAAAATGCAGCCTGTGCTTTATGAATCTGGCAACTATATTTTCATTGACGGAAATTGGAATACGCTTGAAATCTTTCCTGATAAGAGTCTCAAGTTCCGGCCCGTCATAAACTATATCGCTGCGATCCGTGAGCCATTGTCTTCTTGAAAGGGCAATCGCATTAGTGGGGATATCCATAGGGTCATAACCTGCTATTGTACTGGCAATAATATCCATGGCCAAAGGATTCGAAGATCCAATCAGAACTTCCGTTGCAAAAGGAGTACCCTGCCCGGGACCATGGCCTTCCATGCCCATAATGCCGTCCATTATGAAAAAATGTGGGGTTACTGCCTCATTCAGATCAACAAGGAAAACGGAAAACCTATCCCTGTCATTATGAAGCGCATGCTGCATCGCTTTGGAAAACCCGGGTACAAGTCCAAGTGAATTCTTTATAGCCCCGGTGAAATAAACCAGCTCATGGTTCTTGAATTTTGGCAGGGAAATAATCAGATCGACTTCCCGGGTAACAGATGCTATCCTGATCTTCCCGTTTTTAAGTACTGCTTCTGCAGGATTCTTTAAAAAATCAACCCATTCAGCTCCTGTTCTCCTGCATACATCATAAATCCCTGATTTTTCGCATTTGAAGCCTGGCAGATGCATCGCAGGAGAATCGCCCACTAAAACAGTTGCACCTTTTGACTGAAGCAACCTTACCATCGCTTCGACCACCACAGGATGTGTGCTTATGCATTTGGCAGGGTTGCTGTCGATAAGTATGTTGGGCTTGACAAGGACCTTTTTGCCTGAAACATCCGGACCTTCACATGCAGTATATATTTCAGAAATTAAATCGTAGACTTTGATGGGATTATACTCGCCGCATCTCCTTACAGTGACTTTTGTATTCATGTAAAATTTTAAAGAGCACAAAGAAAAGAATAATTATTCAGATAGGATTGTCTCCTTTAAAATTTCCTCAATATGAGAAATTACTTTCTGCTGTGATCCTGAAAAATTATTAACTATTATGCAGAAAATCAAATTTTTACCTGTTAAGGTTGTAAGATATCCTGCATAGCTTCTGACCCTGGTCATTGAACCGCTTTTTGCCCTCATGCGTGATTCAAATACAGGATCGGTGAAATGATTCTTAAGGGTGCCCTCCTTGCCTGCTTCCGGAAGTGAAGAATAGAACTGATCAAAATACTTTCCCCTGCTCTTCATATAAAACAGAAGGGAGACCATTCCCTTCGCATTGACTGCGTTGAGAGGAGAGAGGCCGCTTCCGTCCTCAATGAAAAAGCCATCTGTGCTTATGCCCGAGAGATCAAGGAATTCATGAATGCAGCTGACGCCCGATTCGGTGGCCCCATTCTTCTTATAAACCTTCCCGATCTCTTTGACAAGATGCTCAGCATACAGATTGACACTCTCATGATTAAGCACCTCAATGATCTTTTCAAGCGGCGGAGAAGATGTCTCGGCAATTTCGCGGACCTCGGTTTTAAGAGGTCTTTGCATCAGCCTGACAGTTGTCGGATAAGTCGCAACATCGATTCCTGCATCCTTGAATTTCTGATTCATCATTTTTGCCATAATTAACGGAGGATCCGCGATGGATGCATTCAATACAAAATCATTGACATTGGATGGGATCGTCCCTGCCAGCCAGCCGTTAGTGCTGTAGGGCGCTGCAAAAACATAGCCCCTGTCGGCGGTACCTGCAGCAACGAGCCAGTTGGAAAATTCAAACCTGCATTCGGCAGGAGAGATGCCTGTAATATAAAGCTGTGAACTGTCAGATGCAGTCTTAAAATGTATTTCATAGGAGTTATCGAAGAGTGATAATCCATATGCACCGGCTCCATAATAATTACCAGCATCCTCCCAGAGCCATTTGGAAGGTACCGGCAGATAATCGTAGTAAGAATCGTCAGTTATGACTCCCCCCGTTATCCTTCTTATCCTGAGTTTCTTCAATTCATCAATCCACCTGTCAGCAAATCCGGCATAATGCTCCTCAAATTTTTTTGATCCAAGAGAGGGATCTCCACCGCCTTTTATAACAATATTACCGTCCAGCAATCCAAACAATTTGTGTATATTCCCGGTATAACCGATTTCAGTTTTAAAAGTGTATTCAGGACCAAGCAGTTCGAGAGCTGCGGAAGTTGTGACCAGTTTCAATATTGAAGCGGGAACAAGGCTTTTATCTGCATTATATTCGAATACGGTTTTTCCGCTGTCGGAATCTATTATACAGAAAGAGACAGCAGCATGTTCCATTACAGAATCTGCAAGGAGCGAATTCAGGGCCCTTTCCTGCGAAAACATCTGGAGAGGGATCCAGAATAACAGAATGCTGAATAATCTTCGGGTCATTTCTATTTGCTTTTATTCTGTTCCATTGTTGAAAGCAATCCGCAGGCTGCCTGTATATCTTCTCCCCTTGACGTTCTTACAGTGGATAGAATCCCTTTGGCATTAAGTGCTTCCTTGAATCTGATTGTCGCAGCCATATCGGGGCTCTCGAATTCTGAACCCGGTATTTTGTGAAACCTTATGATGTTAATCCTGCATTTAATGCCGTTGAGTATCCGTGCCAGCTCTTTAATATGTGCAGGTGAATCATTTACTCCTTTAAAGAGTATATATTCAAAAGAGACTCTTCTCTGGCTGTTGAAGTTGAAATCACGGATTATATCAAGTATATCCCTGACTGAGTTTGTTCCCTGTATAGGCATCAACGCCCGTCTCTCCTCGTCAAATGGGGAGTGAAGACTTACAGCAATATGGCACCGGCTCTTATCGAGGAACTCCTTAATGCTGTTTTTCAGTCCTATGGTGCTGACCGTTATCCGCGTGGGGCTCCACCCATATCCCCATTCAGAAGTAAGGATCTCAAGGCTCTTAAGGAGCTCTGCAGTATTGTCGAGGGGTTCACCCATTCCCATGAATACCATATTTGTCAGCCTGCCGAATTCCGGCATGCTCCTGAACTGGTTCAATATCTCATTGCATGAGAGATTCCCCTGGAATCCCTGTTTACCGGTCATGCAGAATACGCAACCCATCTTGCATCCGGCCTGGGATGAAACACATATTGTAGCCCTGTCGTCATCAGGGATAAAGGCAGTTTCTATATATTTGTCATCCAGTACTTTATATAGATATTTCTTTGTGCCATCCTTGCTTTCGGCGACATTTACAGGTTCTGAGAGGCCAATTTCATAATCAACAGAAAGGACCTCCCTCATCTTCTTCGAGAGATTGGTCATCTCATCAATCGTGGATATCTCCTTTTTATAAAGCCAATCAGCAATCTGTCTTGCAGCAAACCCGGGAAGCTTAACCCGTTTTGTCACTGCTATCAGTTCATTCAGTGTTTTCCCGTATAGTTTCTCTTTAACCATTGAAAAAGAACCTGACAATATTCAGAATTTGATTAACAGGATCATAAGAACTTACACAGAGTGACACAGAGGACCACAGAGATACACAGAGGTCAGACTCTGTGGCACTCTGTGGTTCTCCGGATCTCCTCTGTGAAAGTTCTTCATCTTTTTTATTATAGATTAATAATACCGTCGAAGACAAAAGTAGCTGGTCCGGTAAGCCATATATTGGTTACCTTTCCATCTGTCACCTTGAATTCCACTTTGAGATTACCACCCCTGGCCCTAACATTTACAGGAGCTGTGTCAAAATGTCCAGCCAGCACTGAAGCAATGGCAGAAGCAGTTACACCTGTACCGCAGGCCAGTGTCTCTTCCTCGACGCCACGTTCGAAAGTTCTGAGATATAATCCATTATCATTTACTTCGACAAAGTTGACATTGGTTCCGCCAGGGGAGAATTTTGGAGACCACCTCAGTCTTTTTCCTTCTTCATTGACATCCATCCTGTCGATATCAATGGTAAATACCACATAATGCGGTGATCCGGTATTTATAAAATAGCTGCCATCGATGATCTTATATTCATTCACGTCTGCCATCTGGAGGCGGACTATATCATCCATTACTTCTGCCTCATGAATGCCATCGAAGGCAATGAATTTCTGATTATTGCCTGCTATATTCCATTTCCTTGCAAAATGGGCGGTGCATCTTCCTCCGTTTCCGCACATGGAACCGGGCTTTCCGTCGGAATTGAAATATTTCATCTCAAAGTCAGCCTTGTCATTACCGGAGATAAGGATAAGCCCGTCGGCTCCAATGCCAAAACGGCGGTCGCATAATCTGTTAATAAGATTTGAATCAGCGGGATTAAATGTACCCTTACGGTTGTCTATGATAATGAAATCATTACCCGCTCCCTGGTACTTGTTAAAAGTTACCTTCATCAGTGTTAAAGTGTTGTTAAATCATCATAATACATTGAAAGTCATGCAAAAAAAGCATGATCTTTGTAAACAAAAATGTCTGAAAACGGTTGTAAAGATATGAAGATTTTGAAAGGCACATAAATTGATAAACCAAAGAATCCCTCCTTAAGGGGGCTGGGGGGTGTAGAAAAGGAAAAACATCCCCCTGACCCATTCGAAGGGGGAGATAGAAATTAGTAACAAAAAATTTAAAAAAATGAAAGGAAAGTATTTATTGGGCGGATTGTTTATGGCTCTCCTCGGAGCAGCAATAGCATTATTTGCTTATACAAAGATAATTGATAAACCTGCGGAGGCAGTAGTCAGAGACAGTTCCATGATTGGAACCCCTCAGGCAAAAGCCGTCCTGACATCATTTGAGATGCAGGAGGGACAGGTTGATTTTACGTATGCCGCAGAAAAGACTGTTCATGCAGTTGTTCATGTAACTACCAAGATGACTGTAACGCAGCCTTCAAATCCTTTTGAGTTCTTTTTTGGTGATAATTACAGCAACCGGCAAAGGGAAAGGGAGGTTGCAGGCTATGGTTCAGGAGTGATCATTTCTCCTGATGGATATATTATTACTAATAACCATGTCATTGAAGATGCTGAAAATATTGAAGTCAAGCTGAACGATAACCGTAGTTTCAAGGCGGAACTGGTAGGCCGTGACCCAAGTACAGATATTGCACTTCTTAAGATCAAAGCTGATAATCTTATTTGGCTCAAATACGGAGATTCAGATAATTTAAAGATAGGAGACTGGGTCCTTGCAGTTGGCAACCCTTTTAACCTTACTTCTACAGTTACTGCCGGCATCGTCAGTGCCAAAGGAAGAAATCTTCCGCTCATTAATTCTGAATACAGTATAGAATCGTATATTCAGACTGATGCTGCGCTTAATCCAGGCAACAGCGGTGGCGCGCTTGTAGATACGAAAGGATCCCTTGTCGGGATTACTTCTGCACTAGTTTCACCGAACGGCTCATATGCAGGTTACTCCTTTGCCATTCCTGTCAGTATAGTAAGAAAGGTCGTTGAAGATATCAGGCAATTTGGTACTGTTCAGAGAGCTTTAATGGGGATTAAAATGACTGAGGTAACTCCTGAGGAGGCAGAAAAACAGAATCTTACGGAAGTTAAGGGTGCACTGATATCGGATGTAACTGAAGGAGGAGCAGCATCTGCAGCAAATCTTAAGGAAAAAGATATTATTACCAAGATTGACGAAGTTCTTATTGGTTCTCCGACAGATTTGCAGGAGCAGATAGGTAAACACCGTCCCGGTGACAAAATAACGGTAACCTATTTCAGAGGGGGAAAAGCCAATACAGCACAACTTACACTGAAGAATATCGCAGGTAATACCAATGTTGTTACCAAGGGGATGGGTGTTGATGAAATATTCGGTGCAAGATTTGAGACATTAAGTTCTTCAGATAAACGATCGTTGAATCTGGATAACGGTGTAAAAATAATTGAAGTGAATGATGGCTGGTTTAAGGATCAGGGACTTAAAAAGGGTACTGTTATCCTTAATATTAATGGCAAAAAAGTCAATAGTGCTGAAGAGATCCGCAATGCAACAAATAGCAGCGAAAAGTCGGTGAAATCCATTGAAGGTATTGCCACAGACGGAAGGTACTTCAATTTTAAATTCGGGTACTAATTGTTAATATATGTTAATATGTTGATAATCAGGGGGGTTTAATTTATTCCCCTGGTTATTCAACAATACTGATTTTCTTTTGTTATTACATATATTAGTATTATCTTTGCAAAAATTTTTCCAGGCGGATGAGACAGCTAAAGATTACCAAATCCATTACAAACAGGGAGAGTGCTTCACTCGACAAATACTTGCAGGAGATTGGTAAAGAGGAGTTGATTTCGGTTGAAGAGGAAGTTGAACTGGCTCAGAGGATCAAAAAAGGGGACAGGACTGCTCTCGAAAAACTCACAAAAGCAAACTTGCGTTTCGTTGTTTCTGTTGCTAAACAGTACCAGAATCAGGGATTAAGTCTTCCTGATCTTATCAATGAAGGTAACCTTGGACTTATAAAGGCTGCTGAGAAATTTGATGAGACAAGAGGATTCAAATTCATTTCATACGCCGTATGGTGGATACGTCAGTCAATCCTTCAGGCTCTTGCTGAGCAGTCGAGGATTGTAAGGCTCCCTCTTAACCAGGTAGGTTCACTGAACAAGATCAACAAGGCTTTTTCGAAGTTCGAGCAGGAGAATGAACGTACTCCCTCACCCGAAGAGCTTGCTGAGGTTCTTGAGCTCCCGAAGGAGAAGGTAACAGATACGCTCAAGGTTTCCGGAAGACATGTATCGGTTGATGCTCCGTTCATTGAAGGAGAAGATAACAGCCTTCTTGATGTTCTTACAAACTCTGATTCACCTGTCGCCGACAAGCTCCTGATGGACGAGTCGCTGTCACGTGAGATTTACAGGGCTCTTGCAACCCTTACAGAAAGGGAAAGAGATATTATCAGGTACTTCTTTGGCATAGGCTGCCAGGAGATGACACTTGAGGAGATAGGAGAGAAGTTTGGTCTAACGCGTGAAAGAGTTCGCCAGATAAAGGAGAAAGCTATCAGAAGGCTCAGACATACTTCACGAAGCCGTCTTCTGAAAGGATATTTAGGTTAATAACATTAATGCTATAATTAGAAATGAGCCCCGGGGAGAGGCTCATTTTTGTTAGATGCCTGCGATAGATCTCGCAGGCCGGGGGAAAAACTCAACAATATCTTAATCCTAATTCAGGAATTCTATTACCAAATCATTATCTGACAGTAAAAAAAGAAAATAATCATATCTTTTCTTTACAGAGTCAATATAAGAGCTATTTGAGCCAACAGAACACTGGTTTCAAATGACAGAAGCAGTTTTAATGCTTTACTGGTTTTTTTAAGACAGCGAATGAATTTAGACCGCTTTAAGAAATCAGACTATTTTTTGTTGAACTTTCCGATAAATGCGTTTCTGAAGCTGTCTCCCAGTGAAGCTTTAAGGTTCTCTGAAAGAATTATTTCTCCCTGTCTCGTAAAACTCTGAATATGACTGAGATTCACCAAATAGGAGTGGTGGACCCTGATAATATTGTGTTCAACAAGAAGATCTTCATACTGCTTCAGGTTTTTGGAGCTGATAATCTTCCTGTCGCCTTCAAGATATAAATTGGTACAGTATCCGTCAGCTTTACACATAATTATTTCACTGATCTTCAACACCTCGAATCCCTTGATATTTGAGACCACAATTGTCGGTTGGAACGACATATTTTCGGAAAGGCTCTGGAGCAGCTCAGAAACTTTCTCATTGTCATAGCTCCATCTGTTCTCGTTTCTTATCTTGTCTACCGCAGCACTGAGCTCATCTATCTTTACCGGTTTAAGCAGGTAATCCGCCGCATTTACCCTGAAAGCTTTTATGGCATATTCAGAATAGGCAGTGACAAATATAACCCTGAAATTAATTTTACCGAACATCTTCAGGAGATCAAATCCCTTGCCATCGGGCATCTCAATATCGAGAAAGACGACATCAGGATTATATTTCTGGATCACGCGGTGAGCTGATTTCACTGAAGATGCTGTAGCTACTACCTCAACATCATTGCAAAAATCCCTCAGGTAATTGCACAGCACTTCCCTTGAAGGAGCTTCATCATCAACTACTACTGCTCTTATCATGCTGGTTGTGTTTATTTATTTTGACCGGTATATCTACTTCCACTCTGGTCCCTGTATCCTTCCTGTCAGTGTTGAGATCTGTAATCTCAAACTTATAATTTGTTCTTCTCAGTTTCCCTGTGATCTGCAATCGTTCTGTTATAATGTTAATGCCTTTAGGTTTGTGACTTCCGTCGGTCTCCCTGCTTTTCATGGAAGCAGTTCTTCCTATTCCGTCATCCTCGATTATGCACCTTAGTCCTTCATTATCAGTGCGGACAAATTTAATGTTAATCATTCCCTTCCTTTTCTCAAGCGGTCTTACTCCGTGCCAGATGGCATTCTCAATAAAAGGTTGAACAATACCCGGACAAATCTCAGTGTCATTCATATTGTCAATCTCTGACGTTTCCAGATTATATTCAAATTTATCACCAAATCTGAGATGCTCTATCCGGAGATAATCCTTAAGGGATCTTATCTCATTTTCGAGAGGTATGAAGTCGGAACCCATGTTCGACAGAATCGATCGTATAAGTCTCGAAAAATCAGCGATATATCGGTTTGCTGATAACTTGTCGTTATTGGAAATGAAATAATTGATGGAATTCAGTGAGTTAAAGATAAAATGAGGGTTCATCTGGCTCCTTAGTGACTGGAGCTTAAGCTCATATTGTTTTGACCTCTCCCTTTGCTTTAACTGCTCTGTGTAAACTATTACTGAAAAAACAACTATCATTAATACTAACAGCGGCATCAGGATCCTGAATATTCGTGTCTGATAGAAAGCAGGTTTTATCCTGATGACGATATCCCTTGATGCAGTCCAGTCGCCATTTTGATCTGCAGCCTCAATAATGAGATCATACCAATCTGGTCTGAGGTTTGAATAATTAATATTCCGGTTTTGGGAACCTGTTTCAATCCATTTCTTGTTGACACCTGAAAGCTTGTACCTGTAATTTGTTCTGTCAGCGTTGATAAAGTCGGTTGAGGAAAAGGAAAGATGAAAATTATTCTCTCCCTTTGCCAGAATTATCGTATCGGTCTCATTTAATCCTTGCGGTAAATTCCTTGTTTCACCTGATACCTCAAGATGCGTCAGCAGAAGTTTATTCTGAGTTGTTTCTTCTGATAATTGTATGCTATCGGGGTAGAACCTTATAAATCCGCCCATTCCGCCGAAGAAAAATTCCCCGTCGTCTGCAATGAACTTAGCCCCTGAATTAAATTCTGAAATTGCAATTCCGTCAGTTTCATCAAATGCTCTGACATTTTCGGATTCCGGGTGTATCATGGATATGCCATCATTGGTTGAGACCCAGATATGACCTGATTTGTCCTTTAGCAGACTGTAGGTCGTATTATTCGATAATCCTTTCGAGGTAGTATAATATCTTGTGGCGCCGGTAACAGTATTGTACCTGCATACTCCCTTTCCCAGGAGGGCCAGCCAGAGATCTCCATCTTCGCCTTGTATTATATCTTCAACGTTGCATATTCCAGAAGCAATTTTAATTTCAGATCCTTCCCTGGTTAATGTGTTATATTTAAGTAATTTACTTTCAGACATTCCGCCCCATATAATCCCTGATGTGTCGGCATAGAGCTTAAAGATACCATTTGCCTCAGGAGACTTCCAGAGGATCTCCGTTTTTCCGGTCCCGGGATTGTATATTGAAAGGTTATTGGTTCCTATATAAACATTACCTTCACTGTTGACAGCAATTGCCCTGAAACTTCTGGCTTCCGCATGGTGCTTCACAAAGATACCTGTACTATAATCATAGAACTGCAACAGATTCATGAGATAACCTATCCAGATCCCATCGTTTACCGGTATCATAGATCTTATATAAGCTGCCGAGTCAATAATTTTCTGCGAAATAAAATCTGTACCCGAAACTGAATTGCCTGCTCCAAACTGAAGTATATGATCATAACTTCTTATTCCTGTCCATATTTTTCTTTCCCTGTCCATTATCACGGAATAGACAGCAGGACTGGTAGAGTCGGAGGAGGTGATAAGCGTGTTTTTGAAAGATCCCGGGATGAAAGCAACTCTTGAAACTCCGAGAGTCACGCCGCCTGATGTTGAATTCGAAAACCAGAAGGAATATTTCCTGTCAGGCAAAATGGCCGTCGGCCATTTTGCCTGATGGTCAGGAATATATGTCAGTTTTTTATTAGCCTGATTATAAAAATATATACCGTCGTTTCTTTTTCCCCAATAGAAATAATCTCTGCCAGTGAATTCATTTTCAGGGATTGTCTCCGTGTATTCTCTGAAAATGCCGCTTGCTTCATTGAGCTTGAAAAGGCCGTTGTTAGAGAAAAGCCATTTGTTGCCGCACAGCGATAAGTAAAATGATCGCCATATTAGGGATTCGAAATAGGTTTTGGGTACATTGATGGTTTTTTCTACCTGATACTCTCTGAATAAATGGTATTCGTTTATTTCGCTTTTCCTGAATTCACTCACCAAGGTTCCGGCCATCCAGATTACGGAATCACCAGCCATTGTAAGCCAGGTCTTCGGATCTTTAATGATGTAAGGTTTATTGTCCTTCCCGGTCAGTTTTAACACTGTCAGCTCCTTCTTTACAGGATCCATTTTAATAATGCTGCTTAGACCGGTTATCAGAAGATTCCCTGACTGGTCTGTGGAAATATTATTCACATAGCCAATATGTAAACCATCGATAGCCTTCATAGTTTGAAAATCATCAGTACCGCGGTTGTATTTCACCAGCTCTCTCGTATCGGTAAATATCCAGAGATTATTAACCCCGTCAACCAACAGCTCAGATATAGAAAAAAATGGTATTGAAGTGGAATCATCCGGTTCATGAAAATAGTTCCTGAATGAATGCCCGTCGAACCTGCTTAAACCGTCCCATGTACCCAGCCAAAGGAATCCTGAACTGTCCCTGGCAATGGCTCTGACATTATTATGCGGCAGTCCGTCGGCAGTAGTATATGACTTTATGGTGAAATTCTGGGAGTATATATTTACTATTGAAACCAGTAAGCCGGCAATCAGAAAATATAGTGACGGGAAAAAAGATTTACTTTTCCTGAACATGGTACAACAGCCAAATTATTCACAAAAGAAAGCTATTTTTGAGATTATAAAAAAATATAGGATTAAAAAAGTCTATTCCTCTATCCGCCATGGATTTTAAACTGGTATCAGATTTCGTTCCGACCGGCGATCAGCCTGAAGCTATCGAACAGCTTGTTGACGGGCTTCAAAAGAATGTTCCTTTCCAGACCCTGCTTGGTGTTACAGGTTCGGGGAAGACATTTACGATCGCAAACGTCATTGAGAAGGTTAACAGGCCGGTTCTGGTACTAAGTCACAACAAGACTCTGGCCGCACAACTCTATGGTGAATTCAGACAGTTTTTCCCTGAAAACTGCGTCGAATATTTCGTTTCATATTATGATTATTACCAGCCCGAAGCGTATCTTCCCGTTTCCGATACCTATATTGAAAAGGATCTTTCAATAAATGAGGATCTTGAAAAACTGAGGCTCAGCGCTACTTCATCCCTTCTTTCCGGAAGGAAAGATGTCATAGTAGTATCTTCTGTATCATGTCTTTATGGCATAGGCAATCCTGATGATTTTCATTCCAGCACTGTTCAGGTCGTAAAAGGACAGAACATTGCAAGGAACTATTTTCTGAGGAAGCTGGTGGATAGTCTTTACTCCCGGAATGAGATGGAATTCAGACATGGCACCTTCAGGGTAAGGGGCGACACAGTAGATATATTCCCGGCTTATGCCGACATAGCTGTAAGAGTAATTTTCTTCGGAGATCAGATAGAAGAGATAAACACCTTCGATCCGGTCAGCGGGAACAGGCTGGAGGTTCTGAACGATTATGTCATCTATCCTGCGAATATTTTTGTAACCACCCGCGACAGGATAAATCAGGCAATAAGTTTCATACAGGATGATCTTGTTCGACAGGTGACTCATTTCAATGAGATCGGAAAAAAAGAAGAGGCAAAACGGCTTGAACAAAGAGTTTCCTATGATCTTGAGATGATCAAGGAACTTGGTTATTGCAGCGGGATCGAAAATTATTCCCGTTATTTTGACGGCCGGAAACCGGGGACAAGGCCTTTCTGCCTGCTCGATTACTTCCCGGATGATTTCATTACCGTAATTGACGAGAGTCATGTAAGCATCCCACAAATCAGGGGAATGTCCGGAGGTGATCATTCACGCAAGCAGACTCTTGTGGAATTTGGATTCCGCCTTCCCGCAGCCCTCGACAACAGGCCGATGCGAATCGAAGAGTTCGAGTCACTTACCGGCCAGATAATATTCGTAAGCGCCACCCCGGCTGATTATGAGCTGGAGAAGAGCGAAGGAGTGTATGTCGATCAGGTGATACGTCCCACAGGTCTCCTGGACCCACCGATAGAGGTCAGGCCAAGTCTTAACCAGATCGATAACCTTATGGATGAGATCAGGGAGAGGGCAAAGGCAGGAGAGAGAACACTTGTGACTACAATTACCAAGCGTATGGCAGAGGAGCTGACTACCTATCTGCTGAGATTTGATATAAGGTGCCGCTACATCCATTCGGACATTGATACAATAGAACGGATTGAGATAATGGAAGGATTGCGGATCGGTGCCTTTGATGTACTTGTAGGTGTCAACCTTCTGAGAGAAGGACTTGATCTGCCTGAGGTTTCACTGGTGGCTATACTCGATGCTGACAAGGAGGGGTTCCTTAGATCTTCAAGGGCGCTTACCCAGACAGCAGGAAGGGCTGCCCGCAACCTTAATGGCAAGGTTATAATGTATGCCGATACTGTTACCGGAAGCATGCAACTGACAATTAATGAGACAAACAGGCGCCGCGAAAAGCAGCTGAAATACAATGAGGCTATGGGCATAACCCCTGCACAGATCGTCAGAAAGACAGGCTCAGCACTTACAGGGCTGACCAGGAAAGGCGTTTCCGTAAAGGCATATTTTGAGCCTGAGCGTCCTGATATTGCTGCAGATCCTGTTATTAAGTATATGAACAGCGAAGCTCTTCAAAAGACAATTGAGAAAACCAGGAAAAGCATGGAAAAAGCCGCTTCAGAGCTTAATTTTGTCGAAGCGGCCAGGTTCAGGGATGAGATGGCTGATCTCCAGAAGCTGCTCAGAAGTAAAAGCTGATTAGTTTCAAGGTTTTGTTGCAGCCCAGTCGTTTTTGGATGAATAATTTGTGACTGTCCCGGTCATTCTTGCACCATCAACCTTTCCTGTATACAAGTCTCCGCTTATTTTGAAGGTAATATCGTTGCCACTGAGACGTCCGTCTGCAATCGGGATTTCTTTTCCGTCTTTTAGATAGATCCCATGTAGCATCTGGAATTCCTGTTTTATCAGGAGCTGATTACTGCCGAGCTGCCATGTGCCTTCAACTTTTGCCGGGACGATCCACATAAGAGCTGTATTCCAGCTGTTCCAGTTCTCCTCAGTCGTCACTTCATAATCAGCCTCCCATTCACCCATTGTGAATGTATTTGAAACAACGCGTGTTCCGGGTTTTAGTTCAAGGATGCGGGGCCTGAGCTTAAGGTTGATCTCAGGGAGAAGAAACATGGTGATCACCGTTGCTTTGGAAAGGTCATACTCAAACAGATCTGTTTCAATGAATTCTGTCCTGTCGGTTACTCCGTCATTCTTTGCATTTCTTTTCGACAGCGTAACCATATCAGGATTATACTCAATCCCGATGGCATGTGCACCTAATTTTGCTGCGGCAATGACTGTCCGTCCATCACCCGAACCCAGGTCTATTACGTAATCATCGGCGGTGACTTTTGCTGTTTTGAGCATCAGATCAACAAGCTCCGATGGGGTTGGCACCCATACGACATCCTTACCCTGCTGTCCGACTTCGGGAACATATCCGGAATCTGGCTTCTTCTCCTGAGCTGCCAGCACAGCATAAACTGAGACAAATAAAATCGTCAGGAACGTGCATCTTATAAGGTTAATTGATCTCATTCGGCAATTTGTTTATAATACGTTATAATGTCAGTCATTAAAATTATTTATTTTTTTTCAATTTTTGATAAGTGTCATAACATGTTTTGCTATTGCAATGCATGATGTCAATCCCGGAGATTCCATCCCGATCAGATTTATGAATCCGGGATTTCCCCTCCCAGATTCTTCCATAATATAAAAATCCCTCACCGGTTCGCCCGGTTTTTGAGTTTTAGGTCTTATTCCTGCCATTTCAGGAGCTATGTCGTCAAGTTCCAGGAATGGAAGGAATTTTCTTGCTGATTTCCAGAATGCTTCCTGCTTCAGTGAGTTCACAGAATAATCATAAACATTTGATTCAAGGTAAGTTACGTCGGGACCCAGCTTAACGCCCCCACTCATGTCGATTGTAACATGAATTCCGATACCCTCCAGGTTGGTATGCGGAACCGGATAAACGAGGCGGTTGAGGAGCCTGTTCTTCGGGGGTAGAACTCTGAAGTATTCACCTTTACAGAAGCGTATAGAAAGTCTATCATCCTTCATACCAGCCATCTCTGCAATTTTGTCTGATGTAAGACCAGCAGCGTTGATCACTACACGTGTTGTAAAGATGTAAATGTTTTTATCCGCATCAAGGAGGGTTATCTCATAGCCTTCAATTATTTTCCTGATTCCTGTCACCTCGCTGCCATAGACGATCTGTCCGGCATTGTTGAGGGTATTAGTTTCGAACCGCTTCATCAGAGAGTGGGAATCAATAATACCTGTCGTTGGTGAATAGAGAGCTTTGAGTGCAAAGATCTCCGGTTCAAGCTTTTTAATCCGGTCGCGGTCAATTATTTCAATATCGACCCCGTTACCGGCAGCATTGGTTTTTATCCCGTCAATTACAGCAATCTCTTTCTCATCAGTTGCAACAATAAGCTTTCCACAGTTGTTGAAGGGTATTTCATATTTTCTGCAATAATCATAAAGAAGGGTTTTACCCACGACACACAGTTTTGCTTTCAGACTTCCTTCAGGATAGTAAATACCTGCATGTATTACTTCGCTGTTGCGACTGCTTGTCTCTTGTCCGAAAGTCGTATGTTTTTCAATAACAAAGACATTTTTATTAACTTCCGATGCTTTTTCCGCTATTGCCAGACCAATTACTCCGGCTCCTATTATTGTTATTTCTGCATCCATAAAAAAGCTTATTTCTGAATCTGGCTGTAAAACCTTATTCAAAAATAAGCTTAATACTTCATCCTGCAATAATCTTGACGATGACTGCAAATGATTTTACCAATAACTAATAACTGCTTACTTCTTATTGCACTCGCACCTGTTTACGACAATGAATAATGCAATTGTAATGAGAAAGAAGCTGTTACCCATGTTGAAATAATTCACCACGTGATTAATAGGAAGTATGTCCTTTCCTGTCAGGCCCGAAATTGTTCCCAGTACTATCAATATGATTCCTATACCTCCTGAAACCCATCCGATCCAGTTCAATGCTTTCATGACATTAGTTTTTGTTAATAAATCATTTCCATCATTAATTCAAAGGTACAAAATAGGAGAATATGAGTCAAGGCAAAATGATGTCATCTCAAAGACTATAATGGTTGAAAAAAATTATCTTTAAACTTAATTTGCTTCATAGAAATGATAAGATCCCTGATTCAAATTCTTTTACCGGTTTTATTCTCACTGATATCCTGCTCCGGAGAACGGGCCCCTATAGACAGGTTCGCCATAGTTTCACGACACGATATACATAATTCAGTGATTGACAGCCTTAGTTCCCTGTCTGTAGGAAATGGCGAATTTGCATTTACGGTTGATGTTACCGGATTGCAGTCATTTCCTGAATTTTATGAAAAGGGTATACCACTGGGTACTATGTCTGAATGGGGATGGCATACAGGATTGAATCCTGAAAATTACACTCTGTCAGATGTTTACAGGAGTTATGACGTTCACGGCAGACAGGTAGATTATGTGTATCAGTTCCGCCCTGCTGATGGGGCCAGGAAGGCCGGGGCCACAGAATGGCTGAGGGCTAATCCTCACAAATTCAATCTGGGTATGATCGGTTTGCAGCTGATGAGGAAGGACGGTACCCTTGCCGGTATAGGCGATGTAAAGGATAACATGCAATCGCTATATTTATCGACAGGTACAATAGAAAGCAGATATTCCATTGACGGTACGCCTGTAAGTGTCCTTACAGTCTGCCAGCCTGATCAGGATGTTGTCTCTGCCAGGATAGAATCAAGGATGATAAGTGAAGGCAGGCTGAAATTAAGTATTTCTTTTCCCGCTGCCGTTGGTCGTTGGTCAGGTTATGATTACAATTCTCCTGAGAAACATGTTACCAGGATGGTCCGGACAAATCCTGAAGCGACCCTGTTTGAGAGAATCCAGGATAATGATAAGTATTATGTCGAGGTGCTGCATAAGAATTGTATTATGAAAGAATCGGCCCGGCATCATTATTATCTGGAACCAGCTTCTGCAGATTCGGTTATTGAGTTTTCATGCAGGTTCTCCGAAGTGCCGTACGACAGTGGGCCTGACGCTTTTGATGTAGTTCATGAAGCCAGCCGGAAGGGATGGGAAGCCTTCTGGTTGAGTGGTGGAACAGTTGATTTCTCAGAGTGTACAGATCCGCGTGCCTTTGAGCTTGAAAGACGTGTGGTTCTGTCACAGTACTTAACCAGGATCCAGTGCAGCGGATCTCTTCCTCCAGCAGAAACAGGGCTTACATATAACAGCTGGTTTGGCAAGTTCCACCTTGAGATGCACTGGTGGCATGCAGCTCACTTTGCATTGTGGAACCGTGAAGAGATCCTCGAAAAACAGATGAAATATTATTCTGATATCATTGGGAATGCCCGCCAGACTGCCCGTCATCAGGGTTATAAAGGAGTGAGATGGCCAAAAATGACTGATCCTGAGGGCAGGGAAAGCCCGAGTAATGTTGGAACTTATCTTATCTGGCAGCAGCCCCATCCTATATTTTTTGCCGAGCTGCTTTATGAGAACGCCGAAAATAAAAATAAGATACTTGAAAAGTACCGGGAAATTGTTTTCGAAACGGCCGATTTCATGGCATCCTATGCCTGGTTCGACAGTGAGAATGACAGATATGTCCTCGGACCCGTTCTCATACCGGCACAGGAGAGCCTTAACAAGGAGACAACAATAAATCCGGTCTTTGAAACCGTTTATTGGTACTGGGGTCTGAAAACAGCTGTAGAATGGAAGAAAAGGTTGCGGGAGACACCTGATCCTCTTTGGGTTGATATTGTGAAGAAAATCTCTAAGCTGCCTGTTCAGGATGGCCTGTATCTATGTTCTGAAGACACAAAGGATTCATATCAGAATCCCAGGTATATGAGCGATCATCCTATAGTTTCAGGTATCAGCGGAGTACTGCCGGGTACAAAACTGGTTGATAATAAAATACTTGGTAATTCACTTGATACAATAATGAAAAAATGGAACTGGCAAACGACCTGGGGATGGGATTTTCCGATGCTGGCTATGTCTGCAGCTGCAATAGGAAGGCAAGAGCAGGCGATTGATTTCTTAATGATGGATGCTCCGAAAAACCGCTATCTTGTCAATGGCCACAATTACCAGGATGCCAGACTGGCATTATATTTGCCGGGTAATGGAGGGCTGCTTGCTGCAGTTGCAAAGATGTGCGTGCAGGATCAGTTTCCCCATAACGGGAAATGGAATATCAGGTGGGAGAACCTGAATAATTATGTAAAATAATAAGCTCAAAATATAAATATATATGAAAAAAGAAATTTTGAACAAACTCTTCGCAGTATCAGCTGCTTTTCTTCTTTCAGGATTACCATGTTTCCTCCAGGGCCAGTCAACCAGCAAAGGAGAGATGCCGCAGTACCTGTTCAGTGAATTTACCAAATGCGATGTTGTCATGAAGGGAGGGCAGGTTAATACACCCGTGATGAATTATAATATTGTTACCGAAAAAATGGTCTTTCTGAGCAATGACAAATATTATGATATGACTAATCCGGATGCTGCGGATACCGTTATGTTGAACGGATGCAAGTTTATCCCTGTCGGCAAGGCATTTTATGAGGTTCTTGTTAAACAGCCAATTGCATTGTTCATTCAGCATAAGGGCAACCTTTTAATGGCCGGCAAACCTGTTGGATATGGTGGCACATCCCAGGTCTCTTCGTCCAATTATATATCAAGCCTTGAACTCTCCGGACTTCAGACCAATCTTGCATTGCCGAAAGATTATATCGTCAATCCGGCCCCGGTTTACTGGATCCGCGCAGGGGACAAATGGTCGGATTTTACAACTGAGAAACAGTTCCTCGCTCTGTTTCCTGACAAGGCAGCCCTTTTAAAAAGCTTCATAAAAGAGAATCGTATCAAAATTGACAAGCCGGAAAATGTCGTCAGGCTCGTGAAATATTATGCTTCTTTATAGGCAGTCTGATATATTGAAAACGGTACCCCGGAAAGCAGAATATTTTTATATTTGGGCCTAGGTTTTCGGAATTATTATTAACTTTAACCTATTGCTATAAGAAATCGAGGGGTCTGTCTAAAGTAACCGGGTATGAAAAAAGCTCTTGCTCTTATTTTTCTGGTCATACTTACCGCTTCAGCTTATCCACAGCAGGTGAATACGGCTTCCCCCGATGTGGACATGTCTTATTTTGTCACCCATACGCGCGATGAGCTGATCAGAAAGCTTGTCGACCTTCCGCTGGGGATACAATCCACAGACCCCATTGATGTGATCCTTCAGAAAATAGAAACTTACCTTATTGCTTTTGTTCCGCAACCTGAATATGCTGATGATGAATATGCAAAAGCTGCCAATATGCAGGCGCTCAGGAGTTTAAAGCAGGGTGGCTACGGGATTGGTTCAGTTCTTGTTGATATGGATGGGAAAATCATTTATGCCGCGCATAATTCGCAAATTCAGAAAGACAGATCTGATCTTCACGCAGAGATGACTCTTATGACAAAATTTGAGGAGAGCCATAAATCACATAAATACATGAATATGTATGTATATAAGCCCGGACTTACAGTATTCAGCTCAGCCGAACCATGTCCCATGTGCTTTATAAGGATCAGTACGGCAGGATGCGATACAAAATATTGTACCCCGGGACCTGAGGACGGAATGGTTACCAGGATAAGCTGCCTGCCTTCCTCCTGGCAGGAAATGGCCAGAAAGCAAAAGGTCGAGATGGGCGATTGCTCTCCAATAATGCAGAAGCTTTCGCACCTGCTTTTCTATTCATTCCTTCTCGACGACAGGGGTCCGAAATAGGTTAAATATTATCTGTAAGCTGTCATCCGTCAATTCAAAACAGCAATCCGTAAAACAAAACAGGTATTTACAATCAGGAACACTTAAATTTAATACGTTAACAACCTGATCTGTTTAATTTAGGTCAAAATGTTTCCTAATTTTGTATTATGCTTAATACCTGAAGATTAAATGAAGAGGATAATTAAGTTGTTTGCGGTATTTCTGTGCCTCTCCGCGACAGCAGCGGCAGGAACAATCAGACTTGGAACGGGGAATAGGATCCCGGGAATAGCCAGCTTTCCCGGTAAAACAGCCGATACCGCCTGGGTCAATTATTATGTCAGAAAGGGATTTTCACATCTGACCAAAAAATCCTACGATCTTGAGAAGGTTTTAGCATATATTGATACGGCTTGCCTGGTATGTGAAAAGGAGGAATTTGACTTTCCTTCTTCACTGCATCTTCTGAGGGCTGAATATTTTTATGAAACTGGAGATTTCAGCAGGTCTGAAACAGAGGCCTCATTAGCAGTCAAAAAAGCTGAAAATGAAATGAAATATCTCCTCCAGGCAAGATCATTGATCTTTCTCGGGAGATATTACCTGAGGACAGGCTTCTACCAGGCAAGCATTGATCAGTATAACAAGAGCATAGCGCTTGCTGATGAAAAAGATCTGAAAGGCATTAAGCCAAGAAGTTATGCCGGGCAGGCTGAGGTATTTTTGACTGTCAGCGATTATAAGGCATACATGACAAACCTGAGAAAGATGGTTGAAGTTTCCCTTGCTGAAAATGACACGCTTGATGCAGAAGAAGGTCTCCTGCGGCTGGGAACTATACTTACAGAAGACCAAAGAGATTTCCGAAAGGCAGATTCCACCCTTAAGGAGTGTATCAGGCTGGCGCTTATCAAGAAAGATACATATTATGCAGCTTATGCGATGGCAAACACAGGATGGAATTTCTACCGTCAAAAGATGCCGGACTCCGCAATTATTTATTACCAAAAATCTCTGAACTACAGTTCGGGAAGATCTGCTAATGCCCTTGGGAATCTTGGTACAATATACCGTGATCTTGGAGATTATAACAGAGCTCTGAAATTCTATACAAAATCGCTTGACATAGCGAATGAAAGCAGGGACTGGTATTCACTTTCATGGGTTTATAAGGATATGAGTGACCTTTACCTTACCAGGGAGGATACCTCAGGTGCTTTTAAATCCTATGTCCTTTATAAACAGTTCAATGATTCGGTGTTGTCAAAGAAGAGCACCCTGGGATTGGCTGAAGCCAGGATCAGGTATGATGCAGATGCACATAATAAAGAGATCGACCTGCTGGAACTAAGATTGAAGAATAACAGTATTCTTAATACAGGATACACTATAGTGGTTGTTTCCCTTATTGTGATAGGACTTCTGATATTCAGAAGCAGGAGGCTGAATGAGAAGAGACGGATTAGCGAAATGAATCACAAGATATCGGAGATGACGCAGGCTAACCTGAGGCAGCAGATGAATCCTCATTTCATATTTAACACCCTCAACTCGATACAATATTATATGTATCAGAACGATAAGGTGGCTACAAACAATTATCTCACAAAGTTCTCGAGCCTAATGCGCAAAGTGCTTGATAACTCTCAGAGTACGTCTGTTCCTCTCCGCGATGAACTCGATGCATTGAATCTCTATCTTGAGCTTGAATGTTTGAGATTTAAGGATAAATTTGAATTTAAGATAACTGTTGATGATGAGATAGATCCTCTGATGTACAAGGTGCCCACAATGCTCATTCAGCCTTATGTCGAAAACTCAATCTGTCATGGGCTCATACCTATGGAAGGTAAGGGGTTTGTAAATATTAACCTTAAACTGACTGAAGCGTGTATTGTCTGTACTATTGAAGACAACGGCATAGGCCGTGAAGCAGCTACTGAACTGAGAAAGAAGAAAGAGAAGAACCATAATTCACTTGGAACCCAGATCGCCACCTCAAGGCTTGAACTGGTGAACAGCCTGTACGGCACCAGCCTGAAGACGGTCTATACCGATCTTAAAAATGAAAAGGGAGAAGCTGACGGCACACGTGTTGAGATCCATATACCTATTCTGACATGATAAAGAAGCTGAAGACTGTTATTGTAGATGACGAACCAAATGCAGTTGATTTCATTTATTCAGTGATCGGGGATCACTGCCCTGAACTTGAAGTAGTCGGTAAAGCATATAATGTTACTGAAGGTGTAAAAAAGATTGAAGAGGAAAAACCCGACCTGGTATTTCTCGATGTCGAAATGCCCAATGGCACCGGCTTCGACCTGCTGGCACATTTTCCGGAAAAGGAATTTGATGTGGTATTCATTACCGCGTTCAATCACTATGCAATAAAGGCAATAAAGTTCAGTGCGATTGATTATATCCTGAAGCCGCTTAATATTACTGAGTTTATAGAAGCAGTAAAGAAAGTTCTCCTGAAACGCTCCAATTCTTCATTCCAGGGTAACGATAATTTCAAGGTTCTTATGGAAAACCTGAAGTCGCCCATCCCCTCAAGGCTGGCCATCCCAACCGCTGACGGAATGGAATACCTTAATCCAAAAGAGATAATAAGGATAGAAGCAGACAGGAGCTATTCATGGTTTTTCCTTACAGGTAACCGCAAGATACTTGTTTCAAAGAACCTCAAGGAATTCCAGGACCTGCTGAGTGACCGATATTTTTTCCGGGCGCACAATTCACACCTTATAAACCTGAAATATGTACGTAAGTTTGTTCGCAAGGAGGGAGGTTATATTGAGATGCAGGATGGTGAACAGATCCCCATATCCAGAAACAAGAAAGATCTCTTCCTGGTTCACATGTCAAGATTCAAAGGATGATGGCACAAAAAAGAGGAGCCGTTGCCGGCCCCTCGTTAACTAAACCCAATCTTTTTCAATTGCCTTTCAGATACACTACCTTGTTGCTGTCATGCTGGTATTGGTATTAAGCAGGAAAGGGAAATAAGCTGCAATAAGCTTGGTAGCTTCAATAACCGGCTGCTGACCCGGACCAAGGACTTTCTGATGAAAATATTCTACCCTGTTAAGGTTCTCATCTGTTGTCTTGTGCCCATCGTTCTCAAAAGCTTTATCAAGTCTTTCTACTCCGAAATATACCTTATTACATACATACTGTACGGAGAGCTTATCGGAGAGAACGACATATTTCCTGCATTTGCGGTCCTTGCACACAATTATAGTCACCTCCATAGGCGTGTTTTCATAGCTGATCGTAAAAGCCTGACATTCATCCCCCTTCATTGAGACTGGATTGTCGACTGTTTCGATCTTGTAGTTTCCAAGTGCTGAAAAGGTCTGACCTTTTGCAACGACTTTCTTTCCGAATGTGACAGTGCAGATGGCTGCTAAAAGTACTGTCATTAAAATCATTTTTTTCATGGCTCAAAGAATTTAATTTGTTAACTTTAAAAACGCTTTTTACTGTCCTTATTTTTTAAGATCAATTTCAATCTTTATCCCGAAATTATGCTATTAGTATAATGCAGGAAACGGCTAAATCACAATTGGTTGGTTTGGATTGACGGATAGCAGGAAAATAGCCGGAAACCGTATCAGGATTATTGATTGCTCATCCCGAATTCCAGCGTTCCGCCTTCCATGAGGTCGGCATGTGAGATCTTAAATTCGGTCAAAGTCTTTTCATTCAGCCTGACCCATTTTAGATACCTGTTTTCTTCAGATGCATCGGGGGCAAGGATCTTAAGTTTCTTATTATTGGGGAGCTGGATAGTTATTGATTTATAGGAAGACCCATGAAGGAAGTAATAATCCTGACCGGCAACCGGGAAGAATCCGCATCGCGCAAAAAAGTAAAGAGATCCCATGGCTCCCTGATCATCATCACCCGGCAGTGAGGTTTTGGTATATTTGGGTACAAGCTGCATCCTCAGGTACTTTGCACAAAGATCCGGCCTGTTGATGAGCGGATGACAGAACCACCACAGTGTCATGAAGGAAGGCTCGTTGCCAAAATCAATATAATTATTATCGAGAGCATGAACGAGTCGCTTTGTAAATGTCTCCGGACCGCCCATATATTCTATCATGCCGGGAATATCATGAGGGATGAAGTATGAATAGATCCAGCAGGTGCCTTCGTAAAAATGTTTGTTGTAACCTGTTTTCGGATCTATATTGTCGAAGGTTCCGTCACTTTTTTTACCCATAATAAACCCCTTGAAACCATCGCTTTCAGCTGACACGTTCCAGATATTTTTCCAGCTGGCGGATCGTGCAGAATACTTTTGATAATCGGCTGTTTTACCCAGTCCTTTTGCCAGTGTGGCAGCACAGAAGTCATCATATGAGAACGCCAGGGTTCCTGAACCAGAGTACATCCTGTTGGAATAAAAGTGCTTCTCTCCAGGGTAATGGTACCCGTTGATTATATAATTCGGAGTCCTCATGCTGTCGGCATTGTATTTCAGTATCTTATAGGCTTCGTTCCAGTCAACTCCGGGTATCCCTTTTACATATGCGTCGGCAATTATCTTGTCAACAGTGTTGCCACCCTGACCAACAGGGCTTTCAAGTCCATTTATAAATGCTTCTGCAACATATTTGTCATGCTTATATCTGGCTATGAATGAATTGATATTTTCTGAAACCATTTCCTGATCCAGGATACACATTAGCGGGAATACCGTCTTCCATGAATCCCACATTGTATAATGATCATCCCAGAAAGCCTCTTCAGTATTCCAGGCATTATTCCCGGTCCTGTTCCTGGGTTGTACAAAGCTATGAAACAGGTTAGTATAGAAAATAGTTTTTTCCTTTTCGGAAGCCTCGATTTTCACTTTTCCCAGTTTGGTGTTCCATGCTTTGCGTGCTTCATTTTTAAGCTTATCGAATTCCCATCCGGGGATCTCCTGTTTCAGAAGCATTTCTGCATGAGACTCACTCCTGAACGAGACAGCAATCTTGACATAAACGGGTTCATTGGCCCGGGTGCTGAATTTATAGAAAGCACCCATTCTCGAATTAATGCTTTTTTCAGCATTACTCCCGTCATTTATCTTTTCATTGATCCACGTTCCAAAACCATCAGGCTTTTTGCTGAGTACGGCATAGAAGTACATTTTCCAGCGTGTATTGTTTGATGGCCAGTTGCCTTTGAAGGTTCCTCCGCCGGAAATGGCATTTTTTTCTTTCAGGATGTTTACATATCCGTCTTCCAGGCCGATTGCTCCTTTCAATTTTCTTGCCACATCTATGGTTACAGACGCATTAATTGTTTCGGGATAGGTAAATCTGTACAGGGCTGCATTAGCGGATGGCACCACTTCGCAGAGAATATTGCTTTTTAAAAGTTTTACCTTATAATAATAGCATCTGGCAACTTCCTCGTCCTTTTCTGATGCATAATTCTCTTCATTAATCTCCAGCCCGATCTGTGGAGCAATCAGAAAATTGCCATAGGAGCTTAGTCCTCCGGTACCCTGCGCATGAAGCTGCGCAAATCCGATTATCTTCTCTCCTCCCTTATAACCTCCGTTGTTGGGGTTAAGGGTATTTGGACTGGGGTAAACAGAAGAATGCGGAAGACAGGGTCCGGCCATGCAGGAACCTTGTCCAGCTGCACCGATCATAGGATTGACATAGTCTGCCGGCGTCATCGTTTTTTGACCTGATGCAAAAGGTGAGAAGTTTAATAAAAGGGTCAAACTTATAAAATGCAGCGCGTGTTTATACATAAAGGAAAATCCAGAATTGATTTATGAAATGCTTTAAATTATCTTTGTTAAAATGTCCAATGCTCTGACGATATAAAGTTATCTATTATTGTATTTATTCAACTTAGAAATATGGCAATCATTTTTAAAATAAGAACTAGCCGAAACCGGTTGTTAATACTTCCGATACTATGCTTTGCTGTTTTGAATTATACAGAAGCTCAGACCTCCCCCCGGCAGCCGGCGAAACTGGATACATTCAGGCCGGGAGAGGTATGGCCAGATGTTGACGGAAATCATATTCAGGCACATGGCGGCGGAATTATCAAAATCAGGAAAACATACTACTGGTATGGAGAGCAGCGGGGGAAAGATCTCGATCCGCAGTACCGGTATGTAAGCTGTTATTCATCCAAAGACCTTTTAAACTGGAAGTTCATGGGTAATGTGGTCAAAATGCTCCCTCCTGACTCACTGACAGGAAGATGGGTTCTTGAACGCCCCAAGGTTTTTTATAATGCCACAACAAAGAAGTATGTGATGTACTTTCATATAGACGACCGACAGTACAAAGTTGCACAGGTGGGGATAGCTGTATCAGACAAGCCCGACGGCGAATTCAGTTATGTAAAAAGATTTCGTCCTCTGGGTCAGGAAAGCAGGGATATCGGTCAGTTCATTGATGATGACGGTACCCCGTATCTTGTATTTGAAGACCGTCCCAATGGTTTCCATATCGCTGGTTTATCGGATGATTATATGGATGTTGTAAAGGATATGACCCTGGTGAAAGCTCATATGGAAGGAGGAGCGATTGTCAATTATGAGGGTTTGTACTATTCTATCGGTTCGGGGCTTACAGGATGGAAGCCAAATCCCAATAAATATTCGACAGCTCCTACACTTGAAGGTCCCTGGACAGAATTTAAGGACATTGCTCCGCCAGAAGCAAATACTTACGGGTCACAGTCGACAATGCTTATCAAGGTCGTTGGTACAAAGAAGACGACAGTGATCTACATGGGAGATATGTGGAAACCATCAACGCAGTGGGATTCCCGTTACTTGTGGATGCCTCTCGAATTTATTGATGGCAAACTGCGGCTGCCTCAGCCACGACCATGGAAACTGAATATTAAAACCGGTGAGGTGACTTTTCCTGATGAAAAATAATTTGTAACAGCCATCAAGACACAACCCATATGCCAGAGTTATGAGCCAGGCTATAAAATAATTAAAAATGAAATTCAAATTTTTATCTCAGCTATCGCTTCTTCTTTTAATAAGCAATCATTTCCTGAGTTCCCAGACACCGTATGTTTCCAAAGTATGGATACCTGACAATGGTGATGGCACCTACAAAAATCCCATCATCAATGCCGATTATTCTGATCCGGATGCAATAAGGGTTGGCGATGATTATTACCTGACTGCCTCCAGTTTTACCTGCGCTCCCGCCTTACCTGTTCTTCATTCAAAAGACCTTGTAAACTGGACGATCATAGGACATGCTCTTGATAGGCAGGTGCCTCCCGATGTATTTGATAAGACACAGCAGGGCAAGGGGGTATGGGCTCCGGCAATCCGCTTTCATAACGGTGAATTTTATATTTTTTACCCTGATCCGGATTATGGAATTTATATGGTTAAAACAAAAGATCC
>JAPLDY010000178.1 GCA_026391595.1 Bacteroidia bacterium
ATAACAAAATAATATGACAGTGAATGATTTGAATTCACATGAAGTCCGGCCTCAGTACTTAGAAATTGCGGTAAGGCATCAACCAGGAACACATTATATTTATTTTAATATATTTGTCATGCATATTAAATGTAATATTTAAATATACTATAGACCATGGGAAACAACAGCCGTCGCGATTTTCTGAAGAAATCGCTACTTACCGGAGTGGGACTCATTGTAGTTCCTTCAATTTATAATAAGTCTATTTTTGCCCGGGGATCGGCAAATGAACTGATCCATTTTGCTCAGATCGGGTGCGGCCGGCAGGGAACTGAAGACTACAAGGGCACAATGAAACATACTGACCTCTGCAGGTTAGTTGCCGTTTGCGACCTTGACTCAAAGCGCCGTGAGATTGCAAAAAACACCATCGAGGAATTTTACAAAAACAATGGTGAGACAAATGTAGAAGTGAAAACCTATCATGATTTTCACGAACTTATTGCTCGTCCTGACATCGATGCGGTTATTGTCAGTGTTCCTGATCACCAGCATGCCCTGGTGGCAGTACAGGCTATCCTGGCAGGCAAGGATGTATATGTGCAAAAGCCGGTTACTTATGCAATCGCTGAAGCTAAAGCTCTGAGGACAGCTGTCAGGGCAAAGAACAGGATACTTCAGACAGGAAGTCAGCAGCGTTCTCAGAATCCTTGGGAGACATTCCGCATCGCCAGCGAAGCAGTCCGCAACGGACGTATCGGCAAAGTGAAGAGTGTGAAGATCGGCATCGGCATCGACAGGATTAAGGGACAGAAGCCGGCTCCTGAACAGGTCCCTGCCAACCTCGATTTTGACCGCTGGCTTGGACCGGTGGCAAAACAGCCATATATGGAAGCCAGAGTCCACCCTCAGAACAGCACTAGCGGAAGACCCGGCTGGATCACTACTGAAGATTTCGGTCTGGGGATGATCACAAACTGGGGAGCTCACCATATTGATATCATGCAATGGGCTTTAGGACAGGAGCTTGGAGGACCAGTTTTAATAGATTCCAAAGCCGAATTCATGAAGGATGATGTATGGACTGTCCATACCAAGTATCATGTAGAAATGTTATATCCGGGTGATGTCCAGGTCATTCTTGACGACACTTTCATCAACGGATGTCTCTTCGAAGGTACAGGAGGAACAGTATTCTGTGCAAGAGGCGCCGCAAGGGTTACTGCAAGCGACCCGGAAATAACCACAACCGGCAAAGGACCTCTCTGGGCATCTGATCCAAAAATATTGCTTCCCAGGGTAGGACCGGAAGGGAAAGTCTGGATGGCAAGTTCCGATCATTACCGTAACTGGCTTGAAAGCATAAAGAGCCGCAAGGATCCTATAGCTCCTATCGATCATTCAGCCAGGAGCCTTGAGGCTTGTGCAGCAGCGTGGATAGGTATGAAGCTTGGCCGCAAGCTTACCTGGGATGCTGTGAAAGAGAAATTTGTGAAGGATAAGGAAGCCAATGCAATGATGTACCGCAAGGTTCAGGACCCTCAGTTTGATCTTGGCGTTATAATGAAGAAAGCAGGCCTGAAATATTAATTTCGTACCTTTGTACTTTATTATTACAGATAACGATCTATAAAAGTACTATCATGCGAAAGTCTATCTGTTTTTGCCTTGTTCTTATTCTTATTATCTGTCCTGCAGGATTGTTTTCGCAGAAGACAGTAAAGTCAACAGGTACCGCCCAGATCGAATTTCCGGATAATCTTACCAGGCAGGAGGTCAAGAATCAGGTTAAGGAGCTGGCTACTATAGATGCTCTCGAGAAAGCCTTCGGAAGGGTTGTCATTCAGGGCAATACTACATATCTTTCCAATACACAGACCGGGAAACAGGTTGAAACAAAATCTGTTTTTAATACCATAGCAAACACATCGGTAAAAGGTGAGGTGGTGAAAGAGATCGGCGTTGAATTCACTGACCACACAGGCACCAGAACCATCGAAGGCAAAAAGGAGACTTATGTTGAAATTAGATGCGATATTGAGGTTGAAGCCAGGGAGGTGACGACGCCTCCGGTAAATTTCACGGCATACACCCTGAACGGCACGAGTGAAAGAAACAAGACCACCGACTTCAAAGTGGATGAACTGCTTTATATGTACTTCTCTTCACCCTCAAGCGGATACATCTCGATCTTCCTCGATGAGGAAGGCAACACACAGTGCCTGTATCCTTACGATAAGATGCCAGTTGAATTTGAAGGTGGCGTTCCGGTTGCTGCAGACAAAAAATATATCCTCTTCTCCAATAAGGAGGAGTTCAATTATTTTCCGGGAAGAAATTTTTCCAGTCCGAATTATTTTCTGTACACTGCTGCTCCCCGATCCATAAACAGGCTCTTCATTATCTTCTCAAAGCAGCAACTGAACAAACCATCGCTTTCAGATGTGACGAAAGATGAAAGCGGTTACATATTGCCAAAAGCACTCAAATCAGAGGATTTCCAACGATGGCTCAATAGATACCGAAGCTATGAGAAGGCAAGTGTAGAGGTAGATTATATCGATATAACGATTTCCAAATAAACAGATTTTTTCTACCTGAAGGTTACTTCCTGTTCCTGTTTTCTGAAGAAGATAAAATCCCCACCCTGGTCGCCGGCATTCTTAATGGTACCAAACTGCGGTATGAGGTCGACTTCCTTTACTATATTCGGCTTTATGCTGAAGAAGAGCTTTTCAGTGGGAAGATAATTTTCCTTGTTGGAAGAAAGCTGTTCAATAAACGTCTTTACAAATATACTCTCATCAGGAACCTCAGTCAGATCGCCGCTGGTCATAGCTTTCTTGCTCGTTTTCAGGTACATTTCCGAGAGGCTCTTTTCTGCCTCAGGCTTGAAGGCCCGGGTTCTGAAGATGCTGCCCCCGAAGCAGGCGTCGGCTATAACAAGTGTGTGCCTCGCCTTGCTCTGGCTTACATAGGCTGTTATGATGCTGTTCATCAGCCAGTTGTTAAGGAGACGTGCAGCTGCATCGGAAGGAAGCCAATATCCCATCGAGTTCCTTTCATCCCAGTTGCCGTGACCGGCATAGAAGATCAGCAGGTTATCCTTTGAGGTAATCACTTTGTCAAGCGAATCAAGAGTCTTAATGATTTTCCCTTTTGTAGGATTCTCAAGCAGCAATACATTCTTTTTATCAAAAGTATAGAACCCGGTTATCACATCAACAACCTTCCTGGCATCAAAGATAGGGTAGAAAAGGTCGGGCATCATAGGGTCGGTGTATTTGCTCACACCTACGACCACTGCAAAATTCTTTCCCTGCTCCTTGAGAGTGTTTGTCTCAGCAAAGATCGTTGAGTCAGCAATATCCTCAGCATCAGGTTCAGTGCTTATCAGGTTGAAAATCCTGAAATCTCTCGTCCATCCGGCACAGTTTTTTGCTTCGATGGCTATGATATTCTCACCTTCGTCGAGGGCCACTCTTGCCATGAATTGGCCATCTTCCGAAAGGTGCGACTCCTGACCGTTTACTGCCATCACCTCGATCCTGCAATCCGATTTCACTGTTCCTTTTATAATAGCTGTCTGTTCGCCGGTATCGTTTGATTTTGCCAGCGGTTCTGTAATTGTAATTTCAGGTTTTTTTGCAGTTACCGGCGGCGGCTCTTTGACGGGCGGAGGAGGGAGTTTCAGTGTAAAAAGATCCATGTTCTTTGCCCCGACCAGCGGGACTTCGCTGCTGATGTATCCATTTTCAATGATACTTGCGGATCCGGCTTTGACGTCTGGCTGAGCATCAAGCAAGATAGTTATCCCTCCTTTATTGATCGTATTCAGCCGGGTGCAGAGGTCCTTCATACCGAACATGTAGAATGTCTCCTCGTCGGAGACATCAACCGGGATGAGCCATGTGTCGCTTTTTATCTTGTCGGTGAACATTTTGCCGCGGTAGTAGAAGATGATCTTTGCATCATTGGGCAGATCCCTCTGAAGCTTGGTTATAGCAAGCTTGATGTGTGTGTTCAGCGCGTCTGGATAAAACTGAATATTCTGCGGCAATACCCCCAGCTTTTTAATAAGCATCTGCTGGAATTTTTCAGCTTGCATTATTGCCAGCTCTTCATTGTCAACATATACAGGTGAATATGACTGATAATCCTCGTTGGCCACAATGATGGCTCGTGTATTCCTGCCGTATCCTTTTGCGGCAAGCATTTCAGTTATGTTTTCCTGGGCATAAAGCTGAACGCAGCAAAGCAGTGTTAATAATACCAGAGCTTTTTTCATAACAAGGCTCCTAGCTGCTCATCATCAGTTTTTCAAGCTTCTCCTCATTGAGCTTAAGCTTTGTTTTGAGCTCATTTCGGATCACCTTCCTGGCAACCTCCATCGACTGTTTTATATCGTAGAAAAGCCTCACCTGGACTTCAATTTTGTCCTTGCCGATGTTCCTGAAAAGCTTGAAGGTAGGGTCGACATATCCGAGTTCTACTGCTATCTGGTTCTTGGCCGAAAGTACAACCTC
>JAPLDY010000121.1 GCA_026391595.1 Bacteroidia bacterium
AAGGTTCAGAACACAAAAAAAACGACACTTATCCTGTCTGATTTTATTCAGAACGGCAGAGACGAAAAAGAATTATACGGCGATGTAGCATCAGGAATTAAAAAGGCAGGCATCGACAGATTAATTGGAATTGGTCCTTCACTCTCCGTTAATAGCAGCTTGTTTGATGATCATTCAGTCTTTTATTATTCAACCGAAGAGTTTATACTTCACTTTAATCCTTCGGAGTTCTCCGGCGAAACGATCCTTCTTAAGGGAGCAAGGAAATTTGAATTCGAAAAAATAGGAAAGTTACTTGAACAACAAGTACACCAGACAGTATTGGAGGTTAACCTCGACGCAATAGCGCATAACCTCAATGAATTCCGCAGGCATATTGATCCTGGCACACGCATCATGGCAATGGTGAAAGCGTTTGCTTATGGAGCCGGACCTGCCGAAATAGCCGGTCTGCTCGAATATCACAGGGTGAGTTACCTCGGAGTCGCCATCGCCGATGAGGGCGTGGAACTTCGTAATGCAGGTGTCACCATGCCGGTTATGGTGATGAATCCCGATCCTTCTTCCTCAGAAGTAATGATAAGGTATAATCTCGAACCCGAGATATACAGCCTGTCATCATTTGAGCAATTCGCTGAGGTAGCCTCAAAACATGGTCTTGTACAGTACCCGGTTCATATCAAGATAGATACTGGAATGCACAGACTTGGCTTCATGCCCGACGAAATTGATGCCCTCGCCATAAGGATACGCGCAGCAGAGTCGGTAAAAGTGGCTTCCGTTTTCTCCCATTTCGCAGCCAGCGATGATCCAGCATTTGATGATTTTACTCATAGGCAGGTAAAAGTTTTTCTTACAGCTGTTTTAAAGATCAGTGATGCAACCGGATACCAGTTTCTGCGGCACATCTCCAATTCAGCCGCGATCGTCCGTTTCCCACAGTACCAGTTTGAAATGGTACGGCCGGGGATTGGGATTTATGGAGCAGGTGAATTTAAAGGTCTTAACCTTAAACCGGCAGGAAGTTTCAGGTCAAGGATCTCTCAGGTAAAAATGATCCCTGCCGGAGAACCGGTCGGATATGGATGCGCAGACGTTTCAATCTATGAACGCATAATTGGGATTGTCCCGGTGGGCTATGCCGATGGCCTGAACAGGAAACTTGGGAACAGGAACGGTAATATGCTCGTAAATAACAGGAGGGTTCCGATTGTCGGTAATGTATGTATGGATATGTGTATGGTCGACATTACCGGAATAAGTGCGGAAGCCGGCGATGAAGTAGAGATTTTCGGTGAGAATATCAGGATCGATGAGCTTGCTGTACAGTGCAAGACGATTCCCTATGAGATACTTACTTCAATTCCGCCAAGAGTGAAAAGAGTCTTCTTCCGCGAATAAGATCTGTTGTTATTCAATATCTGGCAACAAGAGGCATCCTCCTTCCGTCACCGAACGATTTTGATGATATCCTGAGCACCGGCGGAGCCTGGTATCTTTTGTACTCATTGTTGTTGATCATCCTGATGACCCTTTCAACTGTTGCCCGCTCAATACCTTCTCCCGTTATCCTGTCTGCAGGTTTCTGAAGCTCTATATACTGGTAAAGAATTGAATCGAGTATGCTGTACTCAGGAAGTAAATCAGTATCAAACTGACCAGGCTTCAGCTCGGCAGAGGGCAGTTTTGAAATTGTATTTTGCGGTATTATCTGCTTGTCCCGGTTGATGTAACCGGCAAGCTTGTAAATCTCAGTTTTATAGACATCTCCAAGGACTGAAAGGCCTCCTGCCATGTCGCCGTACAAAGTTCCGTATCCCACTGAAGCTTCGCTCTTGTTCGACGTATTGAGAAGTATGCACCCGTATTTATTGGAAACTGCCATCAGGATGACAGCTCTTATCCGTGCCTGAATGTTTTCCTCTGTTACATCGCTCTTCATTCCCATGAATAACGGTTCAAGTATCTCCCCGAAAGCGTTGAGCGGTTTCTCTATGCTGACAATATCGTACTTTATTTCAAGTGTTTCTGCGAGATCTACGGCATCTTTTACTGAGTGTTCCGAGGAATACCTTGAGGGCATAAGCACTGCACGTGCATTTTTGTTTCCCAGTGCCTCCACTGCAAGGGTAAGGCATAATGCAGAGTCAATTCCTCCCGATAAACCGAGTATACAGCTCCTGAATCCCGTCTTTGAGAAATAATCGCGGATACCTGTAACCAGGGCTTTATGGATCAGTTCAACATGTTCTGTTTTTAAGTCACCCTCAGGATCTTTACCTGAAAGTATATCATCAGTGTTAAAAGTAACAAAAGCCTCTTCGAAGAATGGCAGGCGCCGCCACATCTCTCCCCGGTTGTTAATTATCATTGATGCCCCGTCGAAAATAAGTTCGGTATTGGCACCGGTTTGGTTTACCTGTATAACGGGGATCCCGTATTTTTTTGCTTTTGTTTTGAATATCTCTGCCTTAGATTCTATCCTGGAGTGCGAAAAGGGAGAGGCAGAAATATTTATTATCAGATCAGGATGCTGTTTACACAGCTCCTCCATCGGGGAGAGCGTGTAAAGCCTTCTCTTTTCAAATTCATTATCGAAATGCTGTTCATCCCAAAGATCCTCACATATGGTAATGGCAAGCTTCAGTCCTTTGAATTTAAAGACCGAAAACTTCTTTTCAGGCTCAAAATACCTGTACTCATCGAAAATATCATATGTCGGAAGGAGTGCCTTGTTGGCTGAGAATATGACCTTTCCTTCTGAAAGTACAAGAGCTGAATTGAACAGTTTTTTTCCCTCGGTATTTGGATTTATCGTCGGTGATCCTACAATTGCGGTTATACCCTTGCAGCAATTGGCTATCTCCTTAACTGCAGAAGAACATTTTTCAATAAAATCGATGCGGTCGAGCAGGTCAAGAGGAGGGTAGCCGGGTATGCACAGCTCAGAGAAGATGACAAGATCAGCTTTTTCTGCCTTTGCTTTTATTATGGCATTACAGATCAGTCCCTTATTCTTTTCAAAATTCCCGATATGGTAATTTATCTGTGCGACGGAGATCTTCATCTGGAGGAGAATTAGAAATTGACCCCTAAACGTATTGAGACCATTTTATGAGAAATTTTATCAATAAACTGATCCATGTTATCTTGTGTAAGATCAGCGAAATTATTTTCAAATCCCAGGCCCAGAACAACTGCGGTATTTCCCCCTACAGCATATTCAATACCGGCGATGATATGATAAGAAATGTTAAACAAGTTTATCTCAGAGAGGGCTTTTCTGTTTTCTATGTCATTTGCAGGGATATCCACCTTTCTTCCAACTGCTATTTTTGGATCGATGCCCAGATCAGTGAAGAATGTAATATACCCTATTTGATTTGTCTGCAGCTTAAGTCCTAT
>JAPLDY010000048.1 GCA_026391595.1 Bacteroidia bacterium
GGCCTGGGCGAAATGGAATTGACCGCCCATCTGTCTGAATTGGCCGCGCAAAACACGCCGGCAACGGCTGCTGCCTGCTTCCTCGGCGGCGGCAGCTACGACCATTTCATTCCGGCCGTGGTCGATATGGTCGCCTCGCGCAGCGAGTTTTATACGGCCTATACTCCCTACGGGGTTATGAAACCGTGAGATTCCCAGTAAATCGTATTTATTGGTTTTCCCGGGTTTTTAATCCTCGTCCAGGCATTATATTTTCTCTCGCAGAAATAAAGGTTCCCGTCGCCACCGTCGTCCAGATAAAGGACGAGAAATTTTCCGTCGCCTGTGATTGAGTTTGAATAGAACCTGTCATATCCTCCCAGCTGTTTTGTGATATCCTCCGGGGGCAGCCAGGCACCTTTTTTGTAGGAGCAGAGGATGCGGGTTTTATCGCCGGTCTTCTGGGTAAAGATGAAGATTGAGTCATTTCTGGACAGGACCGGATTGCATGCACCCGGAAAATCGATGAGCCATGGAGCAAACAGGTTACTGATTATTGTCAGGGGTTTCTTCTTCTGTTGCATGGCATATCTGCAGTCCCTTATCTGGTTATCGATGTAATCCATCCTGAAAATGTCTGTTTCTCCCAGCTTCTTTTTGACATCATAATACATCGACAATGCTTTATCAAGGCTATCATTCCTGTGATATGCTATAGCATAGTACAGCCAGGTATCGAGAGGTGCCTGATCTCCATATTCTGTATAATCCTTTTCGTTTTCAACAACATTTGTGGAAGCTCTGGCAAGAAGTTCGAGAGCTTCTTTTTTCCTTCCATCAATATTAAGGCAGCAAATGCCAAGTTTGGCAGCAAGATTCTCATTATCAGGGTAAGCTTTTACAAGAGGCTCATAAAGAGAAGCAGCCTTTGCAAAATCCTCATCATAATAATATGAAATATCAGCTTCCTGGACAGCCCTGATCAGATCTCTTTTGGAAGATTCCTGCGAGAGTATTGACGAAATGCAGGATGTAAGGAAGATTACAGAAAAAGCAAGCTTTGATAAAAAGTTCATTTATTAAGTTCGTAATAGTCTACAATATATGCATCCTGAAATCCTTTTTCCTTAGCATAGGCCAGATATTTATCTGCATCCTGTTTGCTATAAAATACTCCTATCGAATAGACAAATCCAGCGTCAGTGGGCAAAGTTCTTATGAACATCAATCCATTTAGCATAAGGTTATTGAAATATCCGGGAAGCAATTTTTCATTTGATTTTTTAAGTACGACACTATATTTTATTGATGATATAAGTCTGAGATGTTCAGGAGTGAAGGACTCCTGTCTGATTACTATACCGGAATGAGGATCGACTATTCCGAAAGTCACCCTCCTGTTATATTTTCTGCCCTCCGGATTATCCGAACCATCGCTGTTGGTATTTATTGCAGCAAAATTGGATTCACCAAAAGCCTTTTTGACAAAACTGGATGCAGGTATGCCAGTTGATGATAAGTAGTCAATAACGCTCTGTGCCCTGTTATCAGCAAGTTTAAGGTTATAGGCTGCACTTCCCTTTGGATCCGTATACCCTGCGACTTCCATTTTAAGGTCAGGGTAGCTGAAAACAATTGGTTTAATCGCTTCAAGCCCTGACTTGGCCTGATCGTCGAGTGCGTAACTGTCGAAATCAAAAAGTACATTTTTGATAGTCAGGAAAGTGCCGGTAACTACCTGTTCCGGAGTAAGCTCAGGGTTGAGCACAATCTTATGACTCTGGAAATACAGAGGAATATTTAAAAGAACTGTGTCGGTCTGATATCCTGCATGGCTTACCAAAACCTGATAGTCACCTGGTTTTATTTCTAATTTAAAGGATCCGTCCGGATTAACACCGGTGACTTGCGGTGTTGTTTTCTTTTTGAGATTTGTAACCTTAACTGATGCTTTTTCCGGATTAACTGACATCCCGTCTTTCAGGATGACTTTTCCTTCAGCAACTGTTATCTCATCGACAGGATCGATGGCCACAATTGAGTAAATATTCTTTGACTGGCTTTTTGTGTCGAACCTGCTCGCAACAAAACCAGGGGTATTATTGTTTAGAATAAAAGAAGTATTATCTGTGGTGGTGTTGAAGGCATATGGCATTCCAACAGGTTTAGTCCAGGTGTCTCCCATTTTAGTAGATCTGAAAACATCATACCCTCCCATAGTTATATACCCTTTAGAACTGAAGATTAAGGCATTATTTGTTGGATCATAGAACGGAGTATCTTCATTTTCGGGTGTATTGATCACATCTCCGCAGTTAACAGGATCTCCCCATGTCCCATTTGAAAGTTTATCAGATACCCAAATGTCGAGTTCTCCCATTCCTCCGGGTCTATTGCTGGCAAGGAACAGGGTTTTTCCATCAGGTGTTATAAACCCAAATGATTCCCAGTAAATAGTATTTAAGGGTTTGCCAGGGTTCTTGATTTTAGTCCACAATGTATCTTCCCTTTGACAGAAATAAAGATTACCATCAGCACCATCATCAAGAAATATTATGAGCAGTTTACCGTCTCCCGTAATTGAGTTTGAATAGAACCTGTCGTAGCCTCCAAGCTGACCGGTAATGTCAGATGGCAGATCCCACTGGCCATTGGTTTTAAAAGAACATAAGATCCGGGTTTTAGCTGCTGTTTTTTGAGTAAAAATAAATACAGAATCATTTTTTGAAAGTACAGGATTGCATGCTCCCGGGTAGTCCTTGAGCCATGGGGCAAAAAGTTCCGACAATATAGTTAATGGTTTCTTTTTCATTTCCATGGCATAATAGCAGGCACCGATTTGAATGTCAATATATTCTGCCTGTGGAGCATCAAATTTCCCAAGTGTTTTCCTGTAATCATTATATATTGAAATCGCTTTTTTCAGACTGTCGTTCATATGATATGCTGCAGCCAGATAAAAGTATGTATCTGCAGGAGCCTTTTCTCCATAGAAAACATACTCCTGTTCGATGGCAATATTTTTTGAGGCTTGTTCAAGAAGTTTCAGGGCATCCTGTTTTTTCTCATCGATATTCAGGTAGCAGAATCCCAGTTTGGCGGCAAGGTTAGCATTACCAGGATGTGCATTCAGAAGAGCTTTATATAATCCGGCAGCTCTTTCATAGTCCTTATCATATAAATACACCAGATCAGCTGTCTGAACAGATCTGATGAATTCTTTAGTAGTTACTTCCTGCGAATTAAGCAGAGTGAACCAGTTGATAATAAAGACAATTAAAGTAGATCTTCTTAATAGGCTATTCATTATTTAGAGACTTTTTTGATAAAGATTTCATTTGGATACCCTTTCCTTATCAACTCTTTTCTCAAAGCAGCTGCTTCTTCCTTCGTTGTGCAGCGGCCTGTTGTGTATCTGTAAAATTTATCAACTTCGCTATACATCACCCTCATATCGGAAATATGCTTGAAGTAGCTGACGTCCACAGGATTATAAAGGGCCATAACCTGAACGGTATAATAGAGGACATCAGAATCGATCAAATCATCCACATTATTCACATGCATGTTTCTAATAAGGATGCTGCTGTCGATTGCTTCAACCACGGGTATATCAGAAAGATTAATTTTTTCGTAGACCACCGGTTCTATCAGAGAGGAATCTCTTTTAAGTATCACGTCAAGCGTGATCATAAGTTCAGGATTGTCCTGGACAATAGTTGTATCAATTGATGTAGTGAAATAGCCTTTTGCTGAATAGGCTACCCTGAAACTTCCTGGAGCTACGCTGATTGAATATATTCCTGATGTCTTATCCGGAAAGCCTTTGTAAAGCGTGTCTCCTGAGGTCTTATTGAGGATGTGAATATTGTTGATTTTGCTGGCAGATAAGGATGTATCATTCAGCTGGAAATTACCGGTTATTTCGTATATCTGGTTGACATCCAGACCTCCAAGTCCGAGGTAGAAGATATCTCTTTTCTTGTAATCAGTTTTCATCGAATAGAATGCGTTCATTCCATTATTTGCGGGTTGGAAGAATTTATCATCATCCGTGGTATTGACAGGATACCCCAGGTTCTCCGGTTTTTTCCATTCATTACCGGTCTTACGACTTTTATAGTTGTCATAACCGCCCATTGAGTTATGGCCTTCAGAGCAGAAAAAGAGCAGGGAGTCGTTTTCTGTTATGAATGGATTATCTTCATTGTATAATGTGTTCACCGAAGTTCCTAGATTAACAGGCACACCCCAGTCTCCGGATGATTCTTTCTCCGACATGTAAATATCGAGTCCTCCCTGTCCGCCCTCCCTGTTGCTGGTAAAGAAAAGTCTTTTATCATCCGCAGAGACTGATGCATGGGATTCATAGAATTTGGTATTTATATTTTTATTGAGCTTGACTATGGGTGTCCAGGCATCATTCACGAATTTCGAAGAATAGATATTACCGTCGAACATATCGTTCTTATATAGGAAAAGTTCTGTGCCGTCGCTGTTGAGTGCACATGTTGAACAATCTTCGCCTGCATTGAGCTGGTCAGTTATTTCAACAGGATTCTGCCATTTGCCTCTTATCCTCTTTGAAAAAAGGATCACATTGATAAGACCTCTTCGTTCGGTATATACGATTGTGTTGCCATCGAAGCTGACAGCAGGATTTTCATTCATTGAGCCCTGGGTGAAGCCGGGGCCAAGGGTTTTCTTGCTTAAAGGGACAGGTTTTTCGACAAATTGCATTGCATTTTTGCACGCAAGGATCTGCTGATCAACAAATTCAACGTTTTTTATCCCGTCCTTTTTCTGAATCTCTTTTGCAAGGTTGGCAAAAGTTTGAAGTGTATTGAGCCCTTTTTCAAGGTCACTATTGATCATGTATGCTTTACCAAGATAGAAATAGGCATCCAGAGGGGCTCTTTTTTCCTTGAAGGATCCTGACTTTGCATCGTATACTGCATTTTTTACTGCAGCTTCGAGGTAAGAAATCGCTTTCTCTTTTTCGTCAGGGATATTAAGATAGCATGTGCCGATCTTATAGCTTAAATTCAGGTTCTCAGGATTTTCCATGATGATATAGAGCTGGTTTGCCAGATCATATTCTTCATACAGGTAGTAGGATTCAGCCTGAGCAAAGATCGCTTTCAGTTCTTTGGCGGACTGGGCTAAGGTGGCAACCGGGAAAATTATCAGAGTCAATAGCTGCAACCTGAGGCACATTATTTTTCCCCTGAAATTTTTCATTATAACAAATATAATACTTTTTGGATACGGAAATCCCATGGCTCCGTCTTATTTTTGTTTGATAATGATATGGTTGTTAACATCAGAAAGCCGATCCGGTTCTGATAATTGAAGAGTGTACAAGAAAAATTCTGGAAGAAGATACAGGATACTCCTTCTCATAGCTATTGGTTTGCTGACAAAACTAATAAAAAATATCAGCAAATAAAACGGGTACTAAATCATGACTTTTTTCCCTTATCCTTTTTCCTTTTAAAGAGGATAATGAACAGAATAAGCCCCATTCCAAGCAGCAGCCACAGGTACCAGAGTTTTACTCCTTCAACTGGTTCCGCAGGCTGAACGACAGGCTCTACAGGTGTAATGACTTCAGGTTCTTTCTCTGCAAGAATTTTTGCTGCAAGGTTATTAAGATCCTCTGCGGTTAACTTGCCACCTGATCTTGAAATAATATAATTCCGGAGGTCAGTCCATGTTTTAAGCTTTAATTTATAGATATCAATCTCGCTAAGGATCTTCTTCATATCACCGTCGGCATATTTTTCCAGAAGATCGACTGCTGCCTGAGTCAGGACGTTATCCATGACAGCTATCTTCAGAGCTAATTTATCAACATCTTCAGGTTTAATATTGCTCTGGGCCGCTCTGTCCTTGATATATGAAACCACATCATCCACTGTACCAAACTGGTGGTTCTCAATGTCAGCTTCCTCAATGATCCTTTTCAGCTTATCATCGGCACGGTTCTTTTGCATTCCGGTGAATGCTGCAATCTGCTTTTTAGCAATGATACTTGAGTATTCAGGACGGACAACCTTTTCAGGAGCTTCATAAACTACAGGAACTTGAGTTGTGGTAATATTTCCGTATTTGTCTGTGAGTCTGAATTTCAGCTTGTCGATACCAGCCTGCTTAGCCATCTTAAAGTTGAAAACAGTATCATTTATAACGAAACTTTCAGAAGAGATAAGCGAATCGCCGGTCCATTTCTCGACAGTCAGCAATGATTTTGGTTCAGTTTTAAGCGGGAATACAAGAGTATCTCCCGAGGTCCTCGCTGAGTTTACCTTAAAGTCGGCAACAAAATCGGTCTTAGGCAGTACCACTCCGGGTATCATAAAGGTATCGGATGTAGCTGTAAGGGAAAGATTCAGTTCCTTGCTTACTTTTTCGCTGTTGGGAGCTTCAAATGTAACTTCATAATCGCCGTGCTGTGCTTCAAATTCATAATTACCTGTAACTGGATCAGAGTAGGTTACTACCGATTTCTCCTTTTCTTTCAGATTAGTCGATGTGATCAAAACACTGTCGTTGGCGGTGATGTTAAGATCAGCTACCTTAACGTTCCCTTTTACCGTGAATTTACGTGGATTCTGATCTGAGAATATTTCAATCCTATAGATATCAGACTGTCCGAAACCGCCATCGGAGATCATTGCATAATAGGCCTGATATCCGTCATTTAACGGATGGAAGAAGAGATCATCATCAGTTGTGTTCAGCGGGTAACCTATATTCATAGGGGTGGACCATTGTCCATCCTCGAGGAGAGTTGAATAAAAGATGTCGTAGCCACCAATATTGTAGTGTCCGGCTGAGCTGAAGAACAACGTTTTGTCATTCTCGCTGAGGAAAGGTGTATCCTCATTATATTCGGTGTTGATAACAGGACCGAGGTTTGTGGCAGGACCCCATGCATCAGCGCTGTCTCTTTCCGAAACATAAATGTCAAGTCCTCCAAGAGTTCCTTTCCTGTTGGAAGTGAAATATAGTTTTTTCCCGTCATGCGATAAAGTAGCATGGCTTTCCCAGTATTTTGTATTTATATTGTCATTCAACTTGACGATATTTGACCACCGTTCACTGCTGATTTTCCTGGTAACATAAATATTACCATCGTAATCTGTTCCGCGGCGATAGATATAAAGCTCATTGCCGTTGTGTGAAAGTGAAGTGGCGTAGTTGCCTGCTTCCTGTCCTAGCCCCAGATCAGGAATAATGTTCAATGGGTTACTCCATCTCCCGTCAACCTTTTTTACATAGTACAGGGCTTCCTGAAATGGTTCCAGCCTGTTATAGACCATAGAACTCTGATCTCCTGAAACTACAGGGTTCAGATCGGGGTACTGATCGTTAATAATGTCGCCGAGGTTTTCCTTCCTGATGTACAACGGTGTCTTCATCAGTTCTTTTGCATGGAGGCATGACTGGATCTGAAGATCTACAATTGCCGGTCTGTAAACTTTAGTATCCAGGTTCTTATTGAACAGCTCATAAGTTTCAAGAGCCTTGTCGATCTGGTTATTTATCCTGTAAGCATTTGCCAGATAATAGTATGCATCAAAAGGTGCTCCTGTCTCCCTGAATTTACCTTCCTTGTAATCAGGATTAATATTTTTTACCGCATCTTCAAGATAAGCCAGTGATTTATCCTTTTCAGCAGGAATGTTGATATAACACTGGCCGATCCTGAATTTGAGATTTGAATTGTTGGGATAAGACTTTATAAGCTCCTGGTACAGCTTAAGGGCTTCCTTATATTCCTCAAACAAAACATATCCTTCAGCTTCATAAAACTTCAATTTATTCTCAATTTTTGCCTGGGAAAACGAAACATTACTTACCAGAATATTCAGGAGAGCTGTTAGCAGAATAAACTTTTTCATTTTCTCAATCAGATATAAATGGTAAGAAAAACCCCCGTGCCCGATATCTTGCAATCACATTGCACAAAATTTAGCAAGCAGGAAGGTTTTATGTCTTATGTTTCTAAAATTATGGCTACTAATATAACAGAAATATTAGTAAAAATGTCAAAAACATTCGGGCCTTTTTTACGAATGGATAATAATTAAGTGCCAAACAGGAATATTGTTTGATGAAAAAGGGATAGACTAATGGTTAAATAAATGCTATCAAACCAAATCGGATGAATAGTTTTCGAGGATCTCTTTTACCTTGTTAAGAAACTTTCCTGCAAGAGCGCCGTCTATCACCCTGTGATCGTAGCTGAGCGACAATATCATAATATGGCGGATAGCTATTACATCACCATCCGGGGTTTCAATCACCGCCGGCATTTTTCTGACGGCTCCCGTTCCCATAATTGCTGCCTGGGGCTGGTTTATAATAGGAGTTCCGGCAAGGTTATTATAGCTTCCGAAGTTTGTAATTGTAAAGGTGCCTCCGGTTATCTCCTCTGGTTTAAGCTTACCTTTCCTCGCTCTCTCAGCAAGGTCGTTGACACTTCTTGCCAGGCCAGTAAGACTCTTTTCGTTGGCATTCCTGATCACCGGAACTATCAGGTTTCCATCGGGCAACGCAGTTGCCATTCCGATATTTATATTTTTCTTTTTTATAATATTGTTTCCGTCAACCGAGATATTGATCATCGGGTAATCATATAATGCCCTGGCCACAGCATCAATAAAAATAGGCGTAAGAGTAAGCTTCTGACCTTCTGTTGAATAGAATTTTTCCTTTACTGAGTTTCTCCAGTTAATAAGCTTAGTTACATCGGCATCGATGAATGAGGTAACATGAGGAGAGGTCTTTTTTGAAAGTACCATATGTTCAGCTATGAGTTTCCTGACCCTGTCCATCTCGATAACCTCATCTCCGCCCTGCATGCTGGTTGCTTTCTCTTGCTTCTTTGCAGTCTTTAAAGCCTCGACAGCTTTTATAGCATCCTCTTTCTCTCTTAATTCCAGGAGCTTCAATATATCATCTTTTGTGATCCGCCCATCCATACCGGTTCCGGTAATCCTGTCAAGATCTGTATAGGTTATGTTTTCACGTACGGATATACTTCTTACGAGTGGAGATATGAATTTTCCTGATGGGGTCCTGCTCTTAAGATCGCGCGACAGGGATTGGACTTCCTTTTTTTCTTTTTTTATCTCTGCAATTGTTTCCCTTACTCTTTCGACCTCCCTCATTACCTGACGGGATTCTTCAGACGACGGTGGGCTACTATTCTCAATTATGGCGATTATATCACCCACTTTAATGGTTGAGCCTTCCCTGGCAATTATTGAAACTATGGTTCCTTCAGAAGGTGCAGGAACTTCAGAATCGACTTTATCCGTAGCCACTTCTACCAGAGGATCATCTTCTTTTACCTTTGCTCCTTCGGGAACAAGCCATTTGTTGATGGTGGCTTCTATCACACCTTCGCCCATTGCCGGGAGTACTATGTTCATGCGTACCATAGATGCATTATTTTACTTTTATTCCGTACTCTAGTAACACAATTATGGGCAATTTGTTCTGCCTGCAGCCGGTAAAATGAATAAATCTTTTTGGAGTTACTAATCTCCTTTTCTGAAAGAAGACTTAATGAACGGTGTCAAGTCTTCTTTCGGACTTATATACCTGCTACCAAGAAGATATTTTTCATCAGCAGAAGCAATTCTGATGGTGATATTGTGATTTGAAATCTCATGCATCGAATTGATTATCTGGGAAGCACTCAGGTTGCGTGTGGTAAAAATAACCTCTTTTATCCTGTTGACCCTAAGGACTTCACTCAGCTGTGTCAGATTCCCAAGAACTTCCTCAGCCAGATCATCCTTAAGTACGCTTACCCTTCCTGCAATTATATTACGGGCCTTTGTTGATTCAATGAGATCAAGTACTCTTGAATATCCCTGTTGGTCAGCAACAATGACGGTTTTACGGATTATGGAAAGAGGATTTTCTGCGATATCGGGGCGAAGGAATGAAAGCAGCAACCTGTAAAAGGGTACAGACAAGACAGACAACAATCCGCCTATGATAATTATTGCCCTTGAAAACCTGAGGTTGAGAGGCAGGAGAGCATATATAATGAGAATGATCAGAGAGCCGGAAAAGATCCCCTTTAGAGGATTTAGAATCCTTGAAGGGATCCTGTATCCGGAGAACAGGGCTATTGAAAGAATGATCACCAACGTGTAACCCGGAATTATCAAGTCGGTAAATAAACCCGGGTACCGATAGCCTTCACCAAACTTATGTAATGCCCAAATAACCGTTGCAAACCGGTAAGCGAGAAAAACAGCAGCTATGTCGAAAATGGGCAGGAGGGCTCTTTTAAAGGACTTTCTTAAAAAAGAGAGGCCTGCACTGAAAAGTATAGCAGCCTGAATAAAATGGACGAAACCTTTCATGCTGCCATTGGAAAAATGTTTTTTTACAAATATTACCATTGCTCTGTAAAAATTGACAACTGTATTCAGGTTCTCCTTTTTGGTACTTTCTCCCTTGTAGTGAATTATCTTTATTTCAGGATAATAGTAATTATTATATCCGGCTTTTTGAAGCCGGTAACTGTAGTCAATATCTTCTCCATACATAAAAAACGCTTCATCCAGCAGTCCGGTCTTTTCCACAGCCTCCCTCCGGAGGAACATGAAGGCTCCGGATATTATGTCAGCCTTTGTTGTTTCAAGAGAGTCGAGATGCCCCAGGTAATATCTGTTGAAAAACCGCGATTTCGGGAATAGATATGATAATCCTGACATCTTGAAGAAGGCAGTTCTTGGTGTAGGGAGGGCTCTCTTTGATTCAGGAAGAAGCTTCCCTTTCCCGTTGATCATCCTAACCCCGGAAGCTCCTGCATCGGGATGGCTGTCCATAAAACTAATGCAGCTTCTGAAGGTATTTTCCTCGACTAAAGTATCTGGATTAAGAAGAAGGATATAGCGGCCGGAAGCCATCTTAAAAGCCTGATTATTGGCTGCTGAAAATCCCTTGTTAACGGGATTCATGACCAGCTTTATTTCCGGGAACTCCCGGGTGACCATTGAGCACGAACCATCGGTTGAATTATTGTCGACAACAAAAACCTCACAATCAATATTTTCCGAAGCTTTGCGCACTGATCGCAAAGCTTGCTCAAGGAAATACCTGACGTTGTAACTGACAATGATGACTGAAAGCTCCATTACACCAATTTTATCATTGCTGGTACAGATTTCTGTTGTTTATGGCACGGCCAAGAGTGATTTCATCTGTATATTCAAGCTCATCGCCTATTGCAACACCTCTTGCCAGGGTTGTGATCGAAGTATTATATTTGCTCAGCTTTTTGAAAAGGTAAAAATTTGTAGTGTCGCCTTCCATTGTGGTACTTAGAGCAAATATTATTTCATTGACTCCACCGCTCATGATCTTTTCTTCGAGAGTGTCGATTTTAAGATCTGCAGGGCCTATGCCATCGATTGGAGAGATTATACCTCCAAGCACATGATATAAACCCTTGTACTGGCGAGTGTTTTCGATAGCCATCACATCCTGTATGTTTTCGACCACGCAGATGACAGACCTGTCGCGTTTATCATCACTGCAAATACTGCAAATTTCGGAATCGGAGATGCTGTTGCATACCTTACAATAGTGGATCTCATCATGAAGCCTGATTATAGTCTCGCCGAATCGTCTTACCTCATCAGCGTCTCTTTTCAACAGATGCATTACCAGCCTGAAAGCTGTCTTTCTCCCTACCCCCGGAAGTGATGCGAATTCATTCACTGCATTTTCCAGCAGCCTTGAAGGGAATTCGTTAAAACTCATAAAGAATTATTTTGGTCAAAAATAATCCAATTATTGCTTTAAAAAAAGTCCGGCATTTTTTGAGATGCATTCTTTTTGCTATTCTTGTATCTTTATTTTCAATTTATGGCTCCCGGAATCATTCTAGGTATATTTATTCTTTATACACTTCTGCTGTTTACAGTAACCTGGATAACTGCCAGGAAAGCAGATAGTCAGTCGTTTTTCATTGGCAACAGGAAATCGCCCTGGTTCGTTGTTGCGTACGGGATGATAGGCGCTTCGCTTTCGGGAGTCACCTTCATGTCGGTTCCCGGGTGGGTGAAAGAGACACACTTCAGCTATATGGTCGTAGTATTCGGCTACCTGGTCGGATATTATGTCATTGCACTTGTCCTGCTGCCTCTCTATTACAGGCTTAAACTCACTTCTATTTATAGCTATCTCGAACAGCGTTTTGGATTCTGGTCGTACAAGACAGGTGCAGGATTTTTCATAATATCAAGGATTCTGGGAGCATCGCTAAGAATGTTCCTTGTAATAAATGTGCTTCAAATCTTTGTCTTTGATGCATGGAATGTCCCGTTTTGGGTAAATGCCATGGTATTCATAATACTTATCATTATTTATACTTTTAAAGGCGGCATAAGGACAATAATCTGGACTGATACTCTGCAAACGACATTTATGCTGCTGGCCGTGGTACTTTCGATATTTTTCATCAGCAAGGAGATGGGTACGCCGGTCACCAGGCTTTTCTCGGATATAAGTCACAGCAGTATTTCAAGGATGTTCATAACAGATTGGACTAATGAGCGGCATTTCCTGAAGCAGTTCTTTTCGGGAATGTTCATTACAATAACAATGACAGGGCTTGATCAGGAGATGATGCAGAAGAACCTGAGCTGTAAGAACCTGAAGGAAGCACAGAAGAATATGTTTACATTCAGCGGGATTACTGTATTTGTCAACCTTCTCTTTCTTTTTCTGGGTGGGTTCCTGCTGCTTTTTTCCAGAAGCCGTGGTGTTGAGGTAGGCTTGTCAGATGATCTGTTTCCGACTGTTGCCCTGCAATATCTGGGGCCGGTGGCAGGAATAGTATTTCTTGTAGGATTGATCTCAGCAGCTTTCCCGAGTGCAGACGGTGCCCTGACTTCCCTGACAACAGTGGTGAGCATCGACTTCCTGGGGCTTAATAAAAGGGAAGATCTTTCTGAAAAGAAATCGACGTGGATCAGGTATGCAGTGCACCTGTCTATTTCGGTGCTGTTTTTTATCAGCATATTGATATTCAGTTTATTGAATGATCGTGCAGTGATCGATAAACTGTTCACAATTGCCGGGTACACTTACGGACCGCTGCTGGGGCTGTACTCATTCGGTTTGTTTACCAAACGAAGCGTAAAAGATAATATAACACCGGTAATTGCAGTTTTATCTCCTGTAATTTGCTTCTTCCTGAGCAAGTATTCTGTTCAATTATTCGATGGATATAAATTCGGATTCGAACTTATTCTGCTTAATGGCTTCCTTACATTTATAGGATTATTGCTGTTTAGCAGGAAACCTGCAACTATTACCCAATCACCAATCACCAATCACCAATCACTAATCACCAATCACTAATCACCAATCACCAATCACTAATCACCAATCCCCTGTCTCCCTATATTTCTGGTATTGCCGGTATCGACGTCTTCTGCATTTTCATCAGTTTCCTCTACCGGTTCAGGTTTGATCTGGACTTTGATTTTTTTAAATGGGATATTATATGAAATGTAATAGCCAAGGCCATAGGTCAATGATCTGCCGCCCTCCCCGTATCCGGGATAATAAACCGGTCTAAGGTCTACGGGTGCACCGGTGTAGATAAGTTTCCTGATACTGATCAGCCATCCGATGCTGAAGTTCCTGAGAACCTCCACCTTAAAACCGCCGGATAGTTCAAGATAGTGACACCAGTTTAATTGACGGGGCAGAGTAAGCGAAACGGATCCCCAATAGTTATCATGTTTCAGCGAAGGTGTTTCCGAGGTGAACCTGCTCAAGCCATAATGAATTCCAATTCCACCCCAGTATTTTCCTAAAGCTGCCTCAGGCCTCAGGATATTGAAATCGATGCCTGCTTTAAAATAGGATCCTTTAGAAAGAAAACTATAATTATACTGGGAGTAGTTATAATCTGAATAACCTCCCCCGAAATAAAGTGACCTCTTCTCATTCAAATCAACAATAACTGAAGCTTCCATGTTCAGTATATTCTTGTCGGTCAGATAAATAACAGGACCAGCCATTTCAATTGAAGCACGTATTTTAAGCGGAACAATAACACTGTCGACGGGTGTTACTTTGTCCTGTTGTCCTATTGATGGAATGCAGATCAGGGCCGCAAGGAAGCTAATAATATATACGGATATTCTCTTCATTCAATGTTGTAATAGTGCTCTTTGTGACAGTAACTGTATCAATCATTCTTTTTGTATAAACAGGCATTTCAATTGTATGATAAAAAGTATAGCCGCATTCTTTTGATATCATATGTATTGCAGTGGAATAGGTGAAAGAGATAGTATCGCTGATACCGTTTATTCTGATTACAAAACCACATTCCTCTGAAGAAGCATCAAGAGGCAGCAGGGCCTGACCTACACTTCGGCTTTTCTTGTAGATGGTGCTTGTATCTCGTCCGATGCCATATAGAGTAAGAGTGTCGGGCGAAGTCTTCTTGCCGTTACTTTCAAGATAGAAAGCAGCTTTTACATAAGAATTTGTCTCCTCGAAACATGATCCGGGCGTACATGAAGGCAGAAGCAAAACGATTGCCATCGAAACTATAAATAAGAAACAAAAGAGTTTTTTGCTCATCACAATGATTAACGGCTCAAAATTAAGAAAATTACGGAATGTACTCATCCCCCCGGCTCCCCTTCTCTACTGAAGCAAAGAAGGGGGGCTATTTAATTGTATACTAATGAATTCCCCCTCTTTGCGCCGACTGGCGGAGAGAAGGGGAACACAAAGGGGTGAGTACGTGTTAACGCTTCTTAAAATTTCGGCAATCCCTTAAGGATACCTGTAATCCCATTCCTGATCCTCGACAGCACGTTTGAATCTTTTTCGCCACCAAAGTAGATCTCAGCAATCTGGTCCTTATACCGTTCCATTAGGTAATTTCTGCGAAGCTTGAGTGTAGGCGAGAGCTCCCCATTCTGGGGTGTCCATTCTTCGGTTACCAGGCGGATTCTCTTTATCTGTTCATGTTCGCCCAGTGATTTATTTACTTCCCTGACTTCCCTGGAATATCTTTCGATGACCTCAGGAACATCTATAAGATCGCTGTTGTCGCGGAACTGGATCTTGTGTTCTGAACACCAGTCGTGAAGAATTACAAAGTTCGGAGAGATAAGGGCACTGGCGAACTTCTCATTTTCTCCAATGACCATGACCTGTTCGATATAGATTGATTCCTTGAGCTTGTTCTCTATTATCTGTGGTGCAATATATTTGCCGGCAGAAAGCTTGAACATCTCCTTTTTCCTGTCGGTTATTTTCAGCCATTTCTCATCTTCAAAGACTCCTATGTCTCCTGTATGGAACCATCCATCCATATCAATTACCTCTGCAGTAAGCTCCGGCGCCTTATAGTAGCCCATCATTACGTTAATACCACGGCACAGGATCTCTCCGTCGTCAGCTATTTTAACTTCAACATTTTCGAGTACCGGTCCGACAGTTCCAAATCTTATCTCCGGTATCCTGAATGGATTAACCGCTATTACGGGTGATGTCTCGGTAAGTCCGTAGCCCTGGATAACAGGCATACCTGCAGCCCAGAAGATCCTTTCCAGTCTCGATTGAAGTGCTGCACCTCCTGATACAATAACCTGAACCTCACCGCCAAGAGCTTCACGCCACTTGCTGAAAATAAGCTTGCTGGCAATACTAAGCCTGAGCTTGTAAAATGTAGAATTGTTATGAAGCCTGTATCTGAGCCCCAGGCTTACCGCCCAGAAAAATATTGTCTTCTTCACCCATGTAAGATCCTTTCCTTTTGCCAGGATGTTGTCGTAAACCTTTTCAAGTAAACGGGGTACTGTGTTGAAAATATGTGGTTTTACTTGCCTGGCATCATCGGCGACTGTTGCCATGTTCTCGACATAGTAAACACTGATGCCTTTATACTGAAAATGATAATTCATCATTCTTTCATACACATGGCAGAGGGGAAGGAAGCTCATAGCCCTGTGACCATATCCAAGATCATGCGCTTTTGATGTAGATAATGCATTGGATACCAGGTTTATGTGGGACAACATGACTCCCTTTGAGTTCCCTGTGGTTCCGGAGGTATATATAATGGTAACAAGGTCCTCAGGCTTGATGCTGTTCCTTATTTCAGTGACGATAGGGGCGTACTTGTCCGCATTGCTTTTGCCAGATTTGATTATCTCGGAAAATGACCTCACTCCATCGACAGGATCGAAAGAAAAAACTTTATTAAGGAGACCTGACTTTTCAGCTGTAGGTTTAACCTTGTTGAAAATACTTTTGTTTCCCAGGATAATTGCCTTTACTTCAGAGTGGTTCAGGATGTAACTGTACTCCTCAAAGCTTATAGTCGGATAGATAGGCACGTGGATGAAGCCGGCCTGGGCAAGCCCCATGTCGACAAAATTCCATTCGGGCTTATTGCCGCTGATGGTGGCAATTTTATCGCCTTTCTGAAAGCCCATGGAAAGCAAACCATAACTTACCCAGTTGACATTATCACGGACTTCTTTGGTAGAGTATGTTATCCATTCCTTGTCATGCTTTCCGCCGTACATATTTTTACGGGGATATTTCTCAACATTAAGGTCGATAAGATCAAATGTTCTTCTGATTTCCATTTTCCAGAGTTTTTCCTATAGCAATTCTAATAAATAATTTCAAACAAACGCCAACAGAAATTACGAATGATTTTAAATGGTTGTATAATACAGAGATAGCCAATATTATAAAAAAGAATATTTGCTGAGATATTTCGACTGCCAGGAAAGAAGGAATGGGAGAAGGGGAGAGTGAATGAGCGCTTATTCCGGATCCTGTTACCCTGTATTGCCTATATTTTCCGAAGGTAATCCTCAGCTTTTCGGATTGCCTTAATTATACCATCCGGATTTTTGCCTCCGGCAGTCGCCAGGAACGGCTGTCCGCCTCCGGCACCATTGATTTCAGAAGCGATCTCCTTTATTATCTCAACTGCACTTATTTTTTTCTCCCTGACAAGTGTGTCGCTTACCATTACAACAATATTGGCTTTCCCGGTTATTGCAGATCCGATGACAAGAACACTGTTTTCGGATGACTTTCTGACTTCAAAGGCGATAATCTTGAGGTTATCAGGAGAATCGGATTCAACCAGCCCGGAAATATACCTTATATTATTTATATGTATTGCTTTTGCCTCAAGTTCCTTTAGAGTACAGATAGCGGCTGAATTCTGATATTTTTCGATTGTTTTTCTGAGTGTGCTGTTTTCAACGATCAATTTTTCCACTCCCTCCCGTATATTGCCTGGAGTCTTAAGAAGAGAGGCCACCTCCTCGGCTGCAGTAAGCTTTTCGCTGATATATTCGTCAGCCCTGGAAGCAGTTACCGCCTCAATCCTTCTTATACCTGCAGCTATTGCCCCTTCAGAAATGATCTTTATTATGCCTATGCTGGCTGTCGACTCTACATGGGTACCTCCACACAGTTCAACCGAGTTGCCGAATTCGACAACCCTGACATTCTCTCCGTACTTCTCTCCAAAAAGAGCCATCGCTCCCATGGCTTTGGCTTTTTTCAGGGATATATTTTCAGTCACTTTAGAATGATGGTTTTCCCTTACTATTTTATTGGCGATCATTTCAACCCTTGTAAGTTCCTCTCTGCTTATTTTGTTATAATGGCTGAAATCGAACCTTAGCCTGTCAGCAGTAACAAGTGAGCCTTTCTGCTCGACATGTTTCCCGAGAACTGTCCGTAAGGCATAATGCAACAGATGCGTGGCAGTATGGTTATTTGCGGTCATCTGCCGTCTTTCGACATCGACTAAAGCTTTAAACTGGGATTTTGGAAAAGCAGGAGCTTTTTTTGCGGCATGGATAATAAGTTCATTTTCCCTGAATGTATCCGTGATCTCTATTCTTTCATTATCGGAAAGGATATAACCTGCATCTCCGGCCTGTCCTCCTGATTCAGCATAAAAAGGAGTTTTATTCAAGACGATATGGCAAACCTCCCTGCCTTTGACTTTTACAGTTCGATATTTGCATATAAGCACTTCATCTTCAGTCTTTTCATATCCGGTAAAAACAGTATCATCCGTATCCCTGACTATCACCCAGTCGCCTGCATTAATGGTTCCGTCTTCGCGCGATCTGCTTTTTTGACCCTGCATCTCCTTTTCAAACCCCTGAATATCGAGTTTCATACCATTTTCCCTGAGGATAAGCTGTGTAAGATCAACAGGGAAACCGTATGTATCGTACAGCTCGAAGGCAATTCTTCCGGAAAATATATTTTCCTTGCTGCTTTTCATATCGGTTATTATCTTACCAATCATCTTCAGTCCCTTACCCAGTGTTTTAAGGAATGCGGATTCTTCTTCATATATGATTTTGGCAATTTGATCTTTTGATGATTTCAGCTCGGGATATTGACTCCCCATTGCATCTGCAAGCACCGGAACCAGCTGGTGGATGAATGGTTCTTCGGTATCGAGGTAATTATATCCATATCTGACAGCTCTTCGAAGTATTCTCCTTATTACATACCCGGCCTTATTGTTCGAAGGGGTTTGTCCATCGGCGATTGAAAAGGCAACAGCCCTGAGATGGTCGGCTACAACCCGCATTGCAACATCGCTGTCAGATGATGATCCGTACTTTTTACCGGTAATTGCTGATATTTCGCTGATTATAGATTGGAAGATATCGGTATCGTAGTTTGATTTTTTATTCTGGACAACCATACAGAGCCTCTCGAATCCCATTCCGGTATCGACATGGCTTGCAGGCAATGCCTCAAGCGAGCCGTCGGCTTTGCGGTTATACTGTATGAAAACCAGGTTCCATATCTCAATTACCTGAGAGTGTCCCTTGTTTATCAGTTCATGTCCGGGTGTTACAGCTCTTTCAATATCATCTCTTATATCTATATGTATTTCAGAACAGGGGCCGCACGGACCTGTTTCGCCCATCTCCCAAAAATTATCCTTTTTTGATCCTTCAATGATGCGGTCAGGGGATTTCGAAAAACATTTCTTCCAATACTTAGCCGCCTCGTCGTCGCGGGGTACTTTATCTTCAGGGTTACCTTCAAAGATAGTTGCATAAAGCCTGTCGGCAGGTATTCCCAGTCTTCCGTTCAGAAATTCCCAGGCATATTCGATTGCCTCTTTCTTAAAATAGTCGCCGAATGACCAATTGCCCAGCATCTCGAACATAGTGTGATGATAAGTGTCATGGCCGACCTCCTCAAGGTCGTTATGCTTGCCGGATACCCTGAGACATTTTTGCGAGTTTGTAACTCTCACACTTTTTGGCTGGCTGTTGCCCAGGAAAATATCCTTGAACTGGTTCATCCCGGCATTGGTGAACATCAATGTCGGATCATTCTTCACAACCATCGGTGCCGAGGGCACAATATCATGACCTTTTGAACGAAAAAACTCTAAAAACTCGTGCCTCAGCTCCTGTGACTTCATATGTAATTGTAGATCTGTTATGTAAATATACCCGAATATAGGCTTGTAAAATTAATTTATTTGATTTAGATTTGTCGATTACCAGAAATAAAAATTCGGAATCCATCCTCGGAAAATGGGTAAGCGGAAATATTTCCTAGATCTTAATGATCTGCAATACAAGCAGGTAAGACATTCTCTTGGAAAGAGGTTCCTGCACTTTCTTTTCTGGTTTTCCGGTTCAGCTGCAATAACCATGTTTTATGTGGTTATGTTCCAGAATTCATTCGGTTCTCCAAAGGAGCGCCTTCTGAACCAGCAGATTGACAATATAAAGCTAGAGTATTCTATTGCAAACAGGGAGCTGGATCTTTCAATGAGAGCAATAAAAAGCCTCAAAATGTCAGATGAAATAAGATACCGCCCTGTATTGAAAATGGACAGCATCCCATGGTCGATAAGAAATCCTGGTTTTGGTGGTACTGAGAGGTTCAGAGACCTTGACGGGTATAAGTTCAGCTACCTTATGAAGTCAACCCGCGAAAGGATAGAAGAGATGAAAAACATGGCAAATGTTCAGAATGAATCCTTTATTACAATAAAAGACAAGTCTGAGGAATGGCAGTTTGAGATGGATCATCTGCCTGCAATAAGCCCTGTCGATCCCTCCTTCAGATTGGGTGATAGATTTGGTTTCCGCGAAAAACACCCTATTTTAGGATATGGAAGGATGCATTATGGTCAGGATTTCGAGGTTCCTTATAATACAAAGGTTTATGCAACAGGTGATGGCAAGGTTGTCGAATCAGGCTTTAATACCGGTGGTTTCGGAAATTATGTCGTTATCGACCATGGATTTGGACTTGTTTCAATCTACGCCCATCTGAGCTCGATCAACGTACCTAAGGATATAAATGTGAAAAGAGGAGACCTGGTAGGTCTGAGTGGAAGTACGGGAAGCTTGTCTACAGGCCCGCATCTGCATTATGAGATCAAAAAGTACGGTTCTCCTATTAATGCCATAAATTTCTTCAACAACGATATCACTCAGGAAGAATTCAATGAGATGATCCAGGCTTTCGGATCAAATTCAATATTCAGATAATCAGACTACTGTTCATTTTTACTTCCATCCCGGCCTTCCTTCGCTTGTTTTTTTATGAATTGATTATCTTTGTACGGATATGCCAAAATCTAGATACAGGTTTAATCCAGAATCGCTGAGCTTCGACAAGATAAAGCTGGGATTCAGAGCTGTGATGCTGAGAGGCCTCTCTTATTTTGTCGCTTCACTTCTTGTTGCTGTAGTATATTATGCGATATATGCTTCATTCTTCGATTCACCCAAAGAGAAAGCCCTTCTGCGCGAAATAGACCAGCTTACCCTTCAGTATGACATTATCCATCGTGATATGGAAAACCTCGACAAGGTTATCGGTCAGCTTGAAGAGAAGGATGACAATCTTTACAGAACTATCTTTGAAGCGGAACCAATTACTTCAACCCAGAGAGAAAGCGGAGTGGGAGGTATTAACAGGTACAAGGACCTTGAGGGCTATGATAATTCCAGCATCGTAATCGAAACAGCCAAAAAACTTGATCATCTGAAGAAAAAAGTTGTTGTCCAGTCAAAATCTTACGATGAATTGTACAACCTTGCCAGGAGAAAAGAGGAGATGCTGGGATCAATACCGGCCATTATGCCTATATCCGACAAGAATCTTATTCGTGTAGCTTCAGGATTCGGGCTGAGGATACATCCCTTTTATAGAATTGTCAAATTCCATGCTGGCATGGATTTTACCGCACCCCTGGGAACCGAAGTGTATGCGACAGGCAACGGGACTGTAAAAGATGTAATGCCGTCCCTGAGAGGTTTGGGTAATCATATTATTATTGATCACGGCTTTGGCATAACATCAATTTATGCGCATCTTGACAGATTCAATGTACGGAAGGGACAGAAAGTTCAAAGAGGTGATGTGATCGGATTTGTTGGAAGTACCGGGATGTCACTGGCAAACCACCTTCATTATGAAATTAAGGTTAACGGTAAAAATGTAGATCCGGTAAACTATTACTTTAACGATCTTACACCTGCAGAATACGAAAAGATGATTGAGATTGCCTCGAATACCGGACAATCATTTGATTAGGAAAACCGGTTTCATGTCATGAAGAGAAATCTTATTCAAATCCCGATTTTCTTATTTATTATAAGTTGCATGCAGTTCCGGGTTTTTGCCGGATCAGCTGATACTTCACATGTTGAGAAGAGGGTTACCATTGCCGGTGTCGGAGACATAATGCTGGGAACTGCATTCCCCTCAACCAGGTTCCTTCCCCCTCACGATAATCCGTTATTGCTCCTTGGCAACCTTGCCGATACACTGGCTCAATCTGACATTACCTTTGGAAACCTTGAGGGTTCATTCCTTAACGATGGGGAGCCTGCAAAAAAATGCAGGGACACTACTATCTGCTACCTTTTCAGAATGCCGGAACGATATGCAGGTGCACTTGCTGTTTCCGGATTCGATTTTCTCAGCCTCGCCAATAACCATTTCGGCGATTTTGGCTATCCCTCGCGGATGCGCACCATGCAGCTGCTCGATTCACTCGGAATCAGATATGGAGGACTCATTGAATACCCGTTTTCATTTCAAATTAGAGACAGCCTCCTTTTCGGCTTCTGTGCATTTGCACCCAATGCAGGCACTGTTAGCATAAATGAGATTGCAGAGGCTGAAAAAATTGTAAAGCACCTTGCAGACACATGCGACATTGTGATTGTATCATTTCATGGCGGTGCCGAAGGAGCAGATTATCAGCATGTTCCAAAAACTGATGAGATGTTTTATACTGAGAACAGGGGCAACGTTTATAATTTTGCACACAGGATGATCGATGCCGGCGCTGATGTCATATTCGGACACGGGCCTCATATAACACGTGCTGTGGAAGTCTATAATGACAGGTTCATTGCATATAGTCTCGGAAATTTCTGCACTTACGGGAGATTCAATCTATCGGGCCCGAACGGGATTGCTCCGGTAATCAGGATCAATGTTGATACAACCGGCAAGTTCCTGTCCGGAAGGATAATCCCTGTTTACCAGGAATACTCCGGAGGAGTTAGAATTGATCCGGGTAAACGAGTTATTCAGAAGATCCATGATCTTACAGCTGCTGATTTCCCTGATGCAGTGATCAAAATAAATGAGTACGGAGAAATATCATATAAATAATTGCCATGCCATACAAGGAAAAACCCATCGAGAAGCTTTATTATCCAATAGGCGAAGTAGCTGAAATGCTTGATGTTCCCGTATCGACCGTGAGGTTCTGGGAAAATGAGTTCAATATCCTGAAACCGATGAAGAACAAGAAAGGCAACAGGATGTTCACTCCTGAAGATATCAGGAATCTGAAAATCATTCATCATCTTCTAAAGGAAGAAGGTATGACTCTTCCTGGTGCAAAAAAGAGACTTTCAGGCAAACGGGAGGAGACAGATTACAAGTACGAGATCAACGAATCTCTGCAAAAGATAAAGGGACTCCTGTTAGATTTAAGGGATAATATATGAAACTAAAAGACCTTACTTTATTTCTCGATTCTGCAATACCTCTTTCATTCCAGGAGGGGTACGACAATGCCGGTTTGCAGTATGGATTACCTGATAAGGAGATCAATTCAGCTCTGGTAACCCTTGATGTAACAGAAGAGGTGCTTGATGAGGCGGGATATGCAGGCTGTGACGTTATAATTTCCCATCACCCGGTAATATTCAACGGAATAAAACAGCTGTCAGGCAAAAATATTACTGAAAAGATCATTTTAAAAGCAGTAAAGCAGGATGTGGCAATTTATTCAGCTCATACAAACCTTGATGTTCTTGAGAACGGAGTCAGCAGGAAAATGGCAGAGAAACTTGGGCTGAAGAATATTCATGTGCTGGTGCCTCTGAAGAACAAATTACTTAAGCTAGTAACTTTCGTTCCTGAGGAGCATATAGAGAAGGTCAGGGAGGCCATCTTCAGTGCTGGGGCCGGAGCCATTGGAGGTTATGACAAATGCAGTTTCGTAACACCGGGAACAGGCAGTTTCAGGGCAGGAGAGGGGACAAAACCTTTTGCGGGAGAAAAAGGGAAGCTTCATTTTGAGAAAGAGGTAAGGTTTGAGACCGTTTTATTCTCCCACCTGAAAAGCAGGGTTGTAAGGGCGCTCCTGGATACGCATCCCTATGAAGAGGTTGCATATGATCTTTATCCTCTTGAAAATGATAACGTGAGGTCAGGACTGGGTTGTACCGGAGAATTTGCTGATCCGGTAAGCGAAAAAGAATTTCTTGAGACACTAGGATCCGTTTTTACGGCAAAAGGGATAAAATTCTCAAAGCCAACAGGAAAACAAATTAAGAAAGTTGCCATGTGCGGTGGTGCCGGAGGTCCGTTCATTGGCGATGCGATTGCTTCAGGTGCCGGTGCCTACGTTTGCGCAGATATAAGATATCATAGTTTCTTTGAGGCTGACAACAAGATCCTGCTGGCAGATATTGGCCACTTTGAAAGCGAAAAATTCTCAACTGAAATATTATACGATCTAATTATCAAAAAATTCCCTAAATTTGCAGTCCGGTTTTCAGAAATAAATACGAATCCGATAAACTATTTGTAAGATGGAAAAAAACAAATCACACGAAGCTGAGATCCCTGTTGAAGATAGATTGCGTGCATTATACAGTCTGCAGCTGGTTGATTCAGAAATAGATAAGATAAAGACTCTCAGAGGCGAACTGCCCCTTGAAGTACAGGACCTCGAGGACGATATAGCCGGGCTGGAGACCAGACTTGGTAATCTGAGGGATGAAGTTCTGGCTCTTGAAAAGAACGTTCAGAAGAAGCATAATGAGATAACTGATTCAGAAGGCCTGATAAAAAAATACGAAGAGCAGCAAAAGAATGTAAGGAATAACAGAGAATTCGATTCACTTTCAAAAGAGATTGAATATCAGAATCTTGAAATAGAACTCTATAATAAGAAGATTAAGGAGTTCACGGTTCAGATAGATGAAAAGAAAGTGCTTATCAAGGAATCGGAAACTACCCTCGATGAAAGGAAATCTGATCTTGAGACTAAAAATTCGGAACTTGAGGAGATAATCATGGATACTCAGAAGGAAGAGGAAGGCCTGTATAAGAAGCTGGATAAAGTCCAGAATCTCATTGAGGACCGTTTGCTCACCGCATATAAGAGAATTCGTTCAAATGCAAGGAACGGGCTGGCTGTTGTTCCGGTTCAGCGCGATGCTTGCGGCGGATGCTTTAACCAGATACCTCCGCAGAGGCAGCTCGACATCAAATCGAGGAAGAAAATTATTGTTTGCGAATACTGCGGCCGTATTCTCGTGGACGATGAAATAATAAAGGAAGGTAAGATATAAATCCTGAGAGGAATGAGAGATACGCCGGTCAGTTTCTGACCGGCTTTTTTATTCATGTACTCACCCCCTTAGTCCCCCTATCTACTTCGAAAAGAGGGGTAAATGTCAGATACAGAATAAATTACACCCCCTCTTTGCTTTAGCAGAGAGGGGGTTGGGGGGTGAGTTAGTGAAGAGAAAAGAGAAAAAGGTATATCTTTATCATTAAAAATATAATATGACTTCCGCAGAATTCAAAAGTCTTATATCACAGGGTATCCCTTCTCCACTACCCGCTCCAAAACCTTATGATAAGGCAATCAATCATGCACCTAAACGTAAAGATATACTTACAAGTGCCGAGAAAAAGCTGGCGCTCAGGAATGCTCTCAGGTATTTTCCAAAAGAGTTCCACAAAGTACTGGTCAGGGAGTTTGCAGAAGAACTCAGGGATTATGGCAGGATTTACATGTACAGGTTTCGTCCCGTTTACGAGATAAAAGCGCGTCATATCGATGATTTCCCTTTCCGCTCACGAAAGGCCGGCGCCATAATGCTAATGATATCGAACAACCTTGATCTGAGTGTGGCCCAGCATCCTCATGAGTTGATAACCTACGGCGGTAACGGAGCTGTATTCCAGAACTGGGCCCAGTATTTGCTCACAATGAAATACCTGTCTGAAATAACAGATGATCAGACACTTGTAATGTATTCGGGTCATCCACTCGGGCTGTTCCCGTCGCACAGGGATGCCCCAAGGGTAGTTGTGACAAACGGGATGATGATACCAAATTATTCATCACATGATGACTGGGAGCGATTCAATGCAATGGGTGTGACTCAATACGGACAAATGACTGCAGGCTCCTATATGTATATCGGTCCGCAGGGAATTGTTCATGGCACTACAATAACCATATTGAATGCCGGAAGAATTATCGGCGGAAAAGAGGGGACACTGAGAGGGAAACTTTTCGTTTCATCAGGACTGGGGGGTATGTCGGGTGCTCAGCCTAAGGCAGCAAAGATAGCCGGAATTTCGTCAGTCATCGCTGAAGTGAATCCAATGGCAATCCGCACCCGCCATTCCCAGGGGTGGATTGATGAGGTGATTGAGGATATGGATAAGCTGATCAACAGGGTGAGGGAGGCAAAAGAAAATTATGAGGTTGTGTCAATCGGTTACCATGGAAATATCGTCGAGGTGTGGGAGAGATTTGCTGAGGAGGAGATAAAGGTTGACCTGGGTTCTGACCAGACATCTTTGCATAATCCATGGGCAGGAGGATATTATCCTGCAGGACTTGGTTTTGAGGAGTCGAACAGGATGATGTCCTCCGACCCTGAAAATTTCAGGGCACATGTTAAAAAATCGCTGATCCGCCAGGTTGACGCAATCAACAGGCATACTGCCCGGGGAACCTACTTCTTCGATTATGGAAATGCTTTCCTCCTTGAAGCATCCCGCGCCGGAGCAGATATCATTAAGGCTGGTGGCGAATTCAGGTATCCATCTTATGTCCAGGATATTATGGGTCCTCTCTGCTTTGATTACGGATTTGGCCCTTTCCGTTGGGTGTGCTGCTCAAATGATCCTGCCGACCTTGAAACCACTGACAGAATAGCTATCAAAACACTTGAGCGTCTGATGAAAAAGTCTCCTGTCCGTATCAGACAGCAGATGGCCGATAATATTCACTGGATAAAGGAGGCAGGAAAAAACAGACTCGTGGTCGGATCGCAGGCACGGATACTTTATGCAGATGCTGAAGGGAGGATTGCACTTGCAGAGGCGTTTAACAAAGCAGTCGCTTCACTAAAGATAAAAGCTCCTGTAGTTATAGGCAGGGATCATCATGATGTCTCAGGGACAGATTCGCCTTACCGGGAGACATCAAATATTTATGACGGATCGAGGTTCACTGCCGATATGGCAGTACAAAATGTTATAGGCGACTCTTTCCGCGGGGCCACCTGGGTGTCGATTCACAATGGAGGCGGGGTAGGCTGGGGAGAAGTAATAAATGGTGGCTTCGGAATGGTGCTCGACGGGACAAGAGATACCACCAGGAAGCTTAAAATGATGCTTTGCTGGGATGTCAATAACGGCATTGCCCGAAGGAGCTGGGCCAGGAATGACGGGGCTCTGTTTACTCTTCAAAGAGAGATGGAAAGAACACCAGGACTGAAGGTTACAGTTCCAAATCTGGTTGAGGATGATATTCTGGAAGGGATTTAAACCCCCCATCCCCCCTGAAGGGGGGCTATAAACCCGAATCATAATTTAATATGTAATGGATTTTAACCCCCCTTCAGGGGGGCCGCGGGGTTATTTCTTCAGCAGGACTGAAGCCAGCGCCACGACACCTTCTTCCTTTCCAATGAATCCCATCTTTTCAGCAGTTGTGGCTTTTATCGAAATATTGTCAGCAGATGTTTCAAGGATGGCTGCGATCACTGATCTCATTTCAGGAATAAAAGAGGCGATTTTTGGTTTTTCGAGGCAGACGGTACTGTCGACATTGACAATGCTGAATCCATTTTCTCTTATCAGATTGAATGACCTTTTCAGCAGGATTATACTGTCGATATTTTTAAATTCAGAACTGTTATCGGGGAAATGATGGCCTATATCGCCAAGCGCTGCAGCTCCAAGCATTGCATCGCATATGGCATGAAGAAGAACATCACCGTCGGAATGTGCCACACAACCTTTTTCTGATGGTAAAAGGACACCTCCGAGCCAGAGTTTCAGCCCATTTTCAAGACGGTGAAAGTCTATACCCTGGCCTATTCTGAGATTCATCTGCTTACCTGGGTTGCTTTCCTTAATGCACTGCTGTCAAAGGAGAGTGAGAATCGAAGTGTACGGGCAAGAGGATGATTAAGGGTTAACGGCATGAGATACGAAAAGTCAATTGTGAAACCGCTCATCCTGAACCCTGCACCTGCTGTAAAAAACTGACGTTTCCCTTTGTAGGCATTCTCATGAAAATATCCTGCCCTCAGGGCAAATATGTTATTGTACCAGTATTCAGCCCCATAAGAATAGGTTATCTCATGAATCTCTTCGGCAAAACCTCCAGGAGCATCGCCAAATGATGTAAATAAGGCTTCAGGAACTGAAATATTTTTATCTTCCGTAATCGAAGAGTCGGGAGTAGGAACAAGCAGCTTATTGAGATCTATCGTAATTGAGATCTTGTTAAACCGGTCGAGATTATAAGTAAGAGCTGATCCGATCCTCAAATTCATAGGAATAAAATCGGAATATGAATCGGTATAGCTCATTTTGCTACCAATATTTGAGATATCTAAACCAAGTGCAATCAGGGCATCTTTGTTAAGCAGATTAATATTCTTATGATAATATCCTGAAATATCTGCGGCAACTGAAATACCAGGCTTTGTATCTTCTCCCTGGGCAGGGTAGCCATGGGTAAGATTTGAATAGATGAACCTGAATGCCACGCCTCCCGAAAAATTTTCCGAGAAGAGCCTTGAGTAGGCCAGGTCTGCTGCCCATTCATTTGGATTAACAATAAGCTGGGTGGCTCCGCCCTCATCAGTAAATTCAATTTTACCATAAGAGGAGTATATAAGACTTCCGCTAAGGACCTGTTTCTTGTCGAATCTGTAATATCCTGAAAGGTAGGCGATGTTAATATCAGGGACCATAGATCTCAACCATGGGATATAGGAGATAGCAGCTCCGTATTTACCGTCAATAAATGCAAATTTTGCAGGATTCCAGTGCATACTGTAGATATCGGGAGTGGTTGCCACACCTGCGTCGCCCATTGCCCCTGCTCTTGAGTCGGGGGCAATCGTAAGCCACGGAACTACCGTCTGGATGGGATTATATTCATATTTATCAGCCTGGCTAAATGTTGTTGTGCTGATTGAAAGAGCAGCCAAAAACAATACAAGTGCAACCGGGTTCTTTTTCATTATCATTCCTGGATTTCTGTGAAAGTACAAATATAAAACAATTTTTTACCTATGTTATTGTGTTTAAGTTACAATATGATGATTCTTCCCGAGGCTGCGGCTTTTTCTCCCCCGGATATTCTTGCAGTCACCCTGTACAGGTAAATTCCTTTTTCTACTCTTGTGCCTCCGCTGTTGTTCCCGTCCCAGACTACCGGTAAAAGCTGATATCCGGTTGCAAATTCTGTCGTATTAAGGATCCTTACCAGCCTTCCTGCTCCATCATATATTGATATGACTATTTCCATCTCTTTGTCGGGCCTGTTATGACCGGCGCTTATTTTTGTCCTTTCTATTGCAGGATTGGGATAATTAACAAGATTTGTAAGTATGAATTTACCGTCCGTCTCAACGATAAAGTGTATAATCTCCTCTGATGAATTATTGAAATTGTCCCAGGCTTTGATCTTAACGGAATGGTTTCCGGTGGTAAGGTCAGAAAGGTCATATACAATTCTTCCCTTCATGTAGTTGTCGAAGTCATTCTCAAAATAATTATTTAACACAAATGATTTGTTCTGATTGTTATCGAGAAATCCGGTAAGGTCATGCCCTATACCTGATCCGGTTGTATTAATTCCACCCGGATCTTCAATAATGGCCAGCATCCTGGGATTCCTGTCCGTTAGCCCTCCGTTTCTGAAGAGTGTATCATTCATGAAAAGCCTTATTTCCGGCCCGGTAGTGTCGACGACATTTGTATTGGCAAATCCTCCCACAACGATATCGGAGTAGTAACCACCCATATCCTTGTCCGGATCATATGCATAATAACTAATTTTTCCATTCCCAAAGGTGTAATCAATATCCCTTGGCACTATAAAAGAAAAATGAAATCTGCCATTTACTACAGTTGTTTTTCCGCTGAATATTATATTATTCAGAAGATCAAATTTTATTGATTGTCCACCGTCATTTGCCAGTGTCCTCACGCTTGATGCCTTTTCATAGACCAGGGGTGTTATGATCCCGTTAAAGTCGTTCAACGAAACTCCTCTGTTGTCTGCTATGTGTCCTGATATTGTCACGTTAGTGAGTGCTTTGAGGCTGTCGGGTGTGTCAATAACCGATATGTGGTTTATGGAATCTGTAACAACCTGTCCATGCCATGGGTATGCCAGCCTGACTGCCGGGTCTCCAAGGAGAGAAAAGTTCCTTTTGTTGGGACCGCTCCCCGAATTATTCTTCGCTTTCCTGATAATATCGCCCAGTCTGATAGCGTTGCCTTTACTGTCGAGTTTAAAGGCTGCTTCATAAATGTTCTTGTTAAGGAAATAGTTGGGTGCGGAATATACCACCCTCGTCGTTGACATCAGGGCAATTGCACCACCATTCTCATTAAGGAGAACCATCTCTCCGGCCGATGTTTTTCCGGTCATCTCCTTGGTTATGAGATTAATGTCTAAATCATCGAACCTACTGAATTCGCATGTGGCTGTTACAAACAAAGGCAGCCTTGGGCCATTGTCCCATGCTTTAATATCCTCAGTTTTCATTACTCTTTCATGTGCCAGACCGGTTTCACTGCCATGGCCGACATAGTTGAATATCAGGCATCCCGAATTGATGCGTGCATTTATTGCCGAATTCACTTCAGGATACGACTGCCCGTTTGCAGTGGTGACCTGCCTGAAAGCATCGAGGTAGATCTTGTCGACATTGAATGAAGGGACACTGTCATTCAGTAATTTTGCAAGTCCTTCAGCATCAGACATATGTGCATTACCATCCTCGTCGTCTGCTGTCAGGCAGATCACATTCTTCCAGTCGCCTGTGTTAGATGCGTTAATATAACCTGCAATTTTTCTGACCAGCATTCCTGCCTGGGTTGTGTCTGAAACAGGGAGACGGCCGATGCCAATATCTTCCGTTCCGTCTGCCTCACCTTCACCAGCCTCAAGCAGACCATAAAAATCATCAGAAGTAAATGAAGATACTATGATATTTGAGACCTGTGATTGATATGTGGGGATGAAATTTGGATTTTTTGGAGGCAGGGTGCGGTTCTCGAATGATCCGTCCCCGAAAAGAAGCAAGTATTTAAGAGGGTGTTGTGTGGAGGATTGCCTGATAAATTTCATCCTCAAGAAATTCCTAATGGCTGCAATATCAGAACTCCCGCCTGAGAATTCATTATAGATCTGTTCCGGAGTGACAATAAGAGAGACAAGTCCGCTATTACTGAAATGCAGGTCAGCAAGCATATCAGCATATTTTCTGAAAAGCGGATGTGTGACTATGATCATGTCAGCGGCTTCTGAACCGTGGAGATCCTGGTTAGGGATCGAATACGGTTTTATTAAAGGTGAAAGGTAACCCGATTCATTAAAGAGAACATATGATCTTAATGTATCCGTTCCAGCTTTAAATGAAACATTTTCACCCGTTTTTGTGTATTGTATCTTTTTTGGTGAACCAGGATTGGTGATATCCCATACAGATGGCGAATAGGAAGGACTTTTGAATGTAAATTCGGTAACACGGCCTTGACTTTTGGATCTTGAATCTGAGTAGAAAGCAGTTTTTCCTGAGAAGTTATTCAGTTTTCTACCCTGAATACTTACAAAATCGAGCCAGCCCCGTGCACCCGATTCTCCATTATTATAGAATTTCAGATCGAATACCGGAGAGGAGGAAAGCGGGTAAACTGATCCGGATGAGTCCGTGATCTGAGCATAGGTGCCAGTGTAATTGAACATATTGACATTCTGTACCTGAATACTCTTGTGAAGGGTTGTCCCTTCGTAGAACCTGAACAAAGTGTTTGCTGAAGATCTTGCGAGCACCCTTATCCTGAATTTCATCTTCTCGGTGGTTATAAGGTCTGAGAATCCGGGATTAATTGAAATTCCACTTATGGCTGAAACCGTCTGGTACCATTCCCTTCCCGACTTGATCAGGTTTTCATTATCTATGTCCTGGATAAAGAGGGCATCCGATTCTGAAGATGAGTAATTCGGCGATGCCGATAGTACCTGTACATTTCCCATTTTCTTAACCGGTTCTTTGCCGGACGAGATAAAATAGAAAGCAGTATCAGAATAATAATGTTTAATGAAATCATATCCTCCGGATGCACTGTTGTATTTCCATCTGCCTGTTGCCTGTCCGTAAAACAGAAGATAATCACCGGAGTTAAAAATTCCGTCACTGCCGGTCTCCAGATATATTGCTATCTGTTCCAGATCATCCGGTCTCGGATCATCATTATAAAAGGAAAGCTGGCCGAAATTGTTTGAAAATATCTGCGGATCAGAAGGATTATTTAACCCTATTTCCTGAAGCTTTGAGTAATCGATTCGGTATATGCCATCACGGAGGACAGCTATTTTAAACCACTGACCTTCAGAAAGGACTGATTTGGATGAATAGCTCTCTTTGGCTTGCTGAGCATGAAGGCTGTAACTGACAAAAAGAAAAAAAAGTGCCGATATTTTAAATAATCTTACCATCTTTCCGGGCAAAGATAGAAATGAGTTTTAGTTTGTATGCTAATTTTGCTTCTTTGTGAGCTGGTCAGGTTAAAATAATAACGTTTTCAGTACGTTGATATTGCAAAATTGTTGAATATGGTAAAGTATTTCCTGTGCTTGATTTGTATCACACTGATCATTTCTGCCCGGAGTCCGGGGCAGGGAGGGCTGAATTACCAGTCGACGATGATCAGCAATCCTTCGGTGACGGGAAGTGCTGGCAATGGAATATTGAGATTATCTTATCTGAATCTTTACCCTGGGAACAGTTATAACCTACATTCCGTCAGCTTGTCTTATGACAGTTATTTTCCTTCTCTTCACGGAGGGGCTGGCTTCTATATTTCGGATGAATATCTCGGTGGGATAATCAATAACCTGGCTGGCGGTATTTCCTACTCATACTTTCTTCAGGCAAGTGAAAAACTATATGTCAGTGCAGGATTATCTGCCTCTTTTTACCACAGGGGGTACGACTTCAGTAATGCAGTGCTTCCTGATCAGATCGATCCTCTTCTTGGAGCCGTATTACAGTCGGGAGAAACATTATCGGTACGCGGAAAAACAGTTTTTGACCTCGCCACCGGAATTATGTTTATGTCAGGAAAGTTCTTTGGAGGATTTTCTGTCAAACACCTTGCTGAACCAGATCCTTCAGGCACTGACTATACCCGCGGGAATCTTCAAAGAATGCTGGTTGTTCATGGAGCAGGCGACTTCAGTATCAGCAGGGAAAGGAATATAAGAATACTTCCTCTTGCGAGCATCGAAACAGGAAAAGGGATATTTTCTGCAGCCGCGGGAGCATCACTCGAAAGTAAATACCTGTCAGTCAATGCTATAATACTTACTGATAATGGCGGGAATCTGGATCTGCAAACGGGATTTTCAATAAGTTCGGGAAACTTTATGGTGTTTTACAGTTATCGTTTTAATGTTGTATCGGGAGAAAACCTGCTTCCATTTTCGCTTCAGCACCACACTGGTATTGCTTTAGGTTTAAATAATGTTGATAAAAGAAAAACTGTTAAAACAATAAATTTTCCTAAATTGTAGTTATATTTGATGAACAAAAAAAGCTAGGTTTTATAAAAATTATTATATTTGAATATTCTTAAAAGCTATAAAATTAAAGGAGTTATGCGTAATTACAGAACTTTAGCGGTAATATTTTTAGCTTCACTTTTCCTGGTGTCCTGCAGTTTGTTCAAGAAGAAAGGTGATTCCAATGTTTCTTCAACTACAGGGTGGGCTTACAATGATCCTGACAACGGAGGATTTGAGGTTGCACTTGGCGCCGAACAGCAGCAAGGGCCGGGGCTGGTTCTTATTCAGGGAGGACGGTTTACCATGGGCCAGATTACACAGGATGTCCTGTATGACTGGAACAATAAACCAAGAACAGTTACTGTTTCCTCATTTTATATGGATGAGACTGAGATCACGAACGTCGATTACCGGGAATATCTTTTCTGGCTGCGCCGGGTTTATACCGACTACCCTGAAGTATACAGGAGACAACTTCCCGACACACTTGTCTGGAGAAGCCCTATGGGATTCAATGACCCTTATGTTCAGTATTATTTCAGGCACCCCTCCTATAACCAATACCCGGTCGTTGGAGTAAGCTGGTTAAAGGCAAACGATTACTGCCTCTGGAGGACCGACAGGGTGAACGAACAGCTTCTTATCGACGAGGGCGAACTGAGCCCGAATCCAAATCAGGTAAATCAGGACAATTTTAATACTGAAGCTTACCTGGCAGGTCAATATGAGGGAGTTACAAATAAGCTGAGGGAAAGCCTTAACCCTAATCAGACTGAAAGAAGAACAAATTTTGAGGATGGATTGCTTCTTCCTTCCTATCGTCTTCCAACAGAAGCAGAATGGGAATTTGCAGCATATGCCCTTATGGGAACAACTTTCGAAGAGAGAATATATGAAAGAAGAATATTCCCGTGGGACGGACATAATGTAAGAAATTCAGCTCCGAAAAACCGCGGCGAAATGATGGCCAATTTTGTGCGTGGCAGAGGCGATATGATGGGCGTTGCCGGTAATCTCAACGATAATGCAAGTATTACAAGTGAAGTCAGATCTTACTGGCCAAATGACTATGGTCTTTACTGCATGGCAGGAAACGTAAACGAATGGGTATCGGATGTCTATAGACCTCTTACTTCTGATGATGTCGATGAATTTAACCCATTCAGAGGAAACGTATATACTGACCTGCGCCGTGATGCCAATGGAAAAGTCGTTACAAAAGACAATCTTGGAAAACTTTATGTTGATACAGTCAGATCAAAAGACGTATCTACCAGGTACAACTACCAGAAAGGCGATTACAGAAACTACAGGGATGGTGATCAGAAATCTTCAGTAGGAACTGACTGGATCAATGAAGATGATCCGGATAACAAGAAAGGCTCTTACAGGATGTATTCTCAAAAGCTGAAAGAAGGCGGCGATGTTGAAGATTTTGTTACGCTTATCAACGACAATGCAAGAGTATATAAGGGAGGCTCATGGAAAGACAGAGCTTACTGGCTTAATCCGTCAACCAGAAGATTCCTCGACCAGAATGAATCACGTGACGATATTGGATTCCGCTGTGCAATGATCAGAGTGGGTAGTCCCGCTGGATTCTGACAGAGAAATCTTTATATAAAATAAGCCTCATTATGGTCGCATAATGAGGCTTATTTGTGAAAAATGAAAACAGACCAGATATATAAGCTCTTCACGGAATCGAACGGTATATCCACCGATTCCAGGACTGTTACTGACGGCCAGCTGTTCTTTGCATTATGGGGTGATAATTACAATGGCAATAAATTTATTGCTGATGCCCTGGAGAAAGGAGCTTCCTGGGCGGTTATTGATGATCCGGCCTTTGAGACGGAAAAGACAATTCTTGTAGACGACACTCTTGCTGAACTTCAGGCATTGGCAACCCATCACAGAAAAGAGATGAATGTCGAGGTGCTTGCTATAACCGGATCCAACGGCAAGACTACCACAAAAGAGCTGACAGCTGCCGTACTCTCCCGTAAATTCAAGGTCCATTCAACCTACGGTAATCTCAATAATCACATCGGAGTACCCCTTACAATATTGTCCGCACCCGCTGACACTGAGATGTTGGTCATTGAAATGGGGGCAAGCCATGTAGGCGAAATAAGGACTTTATGCCTTATAGCTAAACCTGACTACGGGATAATCACCAATATCAGCCCTGCCCATATAGAAGGATTTGGCTCCTTTGAGGGAGTCATTAAAGCCAAAATAGAGCTCTATGAACACCTTCGAAAAATAAATGGCATTGCTCTATATAACGATAAGGACCCGATCCTTTCAGAGAAGATCTACAGGCTGGTGAACAGAGCAGTTCCATTCTCCGATCCAACGGGCGTTGGCCTTGTTATCGATTCCGTACAATCTGAAATGAATCTTAAAATGATTGCTAAATATCAGCAAAAGACATATAATATAAGTACACACCTTTTCGGGAAATATAATATTGAAAATATAAGAGCTGCTATTGCAACTGGCCTTTTCATGGGAGTTGATATGAAGGACATTATCGATGAGGTTGAGAAATATGTTCCCCAGAATAACAGGTCGCAGATTAAAGTTACGAAAAATAATACTCTTATATGTGATTCATATAATGCAAATCCTGTTAGCATGCGTCTGGCTATTGAATCGTTTGCCGCCTTAAAAGCAGAGAAAAAAGTTTGCATACTCGGGGATATGCTTGAGCTGGGAGATAAGAGCGAAGAAGAACATATTGGGATCCATAAAGTATTATCAGACCATAATCTACAGGATGTTATACTCGTCGGACCTGTTTTTTGTAAAGTATCTGCCGGATTCCGGTTCAAGACATTCAGGGATATATCCAGACTGAAGGAATTCTTTAAGACGAAGCCTCTGAAAGGCAATCATATTCTGATAAAGGGATCGAGAGGAATTGCTCTGGAGCAACTTTATGACATTCTGTAAAAGACTCTTTGCAGATTAGGTTAATTACCCGTAAAGCTAATATTTATAAGTAGTATCTCCGACCTGCTTGCTGATCTTATTCTTGGACCCCATATTCCAAAACCTGAGGATACAATTATCTGCGTATTGCCTTTTTTTATGTAGCCATAACTGACTTCGAAAATAGCCTTTGTAAAATAGTTTAATGGCCAGAATTGGCCGTTGTGCGTATGTCCGGAAAGCTGAAGGTCCACCCCGTTCTTCACTGCTTCATTGAGATTTACCGGTTGATGGTCAAGAAGAATTACCGGGTAGGTATGGTCGACATCTTTCATAACGATTTCAAGGGGTGTTCTATCCTTTTGATAAAACCGCTTTGAATCCCTGTCGATCCTTCCAATAAGCTGGATACCGCCCGGAAGAATCACCATTTCATCCTTCAGTACCCTGATCCCCTTGCTCTCAATGTAAGGGATGGTGCGTTTTGCACCTCCTATAAATTCATGATTGCCTGTTATAGCATAAAGACCATCCTTTGTCACCGGAACTTTGAAATATTGAAGAAGGTCCCCTCTTAGGACGGGCCCCATTTCACCATCAATAATATCTCCCAGGAGGAACACTGCATCCGGTTTTACTCCGGCGAGTATAGCTGATAGCTTTTTCATGCTCCGCTTCCTTATTATACTCCCGAGATGAATATCTGAAACTGCAGCCACTTTTAAATTATCGATGCCTTCAGTTTTTTTCGGTATGGTTACATTATATTCCCTGACTTTTGGAATAATTGCATTTATGAATCCGCCTGTAATAAGAATAAAGGAAAGAGATATCGTAACAATGAATGACCATTTTCTGTAATCAGTGAGATTATGCACATTTATAACACTTGTAAAACGAAGAATAAGTCCAGCTATATCTGAGATAAGAAAAAAGAAGAATCCATATACCATAAAGCCCATCCAGAATCCGCCGATTATATTCAGGGAGTCTGAGAAAATAGTAGAGTGCCTTGATTCAAGGATCTTCGCAAAGATGAAGGTCAGGGCAAGCGACAGAAAGATGACAGCATAAAGTGACTTGTGCTCCTTTAGTATTGGAATCGCATTATATCCTTTGATAAAAATATACGCATTTCCCACGAAATAGACTAAAAGAACAACTAGGAAGAATACTAAAAGCTGGTAAGTCTTCATTGAGATCAAAGTTTCGTTTTCAGGCTGTTGAAAGTTCTATGCCCTTTGATATAAAACTCAAAAACGATGCTTTTGTTCAAAATGAGATCTTCCGGCACATTATTTCCTGTCGCCTTTATAATTTCTCTTTTTTGCCTAAGCTTGTCAATGTTTTTCCGGGCATCTGCATGGGCTTTCCATACGGCCCTGAAACTACTGACATCACCCTTAATAAGGAAGAACAGGGCTGCAATGCCATCCATGATCTTCCTGAAGAACATATGCCATTGAAAATTCCTTTCGGGAAGGTTCTTATATAAAAGGTATATGCTGTTGCGAAAATTAAGATATGTTTTGAAAGGTGAACTGTAGGGAAGAGCTCCTCCTCCGATATGGTAAACAGATGATTGTGGAATGAACGAGACCTTGTATCCCATCCTGTGAAACCTCCAGCATAGATCAATCTCTTCCATATGCGCAAAAAAATCAGCATCGAACCCGCCGCATTTCTTCCAGGCATCTGACCTGACCGCCATGCATGCCCCGGACGACCAGAAGATTTCGACAGGGGAATCATATTGTCCTGAATCTTTTTCCACCAGGCTGAGGATCCGGCCCCTGCAGAAAGGATAGCCGAACTTATCGAGGAAACCACCAGCAGCACCTGCGTATTCAAAATGATCTTTGTTTTTATATGAGAGGATCTTTGGCTGACATGAAGCAACAGTCGGATTATCGTCAAGATAGCTTATCAGCGGTTTAATCCATCCGCCGGTCACCTCAATATCTGAATTGAGAAGGATAAAATACTCAGAGTCGATCTGCTTTAGCGCAAGATTGTAACCTTCTGCAAATCCATGGTTTTTGTCAAATCTTATGACCTTTACTTCTTTGTGATATTCTGCAATCCATTCACAGGAGCCGTCAGTTGATCCATTGTCTGCGACATAAAGTAAAGTATCTTCACTTAAGGACTTCTCTGCGACATCACCCAGAAACATTTTCAGGAAGCTTAATCCGTTCCAGTTAAGTATGACGACAGCCGTTTTAACCATTCTGTGGTTCCCTTTTATGTTTCCATCTTTTATGACTCCAGATCCAGTACTCGGGATGCTCTTTTATTATCTCCTCGAGCCGTTTCACGTGGGTTTCTGTTATAACGTATTCAGGCAATCCGGCAGAGTGTTCGAACAGGAGTTCAATAGTAAAATAATACTGTCCTCTTTTTACTTTCTGAATATTGAAAAAAATAACGGCCATGTCATATTTAGACGCTATTTTTTCGGCGCCACGATATACAGGAGTTTCCTGGTTAAGGAAGTTTGACCAGAATCTGATATCGCCTTTTGCAGGGGTCTGATCAGTAAGAAAAGAATAGAGTGCCCTTATTTTATTCTTCCGGTTGTTCAGCACATCTCTGACAACATGCTGCATAGGTGTTACGGTCATGCCAAACCTTGTCCGATTATCGATCATGAATTTATCAAAGTGATTATTGGCCAGTGGCTTATAAATAGAGACGAACTTATAATTTGCATAAAGCGGAAGACAGATAAGCCATTCCCAGTTCCCAAAATGGCCCAGTATGGCAGCAACATCGCGGCCTTCACTATACAGCTTTTCAAGCAGTTCCGGGTTGGTAAGGGGCACTCTTTTCATCAGCTGCCTGCTGCTCAGGTGAGTCAACTTGAATGTCTCGATAAACAAATCACACAGGTGGCGATAGAATTTTTTTTCAATTGTTATGATCTCCTTTTCGCTTTTATCTGGGAAGGAATTATTCAGATTTGTACGTACTACTTTTCTGCGATAGCCGGGGAAATAATAAAAGAATAGAAATATCAGGTCCGAAAAAAGGTAAAGTACCCTTAGCGGAAGAAGGGTAATAATCCAGTTGAAGCCATAAAAGATATAATATCCTATTGCGCTCATTCCTGTGGTTATTCTATTCGTGCATAAATTTACTCACATTTTCCAGAAATTCAGGGAAAACCATCTTGTTGGCAGCCACAATTTCATTGCCGGTAAGATTTCGTTCGTTTCCCGAGAAGTCGCTGACCCGGCCGCCGGCTTCGCGTACCAGCAGGATACCTGCAGCAACATCCCATCTTTTCAGGTCATATTCGTAGAATGCCTCGAATCTACCGCATGCCACGTATGCAAGGTCGATGGAGGCAGAACCCAGCCTGCGTATCCCGTGAGTTATTTTGCAGAAATGAGTCAGACATTCTATGTATTTTTCGAGACGGTTGAATTCGTTGTAGGGAAAACCTGTAGCTACAAGGCTGTCAGCCATGCGGGGAGCAGAAGAGACTTTTACGGGCTGTTCATTCAGCCATGTTCCTCCGTTTTTCCAGGCTTTAAAAATTTCATTACCACCTACATCGCAGACGACACCGGCAACAGGTTCTCCATTTTCAGTGAGGGCAACGCTAATCGCATAGGGATGTACACCATGTACAAAATTCGTTGTCCCATCGAGGGGATCTATAACCCAGTTGTATCTCTCTCCCTTTTTTGTTGCGGACCCTTCTTCAGCAATAAAACCGGCTTCAGGCAAGATCACACTCAGCCTTTCGACCAGCATTTTCTCTGATCCCTTATCGACGTACGAAACAAAATCGTGCAGGCCTTTTGTTTCCGCAAGGCATATATTAAACTTTCCTGATTCTCCACTTATGAACTTTTCCGTTTCCCGGACTGCAACTTCAATCTCATTGCAGATCTTCTTCAGATCAACCATATTTTCAATCTAATAATTCTACGCTCATTCTGTTATCTTCTGACATCCCTGTCAGCCTGACTTTTCTTATATGTCCGGAAAGCTTTGATTGCCATGGATATACAACCCTGATATAGTTACCGGTGTAACCGGTTATCATGTTATTGGTCCTTGTCTTTTCAAAAAGAACTGCAGCAGTTTTTCCTATATTAAGAACAAGGAATTTGTCATGTTTGAGATGAGACAGTTCTATGAGCTTCCGGCTTCTTCCTTCTTTTTTTTCATGACTTATTTTCCCTGTCATTCCGGCAGCTTTGGTGCCTGGCCTTTCCGAAAAAGTGAAAACGTGCAAATAAGTAATTGGAAGTGCTTCGAGAAAAGTGAAGGTCTCCTCAAAGTCGTCATCCGTTTCTCCCGGGAATCCGACAATTACGTCTGCTCCGATACCGGCAAGAGGCAGGTGTTTCTTAATCATTTCTACCCTGTCAGCAAAGATCTCCCTATTATATCTTCTTCCCATGAGATCCAGTATTCTGTTGCATCCGCTCTGAAGAGGTATATGAAAATGGGGAAGGATCTTCGAATTGCCGTAGATCATTTCTATCAGTTCATCTGTGAGAAGGTTTGGCTCGATAGATGATATCCTGAATCTTTCAATGCCCTCAACTTTAACCAATTCTCTCAGGAGTAAGGTAAAATTATCGCCGGTTGATTTTCCGAAATCACCGATATTGACTCCTGTAAGGACAATCTCCTTCACTCCTTTTTCTGCAATGGCAACAGTTTCATTTACAAGCGTACTTATTTCAGGATTCCTGCTCCCTCCCCTTGCCAGGGGGACCGTGCAATAGGAGCAATGGTAATCACATCCATCCTGGATCTTCATGAACGATCTTGTCCTGTCGCCGATTGAATATGAAGGAACAAACCTGTCGGAGGCTGACAGTTCGCATGAGTGAACCTCAGCATCCTTCTTTATTTCATGGTCCGCTATATAATTGGCGATATCGAATTTCTCGTTGATTCCCAATACGAGGTCGACTCCCGGAATTGATGAGATCTCATGTGGCCGAAGTTGTGCATAACATCCTACTACAGCAATGAATGCATTCGGCGACTGGTGGATGAATTTTCTTATTGCCTGCTTGCATTTCCTGTCAGCGGCCTCTGTCACCGAGCACGTATTAATTATATATATGTCAGCTTTTTTCCCTGCAGGCACCCTTTCGAACTTATCAACTGGAAAGGACCGGGATATTGTCGATGTCTCGGTAAAATTCAACTTGCAGCCAAGAGTATGAAAAGCTACTTTTTTTTTCTCAAAATTCATATTGAAACTTGACCCCCTTCCTAACCTTCCCCCAAGGGGAAAGGCATTAATCATTTCCCCCCTGGGGGAAAATGAAAGGGGGTGATTATTAAATGAATTGAACTATTTCTTCCGCCTTGTAAGGAATACATTTCTGAATTCAATGTCTTTTCCTTCACTTTGAAGACAGATATGACCGCTTGTTAAGCTTACACCAGTTGCTTTATTCTGAAGGACACCATTTACATAAACTATAAAAGTGTAGGTTGTGCAGGTGACTTCCATTACATTCCATTCGCCAATGGGTTTTTCTGATGAAGCAGCTGCTTTTTTAACAGATTTTTTTGACTTGTCGGTTCTTTCATTCATATTGCTGCCGTTTGCACAGATAAAATCTCCGGCATTTCCGGCAGCAAGCTGGCATTCAATGCATTTCGGCCAGATTGTATCAGGAAGCTGAGCATGAATGAATACTCCGCTGTTTGTCGCTTCTGAAGGCCACCTCCATTCGACGTGAAGAACGTAATCGGAATATGCTTCTTTAGTACGCATATATCCGAAAGGATTACCGGTTATATGGATCATCCCGTCCTTAACATAAAAGACCCTGGCAGGATCAACTGAAGGATCCTTGAGGTTGAATGCCCAGTTATTAAGGTCCTTGCCGGTAAATAATTTTATTATTTCGGTTTTCGGCTTTTTTGGTGCCTTCTCCTTTTTCTGTTTTGACTGGGATTGCAGGCTGCCCGCGATTAAAAACATAGCCAGAGCCATGAGGAAGTATGATCTTATTTTCATTTCAGATTAATTATAATAATTTGCTTGCTAGTTCAGCCAGGAAGCTTCTCTCTCCCTTAACAAGATTTACATGGGCAAAAATATCCTGGTTTTTCATTTTGTCGGAGAGGTAGCTGAGTCCGTTGGATGCAGTATCGAGGTAAGGCGAATCGATCTGTTCTATATCTCCCGTGAAGACCATTTTTGTTCCTTCCCCGGCACGCGTTATAATAGTTTTTATCTCGTGTGGTGTCAGGTTCTGGGCTTCGTCGACGATGAAGAAAATACTTGAGAGACTTCTTCCCCTTATATAGGCAAGTGGTGTTATCACAAGCTTCTCCTCCTTCATCATCTCATTGATCCGGATAAATTCAGGGCTCTGATGGCTGAACTTATGTTTTATGACTGTGAGGTTGTCATATAGTGGCTGCATATACGGATCCATTTTCTCCTTGACGTCTCCCGGAAGAAACCCGAGATCGCGGTTTGCAAGCGGAACAATGGGTCTGGCCAGGAAGATCTGTTTGTATCTCTTGTGCTGTGCAAGGGCTGCTGCCAGTGCCAGGAGAGTCTTGCCGGTTCCCGCTTTTCCCGTCAGAGAAACCAGCTGGATATCCGGATTTGCCAATGCCTCAAGTGCAAAAGTCTGTTCAGCGTTCCTTGGATCAATGCCATAGGTAGTCTGCTTGATAACCCTGTTCAGAAGCTTATTCACCGGATTATAATGGGCAAGAGCGCTGGAACCGTTATTCTTCATTATAAAGAACTGATGTCCTTTAAGATCCGACTCCAGCTTGAATTCTTCAGAAACAACTCCTTCAGGAACTTCATATAGTTTGCTTATAAGCTCCTGGTTGACTCCTTCCATTATAGTTATTCCCTTGTAGAGGTCGTCTATGTTCGCAACTTTGTCATTCTCATAATCCTGGGCGATGATACCCAGAGATTTTGCTTTCATGCGAAGGTTTATGTCCTTTGTTATCAGGACGACGGTCTTGTCCTTGTTGGAAGTGCATACATAATCAGCGATGGCAAGTATGCGATGGTCAGCTGTCCTTTCAGGGAACGATTCGCTGACCTTCTCTGAGAAATCCCTTCCGGTCTCAATGTGTAAATTTCCAAGGTTCTCCCCTAACGGTATGTTGGCAGTAAGGAGCAAGTCACCTGAGAGCTTGTCGAGTTCTCTTGTAAATTCTCTTGCATGGAAGTTGATTATATCGTTCCCTCTCTTGAATTTATCAAGTTCCTCAAGAACCACAATGGGAATGATAACATCATTTTCCTCGAAGTTGTAAATGCATTTATAATCGTGAAGAAGAACGTTGGTATCAATTATGAAAAGTTTCTTGTTATGCTTTTTTGTCATCATGTAAATAATTTATAAACAGCATCTTATGTTTGAAACATCACTCTTTTTCGGAATGTAAAATTACTAAAAATTTGCCATAAATTGCGATCTGTTATTAAAGTATGTTAATTTGTGGAAAAATGTATCCTGCCATGGAACTTTATGAAGGACTTCTTTCACGGCGCAGTATCAGGAAATACACAGGTGAAAAGATTGATGAAGGGAAAATACAGGTTATCATTAAAGCCGGAATGTATGCTCCTTCAGCCAGGAACAGGCGCCCCTGGCATTTCATCGTTATTGACGACAAGTCGGTTCTGAAAAGCATAATGAATGTACATCCTTATGCATCAATGCTTTCAGAAGCCAGCCATGCAATTGTAGTATGCGGTGATGAGACACAGGAGAATGGCCCGGGTTATTACAAGCTTGATTGTTCGGCTGCTTCTCAGAATATATTGCTTGCCGCACATTCACTTGGTATCGGTGCAGTGTGGCTTGGTATTGAACCGAAAAAAGAACGGATCGAAGCAGTGAGCAGATTGCTGGGTCTTCCTTCTCATATCCATCCACTTTCAATAATTTCGTTGGGAGTTCCGGTGAAAATTCCGGAAGGTATTCCTGATCGCTTTGAACCTGAAAAAATCAGAAGAAATAAATGGTAATATTCCGGTGACAATCAAAATAATACAATTGCAAGACCGCACGACTGCCAGCCTTCGTCCCGAGTCCTCGGGACTACGGCTGCCAAAGCAAGACCGCAAGACAATGAACTACACAGAGACTCTTGATTTCCTTTATAACCAGCTTCCGGCTTACCATCGGATCGGAAAGGCAGCTTACAAAAACAATCTGGACAATACTTTAGCATTGGATTCATATTTTGAACATCCGCATCGTAAATTTAAGACTATCCATATTGCCGGAACAAACGGGAAAGGATCAGTATCTCACATGGTTGCGTCTGTACTTCAGGAGGCCGGATGGGTAACGGGTCTCTATACCTCTCCCCACCTGAAGGATTTCAGGGAACGGATAAGGGTGAATGGCCGGATGATCCCGAAGCAGGATGTAACATCATTTGTAAAAAAGCATCATGAGATTATCGATTCACTGAAGCCTTCATTTTTTGAGATGACGGTGGCAATGGCGTTTGATCATTTTGCCAGGAAAAAAGTCGATGTAGCCGTAATTGAAGTCGGCCTGGGAGGAAGACTCGATTCAACCAACATAATAAATCCAGTGCTCTCCGTGATAACAAATATCGGACATGATCATATGGACCTTCTGGGTGATTCAATCGGGAAGGTTGCCTTTGAAAAGGCAGGTATTATTAAGACTAATGTACCTGTAATTGTTGGTGAGACACAACAGGATACGAGCAGAATATTTATATCAAAAGCTGAGGAAACAGAATCGCCCTTGTTCTTTGCTGATGGCAATTTCAGATGTATGCTCCGGGATTGGGAAGCCTCACCGGGCAAAAGAAAGTACACTTTAAATGATTTAAAGAATAACCGGTCGATAAATGGAACAATTCCCCTTGGCGGAGATTATCAGCAAAGAAATCTTCAAACAGTATATCAGATCTTTAAGATACTTCAGGATGATTTTACGATTACTGAGAAATATATTAAAGACGGCATAAGCAGAGTAATAAAAAATACCGGACTTCTGGGCAGGTGGCAGATTATAGGCAGAGATCCCCTGACAATATGTGACACTGGCCACAACAAGGAGGGATTGGAATATGTGCTGGCGCAGATAAAAAAAATACCTGCTACTGACTTGCACATAGTTATAGGATTCGTCAGTGACAAGGACATTAGCTCTATATTACCCATGTTTCCTGTAAATGCACATTACTACTTTACCAGGGCCAGGGTTCTGAGAGCTCTTGATGAGAATATTCTCCGAACCAAAGCAACTGCATACAGGTTGGAAGGGGAAAGCTATCCGGATGTAAAAACAGCACTTGAAACTGCCAGGGCTAATGCCTTGCCTGCAGACCTGGTTTTTGTCGGAGGAAGCAACTTCATTGTAGCAGAGGTCATTTAATTCTATATTTTTATCATCAAAAAGTTGTATATGAAAAGAGTTGCCTCCATCATTTTCTTATTTATGCTCCTCTCATCACTTGGAGCTCAGACCGGAAAGAAAATAACGGTTCTGTTTACCAATGATATTCATTCCCGGCTTATTGGTTATACCCCGGAATCATCATACATCCCTCTTTCTGTCAATGACGATAACACTATCGGCGGATTTGCAAGGATTGCCACTATAATTAAAAATGAAAAGCAAAATAATGAAGGCACTTCTCTGGTTGTTGATGCAGGCGACTTCCTGATGGGAACCCTTTTCACGGGACTGGAACCTGAAACAGGATTTCAGTTGCGTCTGATGAAAACCCTTGGATATGATGCAGTCGCAATCGGCAATCATGAATTTGACTACGGACCAGGGAAGCTGGCAGATATCGTAAATGCAGCTGCGACAAAGGGTGAAATTCCACAGTTGCTTCTTGGTAATGCTGTTTTTGATGAAGAGGATACTTCAGATGATAGCCTCGAGAAATTGTTTGCTTCCGGCACTATTAAACATAAGTTTGTCCTTGAAAGGGACGGTCTTAAGATTGGCTTCTTCTCGCTGCTGGGCGTAGTAGCTGTTGATGATGCAGACTTTTCAAAACCAGTCACTTTTGCAAACCAGGTTAAGACTGCAAAGTCACTTGTTAAGGAGCTGCAAGCGGAAAAATGTGACCTGATTGTTTGTCTTTCACATTCAGGTGTTGCTGTCGATAAGTCTGGCAACTGGATTGGAGAGGATGTTACACTGGCTGAGAAAGTGAAAGGAATTGATGTCATAGTAAGCGGCCACACACATACCAAAATCGAGAAACCGATAATTGTGAACGGAATACCAATTGTCCAGGCATACGAACACGGACAATACGTTGGCAGACTGACATTAACTGCCAATAATGGCATCGTAAACGTGATTGACTATTCTCTGATCCCGGTTGACAGCAAGATAATTGGTGATCCTGCGATCAACAGCATTATTGAGGATCAGAAAAAATCGATTAATGATGTGATTCTGAAACCAATTGGGATGGACTATGACACAAAACTGGTTGAAAGTGATTATTTGCTTGAATGTGTTGAACTGGGTGACATTGAAGGTAGCAATCTGGGTCCTCTTGTAGCAGATGCCATTCACAGTTATGTCAACAATCATGTTAAAACAGGGACTGATATATCTATGGTAGCAGTAGGACTGATATGCGACAGGATCGTGCCAGGTTTTCAGACTGCTCCCGATATCTTCAGGATAATGATGATGGGACTAGGCAATGACAATGTACCAGGTTATCCTCTTTCAAGATTGTATGTTACAGGTCATGAACTTAAAGGCATACTGGAAATAATGTATATTGCCGGACAATCAACTCCTGCAAATTATTGTTATTATGCGGGAATCAGAGTTGATTATGATCCCGGCAAAGGATTGCTGAAAAAGATACGGAAGGTTACCATTGTCCGTGCCGACGGAAGCACTCAGGATGTCGATTTTTCAAGGGAGAACACAACTTTGTACTCCATTGTGGCCAATTCATATATGCTTGAGAATGTGAGCATTATTAAGAAACTAAGCAAGGGTCTGGTCAAGGTTGTTCCGAAAGATGCCAGAGGGAATCCAATTACGGATATGAAGAGTGCCGTTATGGATTTTGATGAAAACCGTAATGGCATTCAGGAAGGTAAGGAATGGCTTGCCATTGTTGAATATCTGACTTCAATGAAGGATGTCAACGGGAATGGTGTGCCGGATATTGATCACAAATATAAAACTGCAATTCATTCCTTTAAGGTCGTGAAAAGCAAGTAACTATTACCACTTGCTGTAGGGATTGTCAACGATGATCCTTTTTTCCCTGTTCGCTACGTTGTAACCAATCTGGAACATTGTTCTGGAAACCAGTTCCATCTTATTAAAGTCGATTCTGTCGAGGACATCCCCCGGAGTATGATAAGTGGTATGCAAACCTGTTGTAAAAAATAAAACGGGTATATCTTTCTTTACAAAATTAAAATGGTCGCTGCGTGAAAAAAGCTGAAGAGGGTGATTTCTTCCGCTAAGGCTGTAATCCAGGTCAAGCGCTGTAGTCTTGTCGACTTCTTCTGCTATGGAAAGAAGTTCCTTGCTCTGGTTGCAGGTGATGACAAATACCTTGTCCGGACCAGTCATCGGGTTTTCGCTGGATGTGTCAGCGACACTTTTTATTCTGCCTATCATATCCATATTGAGGTCAGCTACCGTGTTCTCAAGCGGAACGAGCGGATCATTAATATATGACCGGGATCCATACAATCCAATCTCTTCGCCTGAAACCCACAGAAAAAGGATTGAACGGAGTGGTTTTTTTTGTAGGTTCTGAAAAGCTTTCGCCATCGACAAGAGTGCTGCGCATCCTGATGCATCATCGTCGGCTCCTGCATTTATTTTATCACCTGATGCTCCAATATGATCTGCATGACCTGAAAATATTACATATTCCTTTTTAAGTATGGGGTCGCTTCCCTCGATATATGCTGCTACATTGTTCAGAGTGATCTCTCCCTGTTGCACTGCTTCGGTTATTCTGACCTGTTTGCCGGGAATAGTGAAGGTAAATGGTTTAACCTCACTGTCGATCTTTTTCTGAAGATCTTCAAAAGTGTAGCCGGTTCCCTTAAAAAGTTCATCAGCGACACTCCTGTCAGCAAATAATATCTTGGGCATGTTGGGCATCTGAAATGTACGAGGCTTCTCTCCCTTGAGGCTTTTTGAGGAGCTAAGCTCACCGGCGTAGCCCGGGAAACGCTCGTCAATAGATGAGAATCCTGATTTTGGATCCATAACTATTATGACTGCTTTTGCGCGGCTGAATAGAAGGGCAGTCAGCTTTGCCTCGATAGACCTGAAGGAAGACCCGTCTATTCCTTCGAACAAGCTTGTCTTTCCGTCCTCCGATGTGGGAGATCCTGCCATTACTAAAAGGATCTTTCCTTCGGCCTTAAGATTCTCAAAATCATTATAGCCATATTTGTCCTGTTTAAGACCATAACCTGCAAAAATAACCTCACCGCTCACGTCATAGTCAGCAGGCCCTGTGGGAATAAGCTGGTATATAGGTTTCTTAATGGTAACGGTATCACTGTTCCCAATGATAACCTTTATCATGGTTTTATCAGGATTCATGGTATTTTTTGTTAGGGTGTAAGGCTGATAGAAGCTAGTCCCGTTGGCCGGTTTAAGTCCTATCATTTTAGCCTCTGAAACAATATACTCCTGGGCGATTTCAAGTCCCGGTTCACCATTTGCTCTTCCCCTGAGAAGCGGTGATGCAAGAAATTCCATATAGCTTTCAAGGTCTGAAGCAGTTATTGCATCGATGCCTGCAGTTTTTTTCTGGCCTGCGGAGGTAGCAGGGAATAAGGTTATTGCAAGTGCGAGCAGGAGAAAATAGTTTAATGTTTTCATCGAGATTTGAGTTTTCATTAAAGAGTTGTAAAGTTAGAAAAGAATTCTGAAAATGCAGTCCCGGACTATTTTGACAAGTGCCTCTATCGATCATAAATAAAAAGAAAGGACATCCTGTTTATCATTTCAATGCTTATATTAAAAGGAAAGTATTAATTTTACTTTTTTGAACTGGCCTGTGATCGTCAAATTCTGTGTCTAAAAGAGCTCAATAATGAATCCGAAACAGCAAAAACCCTCAACTCCATGGGCACTTATTGTACTCTTTTTTATTATAACAACTGTCATAATTTCTGGTGGAGTAGCCTATTATACTGTTCAGAAGAAAGAAGCGCTGGCAAACAGCATACAGGAACTCTCAACAATTGCAGATCTTAAAATCAGGCAGATAACCCAGTGGAGGAGGGAACGAATCGGTGATGGTACATTCCTGTCTCAGAATATATCCATGAAGAGACAAATTTCTCTATTTATTCAGCACCCGGGAGACATTAAACTGAGAAGAGATATCATTGAGGATCTGAAGTCGCTTACTGATAATTATGATTATAAAAATGTCCTCTTTCTGGACAAGAAATGCAACGTCATTCTTTTTTATCCTGATCAGGATACTGTAATTGGCGATTATCTTAAAGATAAACTGCCCGGGGTTATACGTGATGGGGAAGTAGTTCTTACTGACCTTCATCAGACAGGGAAAGTCAGTTTTATTCACCTCGATCTTCTTGTTCCGCTTAAAGAACCAGGGGGTACTGGTGTTTTCGGCCTGCTTGTTATAAGAATAAATCCTCAGAATGTCCTCTATCCTTTGATTACATCCTGGCCTGTCGCAAGCAAGACATCAGAGACACTGCTGGTCCATCGTGAAGGCGATGAAATAGTTTATCTGAATGAATTGAGGCATGCCGGGAATACGGAGATGGTACTTCGTTTCCCGGTTACCACAGATAAACTTCCGGCAGCCATGGCTCTCCAGGGTATACAGGAAACTGACAATGCAATTGATTACCGCGGCGTTAATGTAATAGCGGTTATGAAGAAGGTACCTGAAACACCCTGGTATATGGTTGCCAAAGAGGACCGCAAAGAAGTTTTTGATAAGCTGGGGAGGCAAGGCTGGATGGTTGGTTTAACATTATTTCTCTTAATCCTCAGCACGGCTTACTTAATCGGATTTATCTGGTGGAATCAGCGTGCCAGGTTTTATCGCAGCAAATATGAAGCAGAAGTTGAACGGCTTGCACTTGTAAGGCACTATGATTATATACTCAAAAATGCGAATGACATTATATTTTTATTTGACAATAACTATTTAGTTGTAGAAGCCAACGACAGGGCCATCGAAACTTACCAATATGAAAGGGATGAACTTATCGGACAGAGCGTCAGGATGCTGCGCGCGAAAGAGACTGCAGGAAGGGTGGATGACGACCTGGAAGAACTTAACACTTTGGGATATTCGACATTTGAAACAATCCATAAAAGGAAAGACGGGACTACTTTCCCTATTGAGATAAGCGCCCGAAAGTTTGAGATTGAAGGTGCAGTATATTACCAGTCTATCTGTCGCGATATAACTGAGAGAAAAACTGCTGATGAAACTCTCAGGGAGAGTGAGGAAAGATTTAGAAAACTCTTTGAAGACAGTCCTCTTGGCATGGTTATGACAGGAAAGGATATGGGTATAGTAAGAGCAAATTCTGCTTTTTGCAAGATGATAGGCTATTCGGAAGATGAACTTCATGGCATGACCTTCAGGAACTTCACACACCCCGATAATGTTGGTCCTGATGAAGTGGGGCTTCTTCTTCTGGTGGCAAAGAAAATCCCGATTTATCGTACAGAAAAAAAATATGTCAGAAGTAATGGTTCGGTGATCTGGGGATCGTCGACAATAATTCTTATACGGAACAAGAAAGATGAGGTTCAGCTCTTTTTTGCTATGGTTGAAGATATAACTTCAAGAAAAACTGCAGAGTCTGAGCTTGAAAAATCATTCTCTTTGCAAAAGGCTACTCTCGAGTCCACTGCCGATGGAATTCTGGTTGTTGATATCAATGGCAAAATTGTCCAGTATAATCAGAAATTTGCCGAGATGTGGAAGATCCCTGTTAATGTTCTTGAAACAATGGAGGATGAAGCTGCACTCAGTTTCGTCCTTGATCAGCTGAAAGATCCTGATAGTTTTATAAACAAGGTTAAATTCCTGTATTCTGATCCCGAGGCCATCTCTTCGGACCAGATGGAATTCCTTGACGGACGGGTATTTGACCGTTATTCACAACCACAGAAAATCGGAGGAAAAACCGTTGGCAGGGTGTGGAGCTTCAGGGATATTACTGAACGGAAAAAGGCCGAAGCTGAGATTATTGCCGCAAAAGAAAAAGCAGAGGAGAGCGACAGGCTTAAGACTGCATTCCTCCATAATGTATCTCACGAGATAAGAACACCTATGAATGCCATTCTCGGATTTTCAACACTTTTAAGTGAACCGGGGATAACAGACGATGAGAGGCGTCAGTTCACCGATGTAATATTCCAGAGCGGGAACCAGCTTCTGTCGATTATAAATGACATTGTTGATCTTGCCAGCATTGAGAGCGGACAGATGAAGGTCAGCATCAAGCAGATAAATCTTAATACTACGCTAAGGAGACTGAGTGAGCAGTTCAGCTACAAGGAGAAACCACATAAGATAACACAGAGCCTCCAGACTCCTCTTTCGCAGAAAAATGCTGAAATTATGACTGACAGCACCAAGCTTGTTCAAATAATTTCAAACCTTATCAATAATGCTTTCAAATTCACGAAAAAAGGGAAAATAACTTTCGGATACGAAATTAAAGAGGGATTCATCGAGTTCTACGTGAAGGATACAGGCATAGGAATTGCACCCAAGCACCAACCAAAGATCTTTGAGAGGTTTTACCAGGTCGACAGTGCAGTATCAAGGCAATATGGTGGAACCGGACTTGGACTTTCGATATGCAAGGCATATGTCGAGCTGATGGGAGGGAAGATATGGCTTGAATCACTCCCCGGAGAAGGGACAAGCTTCTATTTTACATTACCTTATGTGAAGGGAGAAGAGAAGCAATCCTCATTTCGGGCACAGCTTTAATGCACTCGGATCAGCTCCGGGAGCTTTCATTTGACATGAGTTATTCTTTTTGGTAATTTTATCAAACTAATATAAATCGTATTGTAATGGAAAACTTAATTTTCGAACGTAAAGGATGGAGGTGGGTTAAGAGAATAGTAGGTATATTTTGGATATTGTTCGGCATTTTTAACCTGCTATTTTTTTACGATAAACCTTTGACACTATCAAACTGGATATGGTCAGTTGCCTGTGTTCTCCTTGGAGTTACATTTTTTACTCCATTAGGGGGATATAATGAAACCAGATTCATGGTTGACGATGGTAATCTAAAAATAAAGTGGAAGTTAAAGATCGGAGAGATTACGATCAGGGATAATGAAATTGAAAAAATTCTCCTCAGAAATACAAAAATTGAAATCCAGAGAAAAGGAAAGAAACCGGTAGTATTACTGTTTGACCAATGGAAGTTAGAAGATAAAACGAAAGTTTATGAATTTATGATTGAATACGCACGGCAAAAAAACCTTATCCTGGAAAAATAAAATGATTTCCTGATAATGAAGATTCCCGATTCTCTATAGTGATCTTTCAGAACATTGATGAAATAAAACTTATCTTCAACTGCCTCGCTGAGTACATTTACAACCTTTAAACAGATGTTAAATTTATTTCAATCACGATA
>JAPLDY010000262.1 GCA_026391595.1 Bacteroidia bacterium
GTTGATCTTGCCGTCGCGTTCCCATTTATTGCCTTTCAGGTTGAACCAGATCTTCACTTCCTCGTTAAGAAATGATTCATTAATAAGATCACATTTATCCTGAATAAGCTGGAACTTGATATAGTCAACAAATACCGCAGTGCCTCCAGCTTCCTTCTTTTCGATGACAAACTCCCGTTTTCTGAATTTGTCACTTACCTGGTTCACAGGAGAGATTTCGATGATCCTGCCTGAAGTTTCAAATGCCATCTGTGTTTATTCTTCGTGAATAATAATTTTTTCAATTGTATCGCCCTGCCGGATCTGGTCAATGACATCAATTCCTTCATATACCTTGCCAAAGCAAGTGTGCTGCCTATCAAGGTGTTTCGTATTGGTCCTGCTATGGCAGATAAAGAACTGAGATCCCCCGGTATCTCTTCCGGCATGAGCCATAGAGAGCACTCCCCTGTCGTGATACTGGTTTTCACCTTTGAGTTCACATTTTATCTTGTATCCCGGCCCGCCAGTACCTACCCTGGGGTCCTTAAGATCTTTCGAAAACGGACAGCCACCCTGGATGACGAAATCGGGAATGACACGGTGAAATGCCAGCCCGTCATAGAAACCATTCTTTGCAAGTTTGATAAAATTTTCGACTGTGCCGGGTGCATCTTTCTCGAAGAACTTTATCTTCATCAAACCCTTGACAGTATGAATTTCAGCGCTTCTCATTTACTCAACAATTTCAAGAAGCTCAACTTCAAATATGAGTGTGGAATATGGTTTGATCTGATCACCGGCTTCGTTTGCCCCATAAGCTATACTTTGCGGAAGATAGATCCTGAACTTTGAACCTACAGGCATGAGCTGAAGGGCTTCTGTCCAACCGGGAATAACTCCGGAAAGCGGGAATACGACAGGTTCACCTTTTTTAATCGAGGAATCGAATTCTGTACCATCAATAAGAGTTCCTACATAATGAACCTTAACAACATTGTCGGTAGTCGGCTTTGGGCCTGTCCCCATCCTGATAACTTCATACTGAAGGCCGCTTGCAGTAACAGTAACTCCTGATCTTTCCTTGTTCTTGACCAGAAATGCTTCATTCTCTGCAATATAGTCTTTATATAAAACCAAATTATCTTCAGCTTTCTTTGCTGTTTTTTCGCGTTCGCGAGCATTAACGAACACCATGATGTAATCTCTTGCACTCTCTTCGGTCATGACTGCTTTCCCGTCTTTCCCATCAAGCATTGCCTTGGCTATCAAAAGCGGATTCAGATCCAGGCTGTCAGCTATCAGACCATTATAATAAATAGTGCCTAATGCATAAGCAAGTGAATCTTCATCACTTTTCATTTTAACGGATTTTACTGCGCTTTTCGAACAGGAGCCAAGTAGTATGGCCATTACGATTGAGAGAACCAATAATCCCTTAATTTTCATATTGAATATTTTTAATTAGAATTTTCGCAAAGTTAATACTTTGAGCAAAGTAAAAAAGTCTTTGATGACATTTTTCAAATTTTAATTGCTCTTATAAAGTGTCTTTTACCCGGAGGCCCCGGAAGCAGAGTTACCTTAAAACCACAATCCCTGAGATTCCTTTTCACCTCACCTTTTGAGGAATATGTGACAAATACTCCATTCCTGTCGGTTATTCCCGCGATTTTACTAAAAACACTTTTTGTCCACATTTCAGGCTGTTTCTCAGGACCGAACGCATCAAAATATATCAATCCATAGGAGCCTGCAAGATCGTCAGTTACCAGGTCTCCCCTGACCTTCATAAGGGAGAAGTTCCTGCAGATCCTGTTCATCTGCCCCCATCCGGAATTATGAATGAGATTAAAGATAATCTCTCCTTCCTTACCCGTTAACATGCCATAATTAAGAGATTCAAGCGTTAATCCATCCAGAGGATATTTCTCAATTGCAGTATAGAAAACCTCACCTTCGCCATTCAGGCTTCTCATTGCTGTCAGCATGGCATTCCGTCCGGTTCCGAATCCGGCTTCAAATATGTGCAAGGGATCGGATTTACAAAGTTCAAATCCGCCCTTTATAAAGATGTGCTCAGATTCCTGTATCGCTCCATGAATTGAATGGTAGTGCTCATCAAGTTCAGGAACATAAATCGTATGGGATCCGTCAGCTGTTGTTATTATTCTGTTCACATATTTCTGTTTATCTGACATACGGATTTTTTGCATTATAAATTTATTGAAAAGAAACTTAACGGATAATTTAATATTATAATAAGGAGGGATTCCTCACTTCGTTCGGAATGACAACTTTTTTATGTAGAACAGGGAAGGAGCGGCGATTCGAATACGCAAACCCTCTTTTCTGGAAAGTCCTTCTGCGAATCGCCGCTCCTTCCCATTAATCTTCCCCAGACATTCTGTCATCCCGAACGCAGTGAGGGATCTCCCTCTGTCTTAGCTAAATACATTCTTTACATTACCTGT
>JAPLDY010000053.1 GCA_026391595.1 Bacteroidia bacterium
TTTCTTGCCGGTCAGCGTATAGATCAGTTCCATAATCCTTCACTTGATGCTGACGCTTATTGGCTTGAACTGCTCAGACGTGATTCAGGAAATGTTGCAGCAAATACCGGAATGGGATTGCTCGATTTAAAGTGTGCCAGATTTGCTTCAGCTGAGCAGCATTTCCGCAAGGCGATCGATCGGCTTACATTTCAATTTACATCGCCTAAAAATGCTGAACCGCTTTATTATTTTGGAGTTGCTCTAAAAGGCCAGGGAAGGAACGATGAAGCATTTACTGCCTTTTATAAGGCTGCCTGGAGCCAGGAATGGAAAGCACCTTCTTACTACTCACTGGCTGAAATAGCAGTTGCCGGAAATGATTTTTCATCAGCGCTTGATTATGTCAACCAGTCGCTTGATGCAAATGCATTAAATATTCGTGCATACAGCCTGAAGGCTGCGATACTTCGTCACCTTGGCAAACAGGATGAGGCACTCGACCTGATTTCGTTTGCATCCCGGAAGACCGATCCTCTTGACGTCCGCCTCAAGGCAGAAAAATGGCTTATCACAAAGGATGAGAAAATTGCAGGTTCTCTTTTTACAACACTGAACACATTCCAGATCACGGCACAGGAGACTGCAGCAGAATACTTTAATTCAGGCCTGTGGAATGATGGGATTTTAGTTTTATCAACACTGATTGAAACCTCCAAAGTCAAGAGTTCAATTAATCCGATGGTCTATTATTACCTCGGCTATTTCCATGAAAAAATTGGCGATGCTTCCAAAGCTTCAGAATGCCGGAAACAAGCCGCAATTCAATCGTCAGAATATGTTTTTCCATTCCAGTCAGAGGCTATTGTTGTACTACAGCGGGCTATTGATGCAATTCCGGGGGATGCCCATGCCCATTATTATATGGGCAATCTCCTTTTCGACTGGCAGCCTGATGAAGCAATAGGTCACTGGGAAAAAGCAGTATCACTCAACCCGCAGATGACAATCGCAATGAGAAACCTTGCTCAGGCATATTCCCACAAAACCGGCGATGAGAACCGGCCAAAGGCAATTTCATTTATGGAGAAGGCGATAGCTGCCGGCAATCCTTACCCGACTCATTTTGCTGAGCTGGACAGGCTTTATAAATCTGCCGGAGCATCAGTGCCACAGCGCCTTGCGATGCTCGAAAAGAATCAGATAATTGTCATCAATAATGACGAAGCCCTGGGCGCCATGATAAACCTGAAAACATTTTCAGGAAAGGCCGATGAAGCCATACTTCTGATGAAGAACCATATTTTCAGCATCTGGGAGGGAGGTAATGCCTTCAATACGGGTCAGGCATGGACAGATGCTCATCTGGTTCGCGGTTTGAAATACTTCAGTAAGAAAAAGTACACTGAAGCGCTTGATGATTTCAGGATGGCACTTACGCCTCCGGAGAACCTCAGGGCACAACAGGGACGTAATTACCGTCAGATTCAGATAGCATACTGGACTGGCTGTGCATATGATGCCCTTGGAGAAAAAGATAAAGCCAGACAATCATGGGACGAAGTTATCAATGCCGGATCAAGAGGCCCCAGGTCAGGGTTCAATCCTCCGGGGCGCACCTTTGGTAACAGCCTCCTTGCACAGGGAGAACAACGTTATTATGTGGCTCTCGCTAAAAAGAGACTTGATCCTTCCGATAATGGTGAGACTCTTTTCAGGGAACTTGCTGATGCCGGTACAAATACGGTTTCAAGCCAGACAGACAATCCGGCTGATCCGCAGTTTGTTGCTGCAAGGCGCCTTGCTTCACGCGACAACCAGGCGATGCCTCACTATATTTCAGGACTGGGATATGCAGGCCTTGGCAACAAAAGTAAGGCCAGTGAAGAATTTTTTGCTGCTCTTGCCGCTTCACCAGATTTTCTCAGTGCTAAAATTGCACTGGATTCATTATAATTTTATAAAAGATTTCATAATGGCTTCTAATAATTTAAAAATGAAAAGGATAATCATTACAAACATAATCTTTGTCCTGTTGCTTTTTACCTTTTGCAGCAGGGATAAAACCATAAAAATTACCTTTCAGGACGGAGATATTTCAAAACATGCTTTTGCGGTTTCTTCAATTAATCCTGATCTTCCTGCAGACTGGACGGATTATGAATTCATGGTCCTTGAGTTCAGGGCTTCATCTCCCCAGAGGTTTGAAGTAGGATTGAGAAACCCACAAGGTTATCTCTTTAAAAGGATACATCCATTTGAAGGAGCGCTAGTGAGATTCGTGGTTCCGCTCGACTTTTACAGGGCTCAGCCTTCCAGGGGTAATGACATGGCCGCAACCTGGAACCAGCCCCGTAAGATGGGTTTTATAAATGTCGAGCAGGGTGGCTTTGGTCCGGTTGGTGTTATCGACAGTATCATGTTCAGAATGATAACACCATTGGGTAACCCGACCCTTGAGATCAATTCCGTTACTTTATCAATGACTGATCCCGGTGATTCTCTGTTATCTCCGGGAGCGCTGGTGGACCAGTTCGGTCAGTGGAAATCTGTAGAATGGGAAGGCAAGGCAAATTCTCTTGAAGAATTGCAGGCCTCCTGGGACATTGAAAACAAAATTCTCACTTCCGGGGATTTCAACTATGGAAAATTCGGAGGCTACCTGAACACTCAGGTGAAAGCAACCGGTTTTTTCAGGGTTGAACAAATTGATGGCCGCTGGTGGTTTGTTGACCCCGAAGGACACCTTTTCCTTTCTACCAGCTCAAATGGAATAGGTCCGGGATCAACAGGAACACCTTCCAGAGGCCGGGATTACATCTTCGATACTTTGCCTCCACAGCAGAGTACACAGGGACAGAACCGTTTCAGAAACCTGAACTACCTTGGATGGAACCTTCAGAGGCGCTATGGAGATAGCTGGAGGGAAAAGGCCAGTGAAATGACTGTCCGCAGAATGGATGCCTGGGGCTTCACAACAGGTTCACAGGCCTTGCAGAAACCATATATCACCTATTTCAGAGCTTCGGGAGGGGGCGCTGAAATTATGGGTATCCCGGATGTATGGTCAAAAGAATTCGCAGATAATGTTGAATTGAGGGCAAAGGAACAGCTGATAAAACAGAAAGATAATCCATGGATAATAGGGTATTTTATAGGAAACGAGCCACCATGGCCTAATCGTGAGTCACTGGCTGTAGCAGCCATTCTTGAAGGTCCGGACACGGAAACTCGAAAGACTCTGATGAAGTTCCTTGAAGCAGGTAACAATCATGACCGGAAGGTGGAATTCTGTAAGATCACTTTTCAGAAATACCTGGATATTGTTACCAGCGCCATCAGGAAGTATGATCCGAATCATCTTGTCCTGGGTATCCGTTTCGGAGGAACACCTCCGGATTACATTATTGAAATGGCAAAGATCTTCGATGTCTATAGTCTCAATACCTATGCCTACAAACCTAACCCTGATTATTTAAGTAAGGTATATTCGCTGACCGGACTTCCGATCCTGATCGGCGAGTACCATTTCGGAACTCCCGGAAGAGGGATGTCTTCGGGTTTATGTCAGGTCAAAGACCAGTATAACAGGGGAGTGGCCTACAGGTACTATACCGAAAATGCTTTTGCTCATCCTGCAGTGATTGGTGCCCACTGGTTCCAGTGGAGCGATGAGGCAAATACCGGAAGGGGTGATGGGGAGAATTATAACATCGGCATAATTGATGTTACCGACAGACCGTACAGGGAGCTGACTGAAGCAATAACCCAGATGCATAAAATCCTGTATAAAATTCATGCAGGGACAACGCCGCCATCCGACAAGCTGCCCGAAGGAACAACAAAAGTGGATTTTAAATATTGAGAACAAAGAATTCTAGCGGAGAATCTTTAATCAACCCCCTTTCTTATTTCCCCCAAGGGGGAAAGGATAAACAAACACCTTCCCCTTTGGGAGAAGGCAGGGAAGGGGGTAAGTTAGAAAAGGAAATGACGTACTAACAAAACATTCGTTAATGAGAATACTGAAATTAATTCTAATTCTTTTTGTCCCCGCTTTTTTACAAGCACAGAATCTTCCTTACCAGAACGATTATGCCTTTGGGCTTGATGTTTCATTTGTCAAACAAAGGGAGGATAACGGTGAGAAATATATGGATAGCGACAGCACAGTAAAACCATGCTTGAAGATATTCAGGGAGCACGGATATAACTGGGGTAGAATCATGATTTGTAATGAACCGACATCAAGCCGGCTGACACAGGATATTAAGTATGTTGTATCCGCAGCACAGGATCTTAAAAAATACGGATACAGGTTCCTTCTCGATTATATGATGTCGAATGGATGGGCCAATCCGATGGTTCAGCCCACACCTTCCGGATGGAAGAACCTGACACATGCCGAAAGGGTAAAAGCTGTTTATCAATATGTTAAGGAGACGATGACCGCCCTTAGGGATGCAGGTGTAATGCCTGATATGGTGCAGGTTGGAAATGAAATAGGAAATGGATTTCTCTGGCCGGATGGACGTATCAGGTACGACACTCTTGAACTTAGCAGGTGGAAAAACTTTACGGAATACCTTTCGGCCGGCATCAAAGCCATCAGGGAAGTTACAGGTAACGAAAAAAGTGTAAAGATCATGCTGCATGTAGATCATGGCGGAGACATTCCTATGACAAAAAACTTTTTTGACAAAATGCGTGAATACAAGGTGGATTATGATGTCATTGGATTTTCATTCTACCCCTGGTCGCATGGCACTCTGCTTGACTTAAGGGATAATCTGCGGTTTGCTGCCAGGCAATATGGCAAGGAAATAATTGTTGTAGAAACTGGGTACTACTGGAGAACAAGCAATTATTTCAGAAATAATCCCTCGCCCTTTCCCGAGACTCCTGATGGACAAGAGGAATGGATAAAAGCAGTTAATGAAATAGTGCTGAACACTCCTGACGGACTCGGAAGGGGAGTATTCTGGTGGGAACCGATGAGCAGGGGCAGGGGATATTTTGATGATAGCCGTAAAGCGCAACCCATTATCCATGCTTTTGAGAAATATGCGCTGCCTGTAAATCGCACTGACGGACAGACAAGAATACAATAACTTTGAATATTGGTATTAAAAATGATAATTATGAAAAAGAAAATGTTCTTCCTGTTGGTACTCCTGATATGCTTTTCACTGCAGGGGTTGGCGAAAAAAACCACTGCTTCAACTTCGGTGTTCAATGTTCGTGCCTATGGTGCCAAGGGAGATGGTGTTCAGCTTGACTCTCCGTCGGTAAATAAAGCTATTGAAGCTGCATCAAAAGCGGGAGGAGGAACCGTATTCTTTCCTGCAGGTACTTATTTGTCGGGATCA